>DCQQ01000013.1:19435-53500 GCA_002323515.1 Balneolaceae bacterium UBA1514 | reverse complement strand
AAGATACCTGGGATCGCCTAAATGAGCTTCCTTCTGTCACGAAAATTCTATTTCGATCTTCCTACGAAACGGTACCATGGATTGATGAACTAGTCTCCAAAAAATTTATGGTGAATCAAATGAAACGGAATGAATTGGGAGAAGACCGCGTGTACAGCTACTCGAGTACTTATTTAATCAATCGTTAATCGAGCCTTTAGTGAATAAGACACTGGTAATATCAAAGACGGAGCGACATCTTAAACGCTATTACCGTTGGAACAGTCATCTATACGATACTACCAGATGGGCTATTTTATGGGGGAGAAAGTGGCTTGGTGATTATCTACGAAGTGAATTAGAAGAGCTAAGTAAAAAAAATCCTACAGCTCCTTCTACACCTTGTATAGTTGAAATTGGATGCGGTACAGGATTTCATCTTTCTGCTCTAGCACCGGTGTTTAAAAACAGTGTGTTTTATGGATTTGACGCATCAACTCATATGTTAAACAAAGCATATAAAAAAATTCACAAGCTCAAAAATGTACAATTACGTGAAGAATATTTTTCGTCAAACTCACTACAAGATTCATCCGTGGACTGCTTTATCTGCTCCTATTCAATGAGTATGAATGAAAATATACCTACACTCATTGAATCTATACACCAAAACATGAAGGATTCAGGAGTACTTTATATCGTTGACTTTTTGTCGACTTCTTCAGATTGGTTTTATCGCTGGATGATGTTACATGGGGTATATATTCATTCTGAAATCATAGTGGAACTACAAAACACCTTTGAATCAGTAGAGTATGAATCAAAAAGAGGTTTCTTTGGACTATTCCGTTATGGAGTAGTGAAAGCGATTAAACAAAAAAAGTCAGACTTGCACCGATTGGTCCTTGTATTGTAATTCGTATAGTTTGCGGTAGATGCCATTTTCTTGGGCAAGAAGTTCATGATGAGTGCCTACTTCACGTATTTGACCTTTGTGCATTACCAGGATGGTATGAGCATCCTGTATAGTAGACAAACGATGAGCAATAGCAATGGTAGTTCTACCTTTCATTGCTTTTTTGCTAGCAATGTTGACCAAGGCTTCGGTCTCAGAATCTACACTCGAAGTAGCTTCATCTAGAACCATAATAAGTGGATTGTATACTAACGCTCTAACAAAACAAATTAATTGTTTTTGGCCCATAGACAATGCAGAACCCTGTTTTTGAAGTACATATTCATATTCACCAGGCAGTTTTTTAATAAAGCGGCTAGCTTCTACATCTTCAGCAGCTTTTTTTACTTTAGCTAAACTAATTTCTGGATTCCCTAATGATATATTTTCATAGACCGTGCCAGTAAACAGTGAGTGATCTTGTAATACAAGTCCAAATAAAGTGCGAAGTTCTGATAATTCAAGTTCTCTAATATCAATCCCATCGATACAGATACTCCCTTTTTGGATTTCATAAAACCTAAGTAACAGGTTGATAATAGTAGTTTTTCCTGCACCTGTTGCTCCAACTATAGCTAAGTGCTCGCCAGGTTGCACTTCAAAACTTATATCTTGAATGATCCAGTTTCCTTCATCATTGTACCTAAACCAAACATTTTTAAAGCTGATGTACCCTTTTGGATTATTAAGAACAGAAGGGTTATCAGGATTATTTATTTGATGTTTGGTATCTAAAACCTCAAATATTCTTTCTGAGGAGGCTAAAGCAGATTGTAGGGTATTAAATTTTTCTGACAAACCGCGTATAGGTTGGAAAAATTGACGGGCGTATTGAATAAAAGCTAACAAGACACCAAAGCTTACCCCTCCCATTAGAGCTCTTCCTCCACCATACCACACTATTAATGCCATAGCAAAGGAAGCAAATACTTCAACCAGTGGCCAAAAAATACTGAAATAAAAAATGGTTTCTACATGAGCTTCTTTATGTTTTTGATTTATTTTTTGAAATTTCTCGTGTTGATATTGTTCTCGATTGAACAATTGAACCACCTTCATCCCATTAATATGTTCTTGAACAAAGGAATTCAAATGTGAAATTTGATCGCGTACTTTCAGAAAACTAACTCGAACGCGTTCTTTAAACCAAAATGTTACATAAAATAGGACTGGAAGAATGGCTATAGTGACTAAACTAAGTTCCCAATTCATAGAGAACATGAAGTACAGTATAAAAAATATTCGAAACAGATCGCCAATAATAGCGACCACTCCATCAGACAATAATTCACTTAACGCCTCTACATCGGAGGTAGTTCGAGTGATTAAACGTCCAATAGGACTTCGATCAAAATATTGAACATGAAGGCTTCGAATTTTTTCAAATACCGCACTTCGTAATGAGTATAAGGCATTTTGTCCAAACCATCTGGTTAAATAGGTGTTAACCATGAGTAAGATGAATTCTCCAAATAAAGCCCCAAACAATAAAAGAATAACCGTAAATAGACCTTCAAAATTATCAAAGGCTATATAATCATCAACGGCAATTTGGGTTAATTTGGGTCGAACGGTTCCTAGGTAAGCTACCGCTAATGAAAGGACTATAGCGAGTGCTATATAGCCAACAAAGGGCTGTATGTAAAAGTAAAGCCGCTTAATAAGCGTTTTATCAGCGGCTTTCTTTAAAGTTTTAGCCATAGCTTATTGTGGATCCTTACTCATAAATTTAGCTAATTAACAGTTTAGAACCGGTTAAAATCATCATACCCGGTTCTAGGTGTTATAGATTTATTTGGTTTAGAATCATCATAGTTGCTATTTCGGCCGGAATTATTATGATCTCTACTTCCTCCAGAATTACTTCGGTATGAACCCCCACCGTTTTGCCGGTAACGATCTCCTCCTCTATTATCTTGGTTATTGGTGCCATATCGCCCCTTATTTCTACTAGGAGAACCATCTTGGCTTTTCCGTGGTCTGAAGTTTTTGGATCCTGATCGATGTCCAGCCGGTCTACCTCCACCAGAACGTTCACCGCTAGGCCTTCTACCACGATAATTACCGCCACCACTGTGTGGCTTTTTCTTGGTTAAATCAACCAGTTCAACTTTTGATTCTATGATACCTCTCTCATGTGAGGGATCAGTGAAAATTGGACGTAATTCATGGGCCAACCAAGTTGGATAGAATCCTTCTCTTGCCTCTTTCAGTAATAAGTGCAAATTGGTGTAGCGTGCGGAGAAGTGCCCAATCACTAACAATTTGGTTTGGGCTTCTGTAGCTACTCGAGCTGCATCAGCAGCGGTAGAATGACCGGTTTCTTTGGCCTTGTCTGCCAATTGATTACCAAATGTAGCTTCGTGGTACAATATATTGGTATTAATGGCTAGTTTAACAGCATTTGGACAGTATTCTGTATCCGTTACATAGGCAAAACTATCGCCAGGTCGTGGGTGCCCAACAATTTCATACGATTCAATTACCGTTCCATCTTCTAATGTAAGATTATTACCTGCCTTAAGTGATTTAAACTGTTCATCGTCTGTAATTCCATACTGCTCAGCCTTGGCAGCATCAACTTTACCTGGCTTATCTTTTTCTTGGAATCGATATCCTAGACAGAATTTTTTATGTTTAAGTGGACGGGCCTCAACGTAGTAATCGTCGGTATCCAACACTCTCATTTCCTCTATATCATCGTTAACTTCTACAAAATTTAGATCGAAACTGATTTCTACCCCAGAGAAGCCGAGATTCCACTCAACAAACTCTTTAATTCCTTTTGGACCGATTAAATTTAATTCTTTTTCTCTTCTTTGAAGCTGTAGTGTAGATATCAATCCCATTAAACCTGAGTAATGATCCACATCGAAATGGGTGATGAATATACTGTCAATTTTAGATCTTTTTAATCCAGCTTGTAGCATACACATTTGTGAATTTTCCCCACAATCAAATAAAAATACACTACCCTCTCGCCATAGGGCTACCGATGGTAAATGTCTGATTGATGTTGGGGTTGCAGAGGCGATGCCTAATGGTACAACGATCATTTTGTTTTTCTCCCTTCATTCATGGGTGGTTGCAATCAACAATCACACCTAATGAATCATGTATTAGTATTATATAGTTTGTAATTCTTGTTCTATTAGTTGTTTGTCGTACATCGACTTATAACTTCCATTTTGTGAAAGCAACTCTTCATGAATTCCTGCTTCCTTCACTTTTCCATCTTCTATGTAATAAATGTAATCAGCATCTTTTATAGTTGATATACGATGACATATTACAATAACTGTAACTTTTGTCTGATCATTTCTTAATGATTTGAGAATTGCATCTTCTGTTTTAGTATCAACTGCGCTTAATGAATCGTCTAAAATGAGTATTTTTGGCTTTTTTATAAGTGCTCTTGCAATGGCTATTCGTTGTTTCTGACCTCCAGATAAGGTTATACCCTTTTCTCCCGATATAGTCTGAAATTTTTTATCAAAATCCAAAATGTTATCAAGAACTTGTGCCTTTTCTGCAGCCCATTCAACATCTTGTGTTGTTGCTCCCTTTATTCCAAATCCAATATTCTCTTCTATTGTATCTGAAAATAAAAAATGATCCTGAGGCACAAAACCTAAAGAATCTCGTAATGATCGTTTAGAATAGTTCTTTAAAGAAATACCGTCAAGAAAAACTTCACCGTTAGTGGGTTCAAATAATCTAGGTAGTAGCTGCACTAATGTACTTTTTCCAGATCCTGTTCGACCAACAATAGCCACTTTAGTGCCCGCTTTAATTTTGATGTTTAGATGCTCAAGTGTAGGTACTGTTGCATCCGGATAATTAAATTGGATGTCTCTAAATTCTATATTGCCTTTGACATCATCCGTGTCTAAGCCTTTGTCTTGTTCTAGGTCATGGTACGCTTTGAATAATACTTTTATCCTCTGCCAAGAAGCAATAGATTTTTGAAATCTATTTGTTGTATAGCCTAATGCGGCAACTGGCCAAATTAAATAGGTTACATAAATTAGAAATTCAGCTATATTGCCTATGCTTAATTCTTCAGCAATGACCATCTGACCACCCTTCCAGATAACGATAATCAACGATATTCCAATCAAAAAATTAAGACCAGGATGAAAAAGAGACTCGATTAAGTCTAATCGAAGTTTTTTCTCTTTGTACTCTTCGTTTAACACGTCAAACTTACGTTGTTCTAACTCTCCTTTATTGTACGCTTTAACTAAACGTATGCTTGCGAAGGTTTCTTTAGCTTGATCTGCTAATTTAGAATATTGTTCTTGAATGATAATCGAATGCTTGTGAATATATCCAGTAATCCAATAGGCGAAAAGGGATAATGAAGGTAACGGCAACAAAGCCCATAACATTAAATCTCGGCTAACTATGTACATCATCACTATTACGAATCCGGCTCTTGTTATCGTATTTATACTGTACATGATAACCGGCCCGAAATATTCTCGAACTTTGTTTATGTCTTCCGTTGCTCGTACATAAACCTCCCCCTCCGTATATTTTGCATAGAATACAGAAGGTAAGCTGAATAGGGCATGCAATACATCGTTCCTTAAATCATACTCTACTTTTCGCGATGCAACTATGAGTGTTTGCCGGGTTAAGAAAAGAAAGAAACCATAGCCACAAACAGCTGCAACTAAATAAAGGGCATTCGTTGCTAAAATACTCCCTTGTACTGAATTGAACAGAGTGTCAAATAGTGATAAAACATCAGATCGTTCTGCATTTAACTGCTCAACCCTATCCATAGTTTGACGAATAAGTATGGGTATCCAAACTAGAAAAAAATTAGCAGCGGTTAAAAATAGAGCACCAAGTGTTATAGTCCACTTGTAAGGTGTTAGATATTTATTAATGATTAGATGCAAAGAAGCTGATTAGTAAAACTAATATATAGTTGAAATCTTATAGATTTTCAAAACTACTTAAAAACATACATAACTACCCAAAAAAAGAACCACTCTTTAGGAGTGGTTCTTTTGAAACAGTATAGTGTCAAATACCTATTTATTCTTGAGTAGCGTCACGGTCTAAAAATTCTTCGAACAATTGAGTATGTCGAGAGTCCATAGGAATTTGGTAGCCTTTTATGAATACCTGCTCAATTTGACTCAAAGGTTCGAAAGGATCTCCAGAACTAATGAATAAATTAGCCTGCTTTCCAATCTCCAAACTACCTAAGCGATCGGAAACACCAAATATTTCTGCTGGATTAATGGTGACAGCTTTAACAGCTTCTTCCGCTCCCATTCCATAGGCAGCTGCATAACCCGCATTAAAAGGTAAGTTACGAACGTTCTCTACTTCCCTAGTCATAATAGCAACTTTAACCCCGGCTTTCATAAGTGCAGCTGGATTTTCGTATGGGCGATGAATGTGATCGTAGGAACGAACAGGAGTATAAAGAGTTGAAACTAAGCAGGGAATTCCAGCCTCTGCAATTTTTTCTGACACTCTCCAGCCTTCCTCTACTCCAGCAAATACAATATTTAAGGATGAATTCTCCTCATGGGTAGACCATTCAATTGCGTTAAGAATGTCTTTTTCACTAGATACTGCAATAATTAACGGCGTTTCGCCTTGAACCAATGCACGCATTGCTTGTAGTTGTTGATTCTTTTCAGGTTTGGTTTTACCAATAGGATCAGCCTCGAACTCATTCATCATTTGCTCATAAAAACGAGCATTATCCAACCATTTATCTAGATTTCTTACCGCTTCTTTGTATCGTTTTTCAGCTTGTTCAGGATTTCTTGGTCCCCAACCTCTGCTTTGGACGCTAGGCCAGTTCAGTACCATACCAGCAGTGGCATCAATAGCCATTGAATCTGGTGAATACCCCCAAAGGTCCATAAGTGCCGCTTGACCTGACATCAATCCACCTTGAGGTGCGGTTATGACATGAGTCACCCCACTCACCCTTGTGACCGGTATAGAAGCACTGTGTGGGTTAAAGGCTGTAAATGCCAACATGTTGGGATTCATATTCCCAACTTCTCTATTATCTACTGTTACAGGAACTGCGTTAACTTCGACTAAACCCAATGAAGTTCCGCTGTCCATAAAGCCAGGGAATACATGCTTGCCGGTGGCATCTATAACGGTGTAACCACCTCCCACTTTTGAACGATCAGTTCCAACGTATTCTATTTTTTCACCATCAAGTGTAATAACACCATGCTGGATAGTTCCTTCAGTTATTGTGTGTATAGTCGCATCAATAATAGCAATTTTTCCAAAATTTGGCTTGCCGGTTATCTGAGCTTGCACCGTAAATGTTACCATCAACAGTAGCGCAAGAATAATATTCCATTTTTTTGATTTCATCATTAAACTCCTTCTACTTACTGTTCAATTAATTCAAATACATCACTCATGCAAGAGTCTTCTTCTCTACCCTGAATGAAGGTGTTAAACACCGCCTCTGCATAAGAATCTTCACTATCTACAGCAATTCTCATATCGACTGGATCCATGTAAAGGTCAAAATATTTTTTGCCATCAACATAGGTATGCTCTACTTTGGAATAAATGCTAAGAGGGTGACCACTCCAAATGGCTACATCTCCTTGTTTCCCTATTTCTAAACTTCCAACCATTTCATCAATTCCAAGCTGCTTCGCTGGATTGATGGTAATCATCTTTAATGCGTCAGATTCTGAGGTTTCTCCATATCTAACGGTTTTTGCAGCTTCATGATTTAGATGTCGAATAAGCTCATTGCTATCACTATTTATACTATTAGTCACACCATTTTCATTTAAAATGGTAGCATTGTAAGCCGTAGAATAGTAAACCTCGAATTTATACGCCCACCAATCAGCAAATACTGAAGTATAAGCTCCGTTTTTTGCAATTTCTGGAGCTACCTTAAAGGCTTCGTTTGCATGCTGAAACGTATAATTTTTAATACCATAATCATTAAAAACCCGCATGAGCATGAGAATTTCATCTGCTCTATAAGAGTGGCAATGAACCAGTATTTCGCCATCGATAATATCATTTAGCACATCGTATCGAAGGTTTTTTGCAACGGGAATCGGTGGAGCGGTTCTACCTCTTCTATCTACTTCATAAGCCTCTTTTGAAGCAAAATAGGCCTCTCTTTTGATTCTATAATCAAGAGCCTCATCAAAATGACTTCTGATAATCTGTTCTACACCCATTCGAGTTCTTGGTTGAATTCCGTTACCCTGTCCATGCACACGGGTTGGATTTTCACCCAGTGCAAATTTGATGGTTCTTTTTGCATCAGCAAATCTCATTTCATCCTGAGTTACTCCATAACGAAGCTTTAATGTTTCCCCCTGTCCTCCAATAACATTAGCAGAGCCGTGCATTAGGTGAATGGATGTAACCCCACCAGCCAAAGCTCGATAGATGGAGACGCTATTAGGATTAATAGATTCCTCCATAGTTACTTCTGCCGTTACGGGATTTCTGGCTTCATTAGTACTCACTGTATTTAGGTGAGAATGTGCATCAATGATACCAGGCATCACATATTTACCGGTACCGTCTACCACGGATACTCCTGAGGGACCACTAAGATCCGCACCTATTGCCGATATAATGCCATCAACAATAAGTACATCACCATTCTCTATTATGCCATCGGTAATCGTCATTAAGGTTGCGTTCTGAATGAGTACAGATCCCTTTTCCTGTGCTATAGTTCCTACTGAAAAAACAGCTATAATAAGTAGTGTTGTTAAGGTATTTTTCATGGTTAGTCCTCCATAAAGTCATTGATCACACCCTGGCTGACCTGGATGTGGATATTAGTTCCTTTTTCAAATAAAGGGCCGTCAGTAAGTATTAGATGTGCACTATTGCCCTCTTTTATGGTTCCAACTCGGTTAGATATACCTAATATGTTTGCATTATGAACGGTCATTAGTCCAACGATGTCATCTTTCGTTAATGTACTGTTCTCTGTAACTAGATTAACTTTCTGAATTAATTCTTTAGGACTTAGGCCAGCAGAAGTAAAGCCTGTAGGAATACCCGCTTCTAGTAGAGCAGACAAATTGTTTATTTCTTTTTCCCAAGCTTCTTTTTGTTTTGACCGGAACATTAATTCTTCTTCGGTTAGTTCTTCCGATTCAGCGTCTTCTGAATCTCCTTCCTCACTTGATTCACTTCTTTCCCCATCGTCTTTTTTAGCTTCCTTGTTTTCTTTCTCTAACCAATCTGGCATCTCTGTAACATCAAGACTAGCTAGTACAGCGATATTTCTAGCTTTTAGCTCATTGCTTAAAGCAGAGGCTTCTTTTGCTGAAACTAGAACCACATCAAAACCAAATTCGTCCTGTAGCCTAAACAAGCGTTCTATTTCTTCCTTAGAATCCACTTCGAAGTACAGTGGATACTCTTTATTAATTAAAGGAAAAAGTGCTTCTAATACATCATTTTGCTCGGGTTGAGTCATTTCCGAGTGTTTTTCGAAATACATCATATGCTCTTGCAAAGCAGTTGCATCATACATGAGCTGCCGGAAATAAGCCATTACTCCCATCTGAGTTGATGGATAGGCCCCACTGCCCCAACCTCCAGGTGCCGTTTCAAAACTCCCTTGTAATGCCAAAGGGTTTGCAAATATATGTGCTTGTGTTAGCTTGGGTGCCGATAAATTGAACGGTTGTATATGCCCAGGTAACATTTGACCATCGAGACCAAGAGCAACCAATGTAAAACCTGCTTTCATAGCGGCTTCAAAGGCTTTATCCTCGTTTAAATAATGCCCTGGAACTCTTTGCGGTTGTGCCCCAGCGCGATCATATGGTGGTTTACCGGGATTTTCTAATCGCGGCAAATCCCGTGGTGTCTCTGGACTACCCCAAGTAGCCATCCCATCAATAAGACCAGGATAAACGTGTAGTGAATCACCACCATCGATAATAAAAGCGTCAAATGGAATTGATTCGTTCACCCCAATTTGTTCAATAACTCCATTTCTCCATACAATATCAGCGTTTTCAAGGGTGGCTCCATCGGCCATCTGAATCGTCACATTAGTTATGGCATGCGCAGGTACTTCTTGTGCCATTGATGGCATCTGTTGCCATGCCAATAGCATAACCAAGAAGCTTGCCATATCCACAAAAGTAGTTTTAATGTTCATAGTGCATATGTTGTGTTAATTGATGATGAGAAGTATCGAGTAAAATCGCTGCTCATTCGTTAAAATTGTAAAATTAAAATGACTCATTCAGTTCTACCCAGAAAGGCTCATCAGAGCCTAAGTGATTATCCGTTGACTTTTTTAATTCTTTAATAATCTTTTCTTTAAGAACACTTATTTGCAGATAATATTCATAATAATCAGAACCTTGTTTTTTGAGGACAGTTTCATATTTGGGGGCCATCAAATCCTTAAACAAATAGGTACTACTTCGAAGTGTTTGTATTACAGCTGGACTAGACCAGAAACTATCATCTTCTTGCTGCATTCTAACTAGTTCAACTTTATCGTCGATAGTATTTAATAACGCTATTTGTGCCACCTTATAACCGTGCTTAGCTGAGGCTAAAGAGTCCTCAGATTGAAAACTGAAAAAGTAATGTATGCTTGTTGAATCACTTAGGTAGGAGTCCTCACTATACCATTCGGGGAGTGTTGAACTCACAGAATCTTGCTGAAAGAGGCTATCCGTAGTTGAACAAGAGTACAACAAAAACATAGCAAAAGTAATATGCACTAAAAACTTCATAAACAGTGTTTTTTATTTATCTAATGGAATATAAATGTGATGTAGACTTTTATCTTCTCGCCTGACTTCTAATTGTACTGATATCTTATTTTCATTATCAGCTAACCCATTAAAATAACTTTGTAATACTTGGGATGAATGTACTAGATTTCCGTCTATTCGTATGATTTGAACTTCATCTCTAAGGCCTCGCTTAAATGCGTTTGAAGCTGAGTCTACCTCTTGAACATACAAATCAAACAAGCTGGGATTTTCTGGCTTAGCTAATCCTACTATGTCAAATCCTAAATCGGTGGATATCCAAAGCCTTCCCCTAGATAAATCATTTTGATCAAGTTTGGAGCGACCTTCATCTTCTTGAGTAGGCTCATTTGGGCTAGATTGCGCCGCTGACTGAGCAATGCTAACTTCAGGTATCATTAATTCTTCTAAAATAACCGAGCTTATAAAGGATGAATTATCCCGCCATATGGTGAGTTGGGCTTCGGTATTAGGACGTAACAGGGCAATCCTCTCCTGCAGTGCATTAGAAGCATTAACGGGAAATCCATTCACTCCAAGCACTATATCACCCTTCCTGAGTCCTGCCAAATCTGCTGGCCCATTGGGTGTTAACGATATAATTTCTACCCCCACTACACTTGGAAGTTCCAATTCTAAGGCTCTTTGATAGTCCACAGATTGAATCTGTACCCCCATTAGAGCCCGTCTCACACGACCATACTGAATAATATCAGAAGCTACTTTAGTCGCTAAATTACTAGGAACAGCGAATCCATACCCTTGATAACTACCGCTTTGTGAAGCAATGGCTGTGTTAATTCCAATGATTTGTGCGCTAGTATTCACCAAGGCACCCCCACTATTACCCTTGTTTATAGCCGCATCTGTTTGGATAAAACTTTCGATTCTCATGCGGTCATCAATTATTTGTACGTCTCTGCCTAATGCGCTTATGATACCCGCAG
The DNA here is from genome assembly GCA_002323515.1 of Balneolaceae bacterium UBA1514. Taxonomy (GTDB): domain Bacteria; phylum Bacteroidota; class Rhodothermia; order Balneolales; family Balneolaceae; genus UBA1275. Next base: position 41,843 of record DCQQ01000013.1, on the reverse strand, counting down.
TTACTGTGGCTCTTAGTCTAAAGGGATTACCAACAGCCATGACCCACTCACCTACTTGAACTTGATCTGAATTTCCCATTATAGCAGCTGGAAGATAATTTGCAGGTATTTTTATCACCGCTAAATCCGTAGTGGGATCCGAACCGATTATGCGTGCTTGAAATTGTCTCTTATCATTTAATACTACCTCGATACCTTGTTCACTGGCTCCTTCAATTACGTGATGATTAGTAAGTATATAACCATCCTGACTTATAATAACACCGGAGCCAACAGATCGAGCACTTCTGGGTAAAAATCGATTCCAAAAATCGTCGGAGAAGTCGTGATTTTCATCATCTGGTAAATCAACCGGGATTAATGTTTCTATGTATACGACGGATGAGATTACTCTATTGGCGACTTTTTTAAATAAAAATCGTTCACTGATATTTTCAAGAAATTCATCATCTATGAATACACTATCACTTTTTGAGATATTGGTATACTCAACTTCTGCAAATGAATGCCGAGTACTAAGATCCAAATAGCTATCCCAAACAAAGCCTATGCTAAGCCCTATCAACAGTATTAAAAGGTAAGTTAAACGACGATTTGTATTCATGTTGGCTATCGAGAAGTGATCAAAATAAATGTAGTCTTTATAATTTTCAGCTATTGGTTAAGATACCACTATGTCAAAAAATTGTTGCGATCGTTGTGGATTATAACCTTCTATATGATAATGAAAATAGGCATCCAAATGTTGTATCAATTCAATCAACTCATTTTTACTTAAACCAATAGCTAAAAAATCCTTAGATCTACTTGATAACACCGTCACAAGAAACTTCGTTTGTGATAAATTAAATTTCTTCTCACCCGTTTGAGTGGATACCTCACCAAGTAACCCACTAGGGATATGTAAATACGACTGTTTAGCAATCTCACTAAGTTCACATTGTAAATCAATTCCACAGCAGCTCATACATCGAATTTGAATGTAAGGCAGCACATGCACTGGGACTTCTTCTTGTTGAATTAGCCAGGGTAAAAATTGTTTTAAAAGTAGAAATAATTTTGTGTTTTTTTCATGCTCATGTACCAAAGCTGTTATTCGCTCCAAGACTTGAAACAATAAAAGCCAGGTGGTGAAGTCACGTCGTAGGCTAGAAACTGAGTGCACTAAGTCGGCCGATCGTAAATCCTGAACCGAACGATTGGGTTTATATGCAAAGCCGATATTCAAGGTATTACCCGCCTCTAATACTCCACTGAATGGACCTTTGGGTTTCTTTGCTCCCCTAGCCATTAGAGCGAACTTACCATGCGATTCTGTGAGGACGGTAATTATTTTGCTTGATTCTTGATAGTCAATGGTTCGCAAAACTATAGCTGTGGCAGTCTCTAGCCCCATGATATGTTGATTTTAAGTACGTTTATCACATTAATTTAAGTGAGTAAATCAGTTTTTCTATGCATCTAAACATAATAATTTCTACCATTGGATAATTACTGTTACCATGATATCAAAAGAGACTCTAAAAAAAATTCGCAAACTAGAAATTCAAACCAAAGGATTGGTCAATAATCTATTTGGCGGTGAATATCAGTCGGCCTTCAAAGGAAGAGGTATGGCTTTCTCAGAGGTTAGATCTTATTCATATGGAGATGACATTAGGCAAATTGACTGGAATGTGACAGCTCGAACAGGTGAGCCTTTCATTAAAATATTTGAAGAAGAAAGAGAACAAACGTTAATGCTCTGTGTAGATATATCTAATAGTGGAAAATTAGGGACTAAAATGTACACGAAGGCAGAATTAGCTATTGAAATCTGTGCCGTATTAGCTTTTAGCGCGATTCAAAATGGTGATAAGGTCGGTTTAGTACTCTTTAGTGATGTGGTGGAAAAAGTTGTCCCGCCAAAAAAAGGCAAAAAACATGTCCTCAGAATCATTAGAGAGCTTTACACCATCAAGGCAACGGGTAAAGGTACTAGTATATCCACTGCAATGAACTATGTTAATCGATTATTGAACCGTAGATCTATTGTAGTATTAGCTTCTGATTTTCAGGACACAGAGTATGACACAGCGCTGAAAATAACGAATCAAAAGCACGATCTTGTTAACCTTAGTATTCGGCACCCATTTGAAGAAGAACTCCCAGACTTAGGCTTATTGCCTTTATACAATGCCGAGACAAATGAACAAGTCATGGTAGATAGCTCAAACAAAAGATTACGAGCTCATCTACAGTCAAAGCTTAAGGAAAAACATGATGCTTTTGACAAGCACATGGTAAAATTACAAATGGATAACATTGTTGTGCACACCGATAAATCGTATATACGACCGCTTATGAGTTTTTTCCAACGTCGTTTAAGTCGATATTAGTAGCCAATACAAGCCCATCTTGGCCTAACAAATACGAATATTTCTGAACTTCAAGAAAAAATGCATCCCTGGCTGATGTAGCCAACGATTTCTGAGAGGGCAACTCAACCGTGACCGAGTTAACTGGATCGTTGTTTTTATACAATGTGTAGTGCAAATGAACCCCTGTCACCCTTCCTGTTCGTCCAACATATCCAATCACTTGCCCTTGCTTCACCTGCACCCCTTTTTTTATTCCTGGGCCAAATCCATTAAGGTGCGAATAGGCTGTTTTATACATTCCATTATGCTGTATTTGTACAATATTCCCATTGACACCTCTATACCTAGACTCAATTATTTCTCCATCACCAACCGCAATCACAGGAGTACCAAGTGGTGCTGCATAATCGGTACCAGTATGTGGTATTCTTTGCTTCAAAACAGGATGAAATCGATTGTAATTAAAACTAGAGCTAATGCGCTGATTGTACTTAAAAGGAGCTTTTAGTAACGCTTTTTGTATTCCATTCCCTTCGGCGTCATAATATCCTTGTTGTTGACCATCCTCGTAATAAAAAGCTTGATAAGGTATATTTTGGTGTACAAATTCAGCTGCTAACACCCTTCCCACTCCAACCACTTCCCCTTCTGATATGAATTCTTCGTAGATGGCACGAAACTTATCCCTTCGATAGAGCCGAAAAAAATCAATTTGCCAAGCGAATAATTCACTTAGTTCCATTCCAACACCCACAGAATGTCCTTGCGATATTAGTGATTCATATAATGAGGATTCAATCAATCCTTCCACCTGTCGAAATCGTATTTCAATGGGTTTAGCAGATGCTTGAATTAAGATTCCATCAGTTAAATCTACTTTCACATACCGTATGTTTGACTCCATGATGATAAGAATGGGGGCATAATGCGCTTCTTTAGTGCTATTATGAAGTCGGTACCGATAATATATCTGATTTTCTTTAAGAAATCGAAAGCCAACGCTTCGTTTTAATTCATTGAATACTTGTCGAATAACTTGCTGTGAAATTCCCATATCATTCAATAGAACATACAAGCTTTGATTTGTTTGGACTTGCCCACGTTCTAAAATTCCTATATCCGAGGAGTAACCAAATCCATCGATTGGAAATTCTTCATTGATTTCATTGAGTTCTTGTGAATCAAGTTCTGCTATTTTAGGTTGGAAGAGACAGCTAAAGGAACCTAAAGAAGTAGATACAATCAAAAGAACCAGAAAATAATGGGACATATAAAAATACAATGGGTAATATAAAAGGATCTATTGTGCAAAACCTAACAACACAAAACTGTTGTTTTCATTGCTGCTTAGACTCGAGAGATGTATAAAAAGCAAAAATAAAGTTTTGAGCAAAATACAATTCCTATCATTTCAAACAAAATAAACACCTAATTAAGTGTTATAGTTATTATTTTAGGTTACTTGAATGGTATAATTGTAGGTCGACGTAGTTGAAACTTCTGCCGTGCGTAATAATTAAACGGTAATCAGAAACTATGCATGAATAGTGAAGACTCAAACTAAACATATAGACCACTTATGATATGCAACCATTCGAAGGAAAGTTTTATTAAATGTACTCTAAAATAACCTTGAACACTCGTTTTTGGCGAATCACCTCAATACTTTGCTTTTGCATTTTATGGGATGACTATGGCTCCATATCCCTTCATGCACAAACGCAGCTTAGTACCGACAACCAAATTCCAGCACAACTTCAACTTAATAAAAGCCCACGAATATATTCAGAGGTGGATTCTATTCATATCTCGACCCCTTTTAATATCGTCCTGGTTACCCCAACCGATATCGAAGATGAGATTATATTTCCAGATTCTAGTTCCTTGCCTCCCACTCTTTTTCTTTCTCAAGCCAGTTACGGATCATCCACAACAGAGGATAGTGTTCAGTATACATTTCAATATTTTGGAAATCAGGATCTAAAATTGAGTGGCTTACGGATATTATACAAAGTTAATGAAGACACTATATCCATACCCGTTCCCACCATTCTTTTACCTTTTAGCTCAAGGCTTGAACCCATCATTTCACGTGGCGATTCTCTTACGCTCAATCCAGTTAAGCCGAATTTTAGCTTTTTTAATCCTTGGTTCTATGCTTTACTCATCGGAATCATCGCAGCTTGTTTGGCACAAATATGGTGGTATAATCGTTCTAGAAAAAAACTAACCCAGCCTGATACGTCCATAGAATTACCTGTTTACGAATCCCCTCTGCAAATCCTGGAACGTAAACTACAACAAATTCAACAAGACAACTACCCTCTAACCGATGATGCCATTAAGATCTATTACTCTCGTATCAGTGACGCTTTCCGCAGTTATTACGAAGTGCTTTATGGCTTTCCAGCCTTAGAATCCACCTCCCGAGAACTCTTAGGATTCCTCAACAAAATAGTAGAATCAAGCTCTATCGTTGATAAAATAGGAAGCCTACTGATTAGTGCAGACCAAGTCAAATTTGCCAAATTCAAACCAACCGAGGAACAAATTCAGTTCATCTTAGAGGAGTCATTTGTTTGCTTTAATCTACTAGAAGAACGTCATCAAAGGCGCCTTCAAGCTCACAAAAAAGAGTTTGAACAGCTTCATGATTTTCCTGAAAATACTCAATCGGGAGACTCTTTGACATGATAGAATTTGCGAATCCAATATGGCTCTGGACCTACTTAATTATCCCGTTTATTATCAGCGTCTATCTATATCGTTTTATTCGCCAGAGACGACCCGCTCTCTTATTTTCAGATACACTGTCGTTCAAAAACTTACCCGGTAATGGCAAGCAATACCTACATTGGCTTGAACAATTGTTCTTTATACTCGGCCTTGTTTGTTTAATTTATGCCCTAGCTCGACCACAAGAGCAATTAACCACTGTTGAGCGTAATGCAGAAGGTATCGATATTGTGTTGGCTTTAGATATTTCATCGTCAATGAAAGCCGAAGATTTGAAGCCAAACAGATTTGAAGCCTCAAGAGAAGTTGCCAAAGAGTTTATCGATCAGCGTATTTCAGATCGCATTGGTTTGGTTTCTTTTGCTATGCAAAGTTTCACTGTTTGCCCCCCAACACTAGACTACCGACTTCTAAAAGAACTAATTAATGAGGTTGAAATGGGTGTAATTCAAGACGGAACCGCCATTGGAATGGGTATTGCAACCTCTGTCAATAGACTAAAAGATAGTGAAGCCAAAAGTAAAGTCATCATTCTACTCACCGATGGGCAAAACAATGCCGGTGAAATTGACCCCGTAACCGCAGCGGATCTTGCTTTAGCCTATGATATTAAAATATACACAATTGGGGCAGGAACGCGAGGAACCGCTCCATATCCTGTTGATGATCCTATTTTCGGTCGTAGATATCGAAATGTACAGGTAGATATTGATGAAGACATGTTAGAACGTGTTGCTGAGTTAACTGGCGGGAAGTATTACAGAGCGACCGATTCACAAGAACTACTTAGGATTTATCAGGAAATAGATGACCTTGAACGGACAAAAGTAGAAGAAATTACCTACACAGATTACACTGATCTTTACCCGGTATATTTAGCATTAAGCCTGCTATTCATGGCTAGCCACTTTCTTCTGAGGCAGCTTGTTCTGAGGTCAATAGTTGAGGTCTAGAAATGAGTAATAACGCTACGTTGAGTCTTTTGAAAGAGATTGTCCAATATTCCTCCTTTCAACAGTACTACCGGATTATCAAAGAATCAGTGTCTGCGAGCTCTAGTTTAGAAAGGCCAATCATAATAGAGTTAGAACAAGCAGTAGGTTCTTTACTCTCATTTTTAATGGCAGGACTAGACCATTCAGTGCCTTTGATTTACCTATGTGAAAACGATGAAGAAATGAGGATTGTAGAGAGTGACTTGTTTGAATTGGGCGTAGAAAAAGTACATAGCTTTCCATCTCTTCAACGAAGGCCCTATGATCAAGGCGCTATTGTTGATGCAAGTGCAATGGTTCAGCGGACCGAAGTGCTGCAAAAAATTACTGAACGAGATGCCTCTATCATCCTCTGTTCAGCAGAAGGACTCTTTGATTTTGTACAGGATCCTGAAGCCTTTCAATCAGCTAAGCTCGCACTCGAAAGATCGCAGGAATATGAATTTCAAGATATTCAGGAACATTTAGCACTGCAAGGATATCAAAATGTACGCTTTGTAGATGAGCCAGGTGAAATGGCGATTCGTGGAGGTATATTAGATATTTATCCTTATTCAGGTGAATATCCAATCCGCATTGAATTCTTCGGTAATGAGATCGAAAGTATACGTGAATTCGATGCCGATTCTCAACGCTCAGTAGCCTTTCTAGACCGAGTTTCAATTGTTCCTGATATTTCAAACGTACAGCAAGAAAGTCTAAAAAGTTTTTTGCAATTCTTACCTGAAAAAGTGCATTTCATTATAAAGGACGTGTCTCTAATTACGAGTCGTCTCACGACACTTTACGATGACGCTCTTGACCGTTTCAATTCAAATGAACATGAGGTATCTCCAGAACACATGTTTCTAAAGGCAGAATCATTCAAGGAAAATTTACTCCAAAAAGCCATTACAATGTCTTATACAGGTTTTAACAAAGTCACAGATTATGACCAGATTCTTTCTTTTGGTGCACGCCCTCAACCCGATTTTAACGGAATCGTAAAGCAGGTCATAGAGGATATCGAGCGACAGTCTATAAATGGGTTCACCACCCATATTTGTTGTGACAATCAAGGACAAGTTGAACGATTCGAAGAATTATTGCCTGCAACGAATCCAAGCCATACTTATGCCTTATTAAGTCAGTCGTTGAGTAAAGGTTTTATATTAGATAGTCTAAGAATAGCCGTATACACCGATCATCAGATATTTAACCGATATCATCGACCTAAAATTAAAAAAAGAAGGTATTCCGGTGGCATATCATTCAAAGAAATCTACGACCTGAACCTAGGTGATTATGTAGTACATGTAGATTATGGAATTGGAAAGTTCTCAGGCTTTAAGAAAATTGAGGTAAAAGGAGTAATTCAAGAAGTAGTCGTAGTACAATATCAAAAAGATTCTACCCTTTACGTGAATGTTAGTAGCTTACATAAGCTTCAAAAATACTCCGCAAAAGAAGGCATGGCTCCTAAGGTTACTATACTAGGATCGGGTGAATGGGCGCGTAAGAAATCACAAACAAGAAAAAAGGTTAAGGATATTGCTCGCGAACTCATTGAGTTATATGCCAAGAGAAAACTGCAAAAAGCTTATGCCTATTCGGCTGATAATGCGTGGCAGGTTGAAATGGAAGCTCGGTTTGAATTTGAAGAAACCCAAGACCAAGACACGGCCATAAAAGCAGTGAAAGAAGACATGATGAATGAGCAACCCATGGACCGTTTGGTCTGTGGTGATGTTGGCTTTGGAAAAACAGAAGTAGCTATTCGCTCTGCTTTCAAAGCAGTTATGGATAATAAGCAGGTTGCAGTACTCGTACCTACCACTCTATTAGCCGATCAGCATCTCAAAACATTTAGTAAAAGAATGAATGACTTCCCTGTTAAGGTGGAGGCATTATCCAGGTTTAAGAGTACTAAAGAACAAAAAAATATACTCAAAGGCGTGAGTGCTGGTGATGTAGATATTCTAATTGGTACCCATAGAATACTATCCAAAGATATCTCATTCAAAGATTTAGGATTAATAATCATTGATGAGGAACAACGATTTGGAGTATCAGCAAAGGAGAAATTAAAAGCGTTAAAAGCTACTGTTGATGTACTTACACTCACTGCAACTCCTATCCCAAGAACCTTACAGTTCTCTCTTATGGGTGCACGGGATTTGAGCATTATAACAACACCACCACCCAATAGACGTCCGGTTCAAACCGAAATCCATTCCTTTGATGAAGCACTTATTAGGGATGGTCTAGTACAAGAAATTTCTCGTGGGGGTCAAGCTTTTTTTATTCATAATCGGGTAAGTAATATCGAAGAAATGGCTCATATGATCCATTCGTTGGTCCCAGAGATTAGAGTCAGGTATGCTCACGGACAGATGAAAGCGTCTGAATTGGAAAAAATAATTCAAGATTTTTACCGGCATCGATTTGATGTATTGATCTCAACCAATATTGTAGAAAATGGTATTGACATCAGCAATGCTAACACAATAATCATTAATGATGCTGACCGTTTTGGCCTAGCCGAATTGCATCAGCTTCGAGGTAGAGTAGGCCGTTCTAATCGTAAAGCTTTCTGCTATTTAATCACGCGCCCAATTGACCAACTAACCCCAGAAGCTCGTAAGAGGCTTATTGCACTCGAAGAGTTTTCAGATTTAGGGTCAGGGTTTAATATTGCCATGCGTGATCTAGATATTAGAGGCGCAGGAGACATACTCGGTGGAGAACAAAGTGGGTTTATCAATGATATTGGCTTCGAGTTATATACCAAAATTTTGGATGAAGCCGTGCAGGAAGTGAAAGAGAATGAATTCAGTCATCTATTTGAGGGTGGAGAGAAAAAAATATCCACACCGGAGACACAAATAGAAATGGATGAATCCGCATTACTGCCACAACAGTATGTAACCGATAATGTGGAACGTTTAAATCTCTACCGTAAATTAGCAAAAGCGAATACAGTCGAAGAAATTGAAGATTGGAAATCGGAAGTTGAAGACAGATTTGGTCCCTTCCCTATCGAAGCATCCCGATTATGGCAAAGTAAAAAACTACAATATTATGCTTCCAGCTTTTATTTTGTGAAGATCACCATACGAGTGGGTAAAATGTGGTGTATGTGCCCAAAAGTTAAAAGCGAACTTGGCCGATCTTATTATGATGCCCCATTGTTTACCAATATGCTAAATCATATAAAGAAGGTGTTCGGTGATAATCATACCATCATTCAAAAAGATGATGCTATACGGTTTATGTTCGAGGATGTCGATAGTTTGTCCGATGCTATCGCTTTACTTAAAAAAATACAAGAGGGTCCATAGCTATGTTGGGGATAAAAGAAGCGGTAGAGCGTTTGAGCTCAGGTGGCGTAGTGGCTATTCCTACAGAAACCGTTTACGGTCTTGCAGCTGATGTAACCAATCTACAGGCAATACAAGAAGTATTTTCCCTTAAACGGCGTCCAACTGATAATCCTCTCATTGTCCATATTAGTTCACTTGAACAATTAGGTGAAATATCCAAGCCATTAACAAAATTAGAATTAAGTATAATCAATAAATTTTGGCCAGGGCCACTAACCTTAATTCTTCCACGAAAAAAAAAGGTGCTTGACGCGGTTACAGCTGGTTTAGAAACTGTTGCAGTGCGAATGCCCAATCATAGTCTCTGCTTAGATTTATTACATAAAACCGGGCCACTAGTTGGCCCGAGTGCCAATCTATCAGGTACTCCTAGCCCAACAAAAAAAGAACATGTCCAGACTGATTTCGGACCTTCATTTCCGATACTTGATGGAGGGGTATGCACCGTAGGGTTTGAGTCAACAGTGATTACCTGTCGCACCAACAACCTATCAACTGCCAGAAAAAATGTGTCAGCCAATACCAAAATGCCATCTCATAGTGATATAATCATCTACCGTCCTGGGGCTATAAGCGAACAGCAATTATCTGAATTTGGCTCAGTCGAATATTACTCTGCAAGCCAAGCTGAGCAAGATAGCACTGGTTCTATACCAATTTTACCAAGTCCCGGGCTTAAATACCGGCATTACGCACCTAAAGCTAGGGTACAATGGCTCTTGTCTATTGATCAGCTGAGGGCGGTAACATCAACCAGTATTCTTTTACTTCTAGATAAGACTCAACTTGTTGATCAGGCTCAGGCTATTGAGGGTACTTTCTCTTTCCAAGAATTAATCCAAAGCTTCAACTTAGTGGATTGTGAAGACAGCTGGGAACGTTTTGGGCAATTGCTATACGACACCTTTAGAGTCGCCGACATAGAAAATTATACACATGTTTTCGTACAAGATATTCGTCGATCGACTGCCACATCTAGCTTAAAAGATGCTCTTATTAACAGAATTGAGAAAGCTATTAGTGGATAGTAAAACGCTGATCAGCCTTTAAGCCTACTACAGACTCATACATAAGCTGTATTAGTGCATCAACATCTTGCATAGAACAAATCTCAACCGGTGAATGCATATAACGCAATGGTAGTGAAAGTAATGCAGAAGGTATGCCTGTTTTTTGGTAGAAAATACTATCCGTGTCAGTACCAGTTCTTACACTAGTTGCCTCGTGCTGAACTAGAATATTATGTTTTTGCGCAATTTCCTCGAGATAACGGACCACATTTGGATGATTTGCTCCACCGTGCTGTATACTTGGACCATGGCTTAACTTAACGGTACCGTGTTCTTTCTGATCTATACCTGGAGAATCTGTAGCATGCGTGACATCGGTTACAAGGGCTAAATCTGGATCTAAACGATAGCTCATCATGCGAGCACCAAAGCCCCCTACTTCCTCTTGAACAGAATTAACCGCAACTACATTTACCTGCAAATCTTTGGAAATACTTTTGAGCATTCGCAACACCTGTGCAATAATATATCCACCAATTCTATTATCAAATGCTCTTGCAGTTAGAATGTGATCGTTTAAATATTCGAAGTTGTCCTCGTAGGTAATAGGATCTCCCACTTGAACTAATTCAAGGGCTTCTTCTTTAGAGCTAACACCAATATCGATATAAATATCTTTCCAGGCAGGTTCTTTACCGCCACCATTTTTTTGATTTTGTAAGTGAATTGCAGTATTGCCAGCTACTCCAACAACTTTTGAATTTCGGTTATGAATGATCACTTTTTTAGCTCGAGCGATCGTCGAATCGCTGCCTCCTAATTTATTCACATACACAAAGCCTTGCTCAGTAATATGCTGAACAACCATTCCAATCTCGTCACAATGGGCCTCTAATAGTACGGTTTGTGCGTCTTTGTCCGTTAAAACTTTGGCAGCACAAGACCCATAAGCATCGGTAAAGACCTCGTCAGCAAATTCCTCTACATATTCCTTCCAAACTCTCACACCAGCCGCTTCATAACCGGTTGGACTTGGAGTGGTTAACAAGGATTCTAAAAATTCGGGTGCCAATGGTATAATCATTTGTGATAAAATTGGGTTACCTTAACTAGGTGTTTATATTTCTATAATATACATATTTCAGCTCCTTCTATGTAAGTATAATTCTTCATTATTTATGGTACCTAAACAATACACACCTGATTATTTTCCACATTGGACAGAAGTATCAGTACGCTTTAATGATATGGACTCCTTATCTCATGTCAATAACGCTTTATTCAACAGCTATTTCGAAGAAGCCAGAATACAGGTGCTTCAAGAAATACCCGAATGGATAGAGGATTTAGAAAAAAAACGAAGTTTTGTGCTACGAAAATCTACCATTGAGTACCTCGCCCCCATCCTTTATCCCGATACTTTACTCATTGGTAGCGGTTTATTACGGATTGATGCAGCCCGAGTCCATGCTTTACAAGCAGTCTACAGTTTGAATACTAATAGATTATGTTCTACCGCTGAAACAATGGGAGTTTGGTTCGACTCACAAACTCAACGCCCTACTCGTATTCCTGCTTCCGATGTGCTTTCCAACTATTTATTATCTACCAATCCTAGTTAAGTAATATGGATAAAAGCACCCGCTATAAAATTTTTAATGACCCCGTTCACGGCTTTATTTCTGTACCAAAGGGTACTGTTCTTCAATTAATAGATCATCCCTATGTTCAACGATTACGTCGTATTCGCCAATTGGGATTGGGGTATTTAGTATTTCCAGCAGCAGAACATTCTCGTTTCTCACATGCCTTAGGAGCCTTAGAATTGGGACAACGAGTTCTAAATAATCTACGTGAGAAAGATACCACCATTAGCAATCAGGAATACGAAGGTACCCTAATTGCATTACTGTTACACGATGTTGGGCATGGCCCCTTATCCCATACGCTAGAGCATTCCCTTCTTAGTGAATTTAATCACGAGATGATGAGTTTAGCTATTATGCACGAATTAAACAACCAGTTTGATGGGGCACTTAACACGGCTATTGAAATATTCACCGATCAACATCCTAAGAAATTTTTACATCAACTAGTGTCATCACAGCTCGATTTAGATCGATTAGATTATCTAAAAAGGGATAGTTTTTTTACGGGTGTTTCTGAAGGCTCTGTGGGTATTCAACGCATACTTAAAACTATGCGAGTCCATAAAGGGAATATTGTTATTGAGCGAAAAGGTATATATGCCATCGAGAACTATATTATTTCTAGGCGTTTAATGTACATGCAAGTATATCTACACAAAACCGTGTTAAGTGCCGATTCCCTTATTAGATCAATTTTCAACCGGGTGAGCTATTTGTTCGCACAGGGAGAGCCATTACCCAGTGGAAGTGCTCAACTAGATTATTTTTTACGTGAGCAACCGTCTGCAGAAAAACATATTTTTTCCTCCGTGATTGAAGCATATGCTCAATTGGACGATTATGATGTATACCAAAGCATTAAAGCTTGGCAGAATTCTAAAGACCCTATTTTATCGGATTTAAGTCATCGCTTTTTGAATCGAAATTTATTCCATGCTAACTTTTTTGATAAAAAACCAGGAAAAAGCACACATCAGAAAATACACGAATTAACCCGTAACTATCTTGATAAAAATGGGCTCCCTAATGATGATGGGAGTATGAAATACTATATTCGAACCGAATATAGCACCTCAGAGGCTTATAAGTATAAAAATGATAGTATTTGGATACTCGATAACGAGGTAGCGATCGAATTTTCTAAAGCTGCGGATACAAAAAGTATCATTGCGTTAACCGAGCCTGTAAAAAAATACTTTATCATTCATCCAAAGTACTAATTAGGCCCCTTTTAGGTCACCAATTCTCGAGTATTACACACGAGTATAATGTATAAAACTTAGATCTTCACTAACATCGATTCTGCTAGTTTTTTCCCAAATAAGACCAATCTCAGAGCGATATTCTGGGAAAAAAGTATCTCCTTCATATTCTTTATGAACCAAAGTAATAATCATTTCGTCAGCTAGTTCCATTGCTTGACGATAGACTACCCCACCACCTATAATAAATAGCTTGGACGGTTGTTCAAGCTTTATTGCTTCTAATGCTTGCTCTAACGATGAGTAGCAGGCTACATTATCATAATTTTCAGTAGTACTAAGTACAATATTTTGTCGGTTTGGCAATGGTTTAGACCCGAGCTCCTCAAAAACGCCTCTGCCCATAAGAATGGGAAAACCTGAGGTAGTTTGTTTGAAATGCTTCAAATCCTCTGAGAAATGCCATGGCAAGGTGCCATTATTTCCTATAACAAGGTTGAGGTCATGTGCTACAATAATAATAATCTTCATAAGTGGTGCAATTAGACCGCTACTTCAAAGCGAATTAAAGGATCAGGATCGTAGCCAGTTAATTCAAAGTCACCAAAGCTTAATTCATCTACTGGTTTATTCGCAATTTTAAGCTCTGGTAGTGCCTTTGGAAAACGAGTTAATTGTTCCTTCAATCCCTCTATATGGTTTACATAGATATGTGCATCTACAATAGTATGGGCGAGAACTCCTGGTTCAAGTCCGACTTCTTGGGCAATAGCCATTGTTAGAGCAGAATAACATGCTAGATTAAAAGGGATACCTAAGGCAATGTCTCCAGAACGTTGCGTCAAATGACAGTTCAATTTACCATCAGAAACATTGAAAATATACATAATATGACAAGGTGGTAAGGCCATTTTGGGTAACAAACCAGGGTGCCAGGTACTCACAACAATTCTGCGACTCATTGGATCTGTCTTAAGCATATGAATTGCATTTTGAACCTGATCAAATTCATCACGTCTCCACTCTGTAGTTCCATCTTCATTTTTATGTTCAACTAGGTAAGGAAAACGTCGCCATAGCACAGGATAAATAGGACCTACATGCCCATCTTCATCGGCCCAAGCATCCCATATATGAACGTTGTTTTCGTCACGTAGCCACCTAATATGATCTTCTCCGCGTAAGTACCATAATAATTCTAGAATAACGGATTTAAAAAAAACTTTTTTGGTAGTCAAAAGTGGAAACCCTTCAGAGAGATCTACCTTGTAATACTCTGCAAAATTAGAGATAGTGTCTGTACCGGTACGGTTAGTTTTATGCACACCGTGATCTAAAACTCGTTGAACTAAATCATGATAAACTTTCATATAAGATTGTTTTAGCGTTAGTAGTAGGGTTGAATTACATCAATATCTCTTTCAAAAATAAAATGGCTATTGAAAAATAAATGATAATTCCACTGACATCGACCACTGTTGCAACAAATGGTGCGGATGAAACTGCGGGATCAAAACCAAGTCGGGATAATATAAAGGGTAACATTGCACCAATAAAATTACCAAATAAAACAATAGACAATAAACTTAAAGCAATAACTACAGCGGTCAGATAGGACTGTTGATCAACATAGCCATTTGCTGCAAAATCCCAAGCTAACAAGGTTACAAAGCCTAAAATACCAATCAAAAGACCTAATATTAATCCAGAACTTAATTCCCTAAAAAATACCTTTTTCCAATCATCTGCTCTTATATCATCCGTGGCCAACGCCCGAATTATAAGTGTGGCTGCTTGGGCACCTGAATTACCACCACTTGATATGATTAAAGGAACAAAAAAGGATAAAAATACAATCTTCGAGAGTAACTCTGCGTACTGCCCCATAGTTAAGGCTGTTAAAATCTGACCCACAAATAATACTATAAGCCACCCTAGGCGTTTTTTTACCATTTGCATAATGGAGGTTTGAGAATAATAGTCATCCAGAGCATCCATGGCTGCCATTTTCTGCATATCCTCAGTAATTTCCTCTTCTGCTACATCGATAACATCATCCGCCGTCACAATACCTACAAGTACATTATCAGAATCTACCACAGGTAACGCTACTCTATCGTATTTAGCAAGCATTTTAACTGCTTCTTCTTGATCTTCAAAGACGCGCAATGCGGTGAAAGACTGATCCATTAAGCTGGAAATAGTTTGGTCTTCAGCAGCAACAATTAATTCAGTAATTCTTAAGTCATCAATTAATTGTTCTCGATCATTAACCACATAAATTACATTCAATGTCTCCGCCATGGCAGCATATTTACGAATATGCTCCATACTTCGCTTAACCGTCCAGTCAGATTTTACACGAACATATCGTGGTGTCATCAAACGACCAACAGAATCTTCCGGATATCCTAACAACTTCTTCACTTGAAGCTGATCTGATGGTCTCATAGAATTCATCACTCTTTGGGTTAAGTCACCAGGCAATTCTTCCATCAACGCAACCTGTTCATCTGGCTCTAGGTTACTCATTACTTCTGATAACTGTTGCTTAGTAAATAACTCCAGTAGGGTGACCCCTTTATTTGATGGGAATTCAGCAAAAACATCGGCAGCAATAGTCTTTTTTAACAACCTGAACACAACTACGGCAACATCACCATCCAGTTCCACTAGCAGCTCTGCTATATCGGCAGGAGGAACAACAGCCAACACCTCTTTTAAGCCTATCCAATCCTTCTTTTGGATAAGTTCATCAAATTCAGGTTTTAATAGTTGGACTAGCATGTACGTCTGCCTATTGGGTGTTGGATATATGATATGGTGAGGGTAGTAAATCTAAATTTCAAACCCAGTACCATTATTTAATGATAGAATATAACTAAATGTTTAATCTACATCTAAAATCTGAAGCGCATTTCTTGCGGCCTCTTGCTCGGCTTTTTTCTTACTCTTTCCGGTACCATTAGCAAAAATTTCTGTACCAATGGAAACTTCTACTTTAAAGGTCCTATTATGACCAGGCCCCTTTTCATCGACCACTCTATATCCAGGTAGACTCATTTTGTTTGCTTGAGCATATTCTAATAAGATACTTTTAAAATTATCATTGATTTGCGATAAATCATCAAAATTTAGGTGCTCATCATATACTTTACGAACAAATTCAAAAGTAACTTTATAGCCTTCGGTAATATAAATAGCCGCTATCATTGACTCAAAAATATCTGCTAGTATACCTTTCGATTTTGTTACACCACCTTTAATATCCGTGAATTCTAACAAAGATTCTATCCCCAAATCTTTAGACAAATTGGATAGAGTTTCACCTCTTACCATTTTCGCTCTGGTTTTGGTCAAAAAACCTTCGTCTTCTTCAGGATATTTTTGAAATAATAGTTCAGCTGAAATTAGATCTAATACGGCATCACCAAGAAATTCTAATCGCTCGTAGGAATCGTAACTTTCATACTTTTCAAGAGAGGTTGAGGAACGATGTCGAAGTGCTTTTTGATAGAGTGTCGCATCGCTAGGTTCAAAGCCTAAAATCTTGCTTAATTCTTCTAACCTATAATCGTTTGAATCAAGCTCTTTTTTTTTTACCTGCTCGTTGTTTGAAGTTTTCTTTGAATTAAAACCGGATATAAAACGAGTAATCCAACTCATCTTTAAGATCCTTGGAATCGCTTGAAAACTAGAGTCGAATTATGCCCACCAAAACCAAATGCATTATTCATAGCGTAGTTGAGCTCACGAGCTACAGGGGCATTAGCGGTGTAATTAAGATCACATTGTGGGTCTTGATTATCAATATTGATAGTAGGAGGTACAATGCCGTGATAGAGGGCCAAGACGGCAGCAAGAGATTCAATTGCACCAGCTGCTCCTAAGGTGTGCCCCGTCATTGACTTCGTTGAGTTTAAATTCATTTTATATGCATGATCTCCGAAGACTTTTTTGATGGAGTTCGTTTCTGCTATATCACCAAGTGGTGTTGATGTACCGTGCATGTTTATATGATCTACATCTTCGGTTGTTATTCCAGCAGATTTTAATGCATTTTTCATCGCCAGTATAACCCCATTTCCTTCAGGATCTGGTGCTGTGATATGGTAAGCATCGGCTGAATAACCGTAACCAACTATTTCGCCGTAAATTCTCGCCCCTCTCTCTAGGGCCGAATCTAGTGATTCGAGGACCATAATTCCCGATCCTTCTCCAAGTACGAATCCATCTCTGTCTATATCAAAAGGCCTTGAAGCAGCCTTAGGGTCATCGTTTCTGGTACTCATTGCCTTCATGGCATTGAATCCAGAAATTCCAATTTTTGTTACCGGTGATTCAGCACCACCAGTTATTGAGTAATCTGATTGCCCATAACGAATCATGTCATAAGCAATACCAATATTATGAGAACCAGTGGCACAGGCTGAAATAGCACAAAAATTAGGCCCTCTAAATCCATACTTTATTGATATTTGGCCCGATATAATATCAGGTATAGACATTGGAATATAAAAAGGTGATACCCCTCTTGGTCCCCTTTCATAAAATGCAATGGATTGATCGTAAAACGTTTTCATACCTCCTATTCCTGTTCCAACATGAACTCCTACACGATCTTTATCTATCTCAGATAAAATCAATTTAGAATCAATAATTGCTTCTTCAGATGCAACAAGGGCATATTGCGTAGCAAGGTCTAATTTTCTGGCTTCTTTTCTTTCAAAATGATTTAATGGATCATAGTTGTCAATCTGTGTAGCGAAAGTCGTTGCAAAACCCGTTGTATCAAATCTTTCAACATTTTTTGCACCACTGTCTCCAGAAAGTAAACCATTCCAAAAATCAGGAGCGCTCCTCCCGACTGGGGTAAGAGCGCCTATTCCTGTAATTACAACTCGTCGTGAACTCATGTAATTAAATTTTATTAAACGAGTTTTTCCTGTATATACTTAACTGCATCACCAACTGTTGCAATGGTTTCAGCATCTTCATCGGGTATACTAAGATCGAAATCTTTTTCGAATTCCATGATTAATTCTACAGTATCAAGAGAATCCGCACCTAAATCATTGGTGAAGTTTGCTTCAGCAACCACTTCTGATTCGTCTACACCTAATTTATCGATGATGATTTCTTTTACTTTTGATTCTACATCTTGTGACATAATGAGTCCTTTATTTTAATGGTAGTTAGTAATATAATAATTTAAGAAACTTAATAATATCGTGCACACAAATAGCTTAGATAAAAGTTACCTATATGGCCATACCTCCATCTACTCGAATAACTTCTCCAGTTATAAAGTTACTCAGGTCGGAAGCAAGGAACAAACAAACCGCAGCTACCTCCTCTACATAACCAGCTCGACCCAGTGGCGTTGCTTCTTTTATTCCTTCCAACACTTTTTCATCTAGCGCGTCCGTCATATCTGTAAGTATGTAGCCTGGTGCAACAACATTTGCTCGAATATTTCTTGAAGCTAGTTCCTTGGCATATGATTTAGTGAATCCAACCAAACCAGCTTTAGATGCTGCATAATTACTTTGGCCTGCATTCCCTGTTAAACCCACAATAGAGCCCATGTTGATAATCGAACCCCCGCGATTTTTCATCATTGGCCTAGCTATTGCTTTAGAGTAGTTAAAAATACCTTTTAAATTTGTTTCAATAACTTTATCCCATTGGTCTTCTGTCATTCTGAGAATTAATCCGTCTCTTGTAATCCCAGCATTGTTAACAAGAATATCTATTTTGTCCCATTTTTGCACCACTTCATCAATAACTTCATTGGCTCTGTTAAAATTTGATGAGTTAGCATGTATAGTTAAAGCATCGGATCCAAGTTCTATTATTTCTTTTGCAACCTGCTCAGCAGAACTATAAGAATTAGCGTAGGTAATCGCGACTTTGGCACCTTTAGACGCAAATGCTAAGGCAATAGCTTTTCCAATACCTCTACTTCCTCCTGTAACAAGAGCAACTTTTCCTGATAAATCTAAATTATAATCTTTCATTTTATTGTATTCCACTAAATTGTAATGTGCGGTCAATTCTTTTGACTAAGCCTTGGAGTACCTTACCCGGACCTAACTCAATAACTTCTTTTACGCCATCACTGACCATTTGCTCTATGGTTTGGGTCCACAAAACTGGTTTTAATAACTGTTGTAGTACATTATTTTTTAATTCTTCAGCTGACAGTGATGAAGTAGCATTTACATTCGAATAAACGGGCACCTTCGCATTAGCAAATGAAACTTTATCAAGGCTAAGCTTAAATTCATCATACGCTGGCTGCATTAAAGCCGAATGGAATGCACCACTTACAGGTAAGAGTTTTGCTAACTTAGCTCCCTGCTCTTTGGTTTCACTTAATACTGACTCAACTGCATTTGAATGACCAGATATCACAATTTGCCCTTTTGAATTGTAATTCGCTGGTACGACTGTTTCATTTAATTTATCTGAAATATTTTTACAAATCTGAGCCACTAAATCATCCTCAAGCCCAATAACGGCACCCATTGCTCCACTATTATGCTCACCGGCAGCTTGCATTAATTGCCCACGAAGTCGGACTAATTTTAATCCCTCTTCAAACGATAAAACCCCAGCAGCAGTAAGTGCAGAAAATTCACCTAGAGAATGTCCTGCTACACAATCCGGTGTCATATCGATAGTTTTAAATACAGCCATAGAATGTACATAAAGTGCTGGCTGTGTATATTCTGTTTGTTTTAAACTTTCTTCAGGGCCGTCAAACATGATGTTGGACAATGAAAACCCAAGGATTTCATCTGCTTCATCAATAATCTTTTTGGCCTCAGGTTCGGAATGATACCGTTCGACAGCCATTCCCATGAATTGAGAACCCTGACCGGGAAATACCATTGCTTTCACTATTTACCTCCCCATGTTAGGTATACAGCTCCCCAGGTAAACCCCCCACCGAACGCGGTTAAAATAATCGATTCGCCATTTTTTAATTGATCTTTCCAATCATAAAGGCAAAGTGGAATAGTAGCACCTGTAGTATTTCCATATCGCTCAATGTTAATCATAACCTTATCCATGCCTAAACCCATTCTGCGAGCAGTAGCATCGATTATACGCAAATTAGCTTGGTGAGGAACAAGCCAAGCAATATCATCAGCATGTAGGTTGTTACACTCCATAATTTCAGCTGATACATCCGCCATTCCAACGGTTGCTTTTTTAAACACTGCCTTGCCATCTTGCTTTATGTAATGCATATGTTGGGCTATAGTTTCTAAGGTAGCAGGATATCGACTACCGCCCCCTTTTTGAACTAAATGACAATTAGTATCGCCTTCGCTGTAGTGAATGGAATCCATAATGCCCGTTCCATCGGTAGATGGTTGTAACAGAAGAGCTCCCGCACCATCACCAAAAAGAATACAGGTCGTACGATCCGTATAATCAATAATAGAAGACATTTTATCTGCCCCGATAACCAAAATATTTTCATAGCGCCCACTCTCAATAAATGTTGCACCTGTAGTTAGTGCATAGATAAAGCCTGAACAAGCAGCAGAGAGATCAAAAGCAAACGCATTAGTAGCCCCAATAGCTTCTTGAACCAGACATGCAGTGGATGGAAATATATAATCAGGAGTAACCGTAGCTACTATTATTACATCGATCTGATCTGGACTAAGGCCAACAATCTCTAAAGCCTCTTTTGCAGCTTTAGCTGCCATGTAAGAGGTCGCCTTTTCGGGATCTTTTAATATTCTTCTTTCCTTAATACCTGTTCTGGTCCGAATCCACTCATCATTGGTGTCTACAAGTTTCTCTAAATCAAAATTAGTCAAACGATCTTCTGGCAAATAATGTCCGACTGATGTGATTGTTGCTCTAATTTGTTCCATTAAGGATGTAATTAATTTATTGAAACGATTATTTTATCATTGATAGAATGCTCAACGCAATCCATTGCAACCTTAATCATGTTTTTTATGGCTGTTGGACTACTTCCTCCATGTCCAACAACACTCGTCCCGTTAACACCTAAGAAGGGCAACCCACCTACTCGTTCATAGTCAAATGGGGCTAATGATTCAGACAGTATCTGCTGAACAAAACTCATCATTTCTGGAGTACATGTTGATTGTTGGAGCCTTTGACCTACTAGTGTTTTCAGTATACCAGGCAGAGATTCACCTAGTTTAAGAACTACATTACCTATATAACCATCTGTTATGAAAATATCTGCTTTTGGGATCAGTATATCTCTACCTTCCACATTGCCGATGAATGATGGAATTTGCTTGAGCACCCCATTAATTTCTTTGAGTAACTCTGTTCCTTTACTATCTTCTTCACCAACATTTAGCAATCCGACTCTGGGTTGTTCAATACCCATAATTTCTTTGGCATAGACCTGCCCCATTAGTGCGAATTGAAGGGCCATATCTGGTTTTATTTCTAGATTTGCCCCTGCATCAATAATCAATCGAAAACCTTCAAGTGATGGATAATAAGTAGCAATGGTTGGGCGTGAAATACCTTCCAATTTACCTAAAATAAACATAGAAGCAGCTAAAAGTGCGCCTGTGTTACCTGCACTTACAAATCCATGACACTGACCTTGCTTGTGCATTGAAATGCCCTTAGCAATGGAAGAATTTGGCTTCTGTTTCAAGGCTACTGACGCAGAATCAGTCATTTCAACTATTTCCGGAGAATCTACAATCTGAATTCTATCCCGATCAAAAGAATGCTTACTAAGTTCATCCTGAACCAATTTTTTAGGTCCTATTAACAAAATAGTAAGACGTTCAAATTCTTTGATAGCCGCTAAAGACCCTAAAATAGGGTTTTCAGGGTAATGATCTCCTCCAGCCGCGTCTACAGCTATAATCATAATAGACGTATTAGTTATTTATACTAATAACTTGTCTTCCTCGATAATAACCGCATTCTGGGCAGGCATTGTGATACTTATGGAATGCTCCACAATTTGAACATTTAGCCAAAGTGACTTCGGAAATTGCGTGATGCGCTCTTCTTTTATCTCTTCTAGCTTTGGAAATTTTGCGTTTTGGATGTGCCATTCTAGTAGATT
>DCQQ01000013.1:17523-19067 GCA_002323515.1 Balneolaceae bacterium UBA1514 | reverse complement strand
ATCAATAAACGAACCAAATTGTTCGTTTAATAATTCTGTTGGATTTCCGTTATCGTCCAAGTATCGCGGGTGAATTCGTTTTGGTGGTAATGATAATAACAACATGTCTCGAACGTCTTGTTCAAATTCAAGGGTTTGTTGATGCTGCTCTAATCTCTTAAACGACGAGTGCAAATCATATTCTTCTTCTTTGAGTCCTTCTTTATATATGATATCCAGCTCACGCTGCACACTATATTGAAATTTGTCTAGAGAGCGATCACATTGTAATTCCAAGATTGAAGTCACCATTGATTTGATATGAATCATGTGATCACTCCTATCTATATCTAAATGTAGAGTACCTTCCAATACAGTAGTATCCTCAGATTCTAAAAAATCGTGGGGAATCGAAAGAGTTTTTTGACTCTTTAATGACGGTATTTCAAAGGTATAAAGCTTCAACATAACTAAACAGATCAATCCTTATAAGATAAGGATATTAGAAGTGGAGTACAATCAATTAAACAAGCCGTACAATCTTTGTTCTACTAGGCCAATTATACTGCCCAAATCTTCTTTATCGTTAACAAAATCTAAATCATCGGTATCAATGATTAATTTTTTGTGTGGGTATCTTCCAATCCAATCTTCATATAGATTATTAAGCCTTTCTAAATAGTCTATTCGAATTGAATTTTCGTACTCCCTACCTCTTTGTTGAATTTGCCTAACAAGAGTAGGAACCTGAGCTCTCAAATAAATCAACAAATCAGGTGGGCGTAAATAATAACTCATCTCATGAAATAGAGCTTCATAGTTATTGAAATCTCGATCACTCATTAAGCTCATCTGGTGCAGATTTTTAGCAAAAATCTCTACATCTTCGTAAATGGTTCTATCCTGAATGAGACTAATTTCTTTTTGTAACATATCTTTTTGATGCCGAAACCGACTCGATAGAAAGTAGATTTGAAGGTTAAAACTCCACCGAAGCATATCTTCATAAAAATCTGCCAAGTAAGGATTATCATCCACAGATTCATAGAAGGCTTGCCATCCGTAATGTTGAGCTAATAAACCTGTTAAAGAAGATTTCCCTGCGCCAATATTTCCAGCAATGGCGATGTATTGATGTTTCTTTTGTTCTGACACTATTTACAGTATTATTTACCCAACAGTCGATACATAGCTTTCTTGTAGTCTTCGACCCCTGGTTGGTTAAATGGATTGACACCTAAACTATAGACAAAAACACCAGTTAATATCTCATAAAAATAAATAAGTGCTCCTATAGATTTAGCACTTAATTCTGGTAAATGAATGGTCACTATGGGTACTTGCCCTTCAGAGTGAGCTTCAATGGTACCCATCCTAGCCTTTGAATTAATAGAATGAAAGGAATCCCCCTCCAAATATTCTAAGCCATCTCCGAAGGCAAAATCCGTAGGTATAGTTAATTTAGCTTCTACCCCATCAACCACTAAAAATGTTTCAAGTAAAGAGCGCGTACCGTCTTGAATAAATTGTCCCAAGCTGTGTAAATCTGTTGAAAAACCTGCTAC
>DCQQ01000013.1:5732-17132 GCA_002323515.1 Balneolaceae bacterium UBA1514 | reverse complement strand
CCCAAAGGACAGTAATTCGGGCTCAAATGAAGCGAAAATATCGATGGTTATACCCTTGGTATGTAGTGCATTTCTAAGTGCGGCATATTCCACAATTACATCTGCATCGTCTTCCAAGGCTTGATAGCTACTGACAGCACCTTCAAATAAAGCCTCAATTGATATACCAGCAACAGCTATTGGTAGTAAACCAACCGGAGTCAATACTGAAAATCTACCACCAACGTCCGAAGGAATAATGAATTTTTGGTAACCTTCTTGATCGATGACTTCATTCAGTACTCCGCCCGTTTCACTCGTAGTACAAATAATTCGATTGGACGCATCCTCAAATTCTTCGTGAATGAACTTTCTTAATACCCGAAACGATAATGCTGTTTCAAGCGTAGATCCAGATTTAGAAATTACATTTAGAACAATACTTTTCTTCGAGCCATCCGCTTTAGGTGTTTTTAGGTAGGCTACTAGATCATTTAAATAAGCACCACTCATATGGTGACCTGCAAACAGAATTTCTGGACCTTTGCCCGTAAAAGCAGGAGTCAAAGCATCGATTACAGCTTTAGCCCCTAAATATGACCCACCTATACCACAAACGATAAAGACATCAGCCGAATCGTGTATTTCCTTGCCTATTAGGGTCAATTGTGTTATTAATTCTAAGTTTGGTTTTGCTAATAAATCCCTCCAACCCAACCATTTGGACCCAGGTCCAGTTTTTTTACGCACTTCTTCCAGTCCTCTTGTCGCAAGAGTATGCGCATGAATGTACTCTTGATCCGTTAAAAATTTCCTTGCTCGACTTATATCTGCTTTAATCATGATTACCTTAACATTATTGCTAATTCAATTAACCCGTAGTCGAGGCCTTTCTTTTTGGCGACAGCAACCCTGAGCGGAGTAATCTTTAATGCATTATTTACTACACCAACCATCACCTCATTATGCCCTTCCATCAATACTTTTATTGAAGAAGCGCCCAATCTACTGGCTAGTACTCTGTCACGTGCAGATGGAAATCCGCCTCGTTGTATATGCCCTAAAATACACACACGTAGATCATACTTCGCAAAATCATCTTTAATTTTCTCAGCTAACTTTAATGCGCCTCCCGTTTCATCACCCTCAGCAACAACAACTAGAGAAGATCGCTTTTGTTCCTTCAGCATATCTTTGAGCTGAGACTTTATGTCACTGATAGATGTAAGCTCCTCTGGTAGCAAAGAAAGCTCTGCTCCAACTGCGATTCCTGTTTCAAGTGCGATAAACCCCGCATCTCTACCCATCACTTCTACCAAAAACATCCGTTCATGGGCATCGGCTGTATCCCGAATCTTATCAATGGCTTCAATAGCTGTGTTTAAAGCGGTATCATAACCTATGGTTTCGTCGGTTCCGATAATATCATTATCAATGGTCGCAGGTATACCAATTACCCGGACATTATGCTCTTTACTAAGTAAGTTAGCTCCAGTAAAGGTACCATCACCACCTATGACAATTAGTGCGTCGATGCCTTTATTTTTCAAATTCACTGCGGCTTGAGTACGCCCTTCTTCGGTTCTAAATTCTTGCGAACGTGCCGATTTGAGAATGGTTCCCCCGCGTTGAATAATATTAGATACTTTCTCAGAATCTAATTCTATAAATTTGTCTTCAATTAACCCTTGGTACCCTCTGTAAATACCCCAAACTTTAAGTTTATATCTGTTTGCGCCTCGCACAACCGCACGTAATGCGGCATTCATTCCAGGGGAATCCCCCCCACTAGTCATAACTGCTATTGTTGATATCTCCGTATCCATCATAATGGTTTCAACTTCTGTTGAGTGATTTATTGAGTGAAAAATCTTAGTACCTCAATAATTTATAGACATTATGCCTACATTTGAGGTATCCAAGTTTACAAAAAATTGTTCACTTTTGGGCTATTCATCTAAAACTTAAAACTAAGATTATTTTATACCTTGGATATCAAGTTATCTGATATTACCAGCAGCATCGAAAACGATTTAATCAATTTCAGAGTGTTCTTTAAAGGGACCATCAAATCAGATGTGCCACTCTTAGATATTTTAACGCGATACTTAATCAAACAGAAAGGTAAGGAAGTTCGTCCTATTCTCGTTTTTTTAAGTGCACAATTATTTGGGAGCATAAACCAACGAAGTATGGTAGCTGCAACTATGATCGAGCTACTACATACAGCCACCTTACTCCATGACGATGTGGTAGATGAAGCACATTCTAGACGAGGCTTTGTAAGCATCCATAACATTTGGAATAACAAAGCCGCTATACTATTGGGAGACTTTTTACTATCAAAAGGATTGTTAATCGCACTCGAAAACAACGAACATACCTTATTAGAAGTGCAATCTCGAGCGGTCCAAAAAACGCTCCAAGGCGAATTAAGACAATTAAAGACTGCCGGTTTATTTAACATGACCGAAGAACGTTATTATCAAATTATTGAGGAAAAAACAGCCAGTCTAATCGCTACTTGTTGCGAATGTGGTGCTGTTTCGACCACCGGTGACCAAGAAATACATACCAAAATGTATGCTATTGGTAAACAAATTGGGATGGCATTTCAAATAAAGGATGACTTACTAGACTATTCAGAAAACGAAATTGGTAAACCAAAACGTAATGACATTGTCGAGCGAAAAGTCACCCTACCATTTATTAAGGCGTTGCAATATGCTAACAAATCAGATGCTCGGCTTTATAAAAAGCTGATGAAAAAAAGAAAAAAAAGCAATTCAGAGGTTCAGCAGATTGTTGATTTTGTGTATATAAACAACGGCATTTCTCATGCCGAAGAAATCATGCTGGAATATGCAACAAAAGCCAAAAACGAATTGCATGAGATAGCTTCTCCTACCTCCGCTGGTCCACTACTACAACTTATTGATTTCATCACCCACCGTTCTAAGTAACCACTTAGTCTATGAGTGAATCTATCTATATAAAACCAACCCACTTATTTATGGCAGATGTACACCTTGGTGGTTCTATCGTGATGGGTGAAAACTACGAACAAAGTCTGTGCTCTTTAATCAGCTACGCAGCCCAGAAAAAAATTCAACTCTACCTACTGGGTGATGTGTTTGACTATTGGATGGAATTCCCTGCCCAAAAGACAGGGAAAACATCTTCCAAAAGCAATCAATCTACCCATGAGACTATCCTTCCTTCGCTAGGTTCAAGCGTTTTGGATACTCTCCAAAAGTACAACCAAGTGTGTGGTCCCGCCTACTATATTTTGGGAAACCATGATTATTGGGATGCCGGATATTTTGCATCGATCGGCTGTAAAGTATTCAATGATGGGTGTAAAATCGATTTAGATCGTCAAACAGTGTGTTTATTACATGGAGATGGGCTACCTACAAATAAAACTCATATTCTCGGAGACGTTGTAAGTCCACTTAAACGTCCAATTTTACACACGATACTTAGGTCAGCCTCGTTTATCACATTGTTCCAGTACTTCTTTGCACCCAATCAGGCATGGTCTATGATGAAAGCCTTTTCCAATTTTAGCAAAAAAAAAGAAAAACCAGCCCTAGCCACCATTGATTCCGCATTAAAAAATCTAATTAATTTTTCCGATATTGATACGATAATTGCTGGTCATGATCATCTAGCACGGACCGTACATACTAAAGGTGGGCAGTATATAAATACTGGACCATATTACGAAAAAAACCTTGTTTTAGCCTACTCTAAGCAAGGTTGGGTCCATGCCGAATGGGATGAACAACAGAGTAAATTGGTAGTTAAGGAAAAACCCTCATACTCATTATGAGCCAACAGAACAACATAGATCAAGAACGTTATTTCAGTGACCCAGAGTATCGGAGGCAAATAGCTCAAGAATCTGGTAACCGATCCACATCAACCAGTGGACTCAAACAAGCACTAATTGTGGTTGGTAGTATGATTATTATTGGACTCGTGATCATAAGTACCTACGGATTTTTTTTATTTCAGGGGCTCCCTTCTATCGATCAACTAGAAAATCCAGATACCGCTATCGCCAGTGAAGTGAGAAGCCGAGACGGAATTGTGCTGGATAAATATTTCACTGAAAATAGGACATGGGTTAGATACCAAGATATTTCACCCTACGCTGTTCATGCCCTTATCTCTACAGAAGATCACCGTTTTTACAATCACTGGGGAATGGACATGTTTAGAACCTTAGCCATCCCTATCAATATTTTAAGGGGAAGAGTGGAAGGTGGGTCAACCTTAAGCCAACAATTAGCAAGAAATTTATACAAAGAAATTGGGCAGAAATTCTCGGTTAGCAGAAAATTCCGAGAAATGATCACAGCCGTTCAAATTGAAAAGAACTATACCAAAAAAGAAATTATTGAAATGTATTTGAATACCGTCGAATACTCCAATAGTGCATTCGGAATAGAAGCGGCTTCTAGAACTCATTTTAATAAGTCTGCCAAAGATTTGAATATCTTAGAAGCAGCTACGTTGGTAGGTTCGGTAAATGCGGTATATGCATATAATCCAAGATTATTTTCTGAGCGATCAAAACAGCGTAGAAACATAGTCCTACGCCTGATGAATCGACAAGGGTATATATCCGAATCTGGGCTCAACGAATATAGCGTAATGCCCATTGACCTAGATTACCAACCTCCTTCCAAATCGGGTCGAGTCAATCGTTATTTTGGAGAATATGTGCGCCAAAAAATCGCCTCATGGGCTCAAGAAAATGGCTATGACTTATTCACAGATGGTTTGGTCATACATACTACCATTGATTCACGATTACAGGCTCACGCAGAAAGAGCTGTTCAGGTGAAACTAGATTCGTTGCAGAATATTTTTGAACGAGAGTGGACAAGTTCAGGAAGCGGGATATATATGGATCGATTATGGGAAAAATATCCCCCCTTTTTGGATAGCTTCCTAGAGGATACCGACGAGTACAAAAATGGATTCCAGACCTACCAAACTACTCTTCGAAAAGCAGTATTAGATAGCCTGAAAATAGATTCCGTTTTTGTGGACTCCGTCTTAAAAACAAGAACGAGATTGGAAGCGAGTTTTGTGGGTATTGACCCTTCCAATGGTAATGTTATGGCTTGGGTTGGAGGGTCAAATTATGGAAATGTTCAATTCGACCATGTCTATCAGGCAAGGAGACAAGCGGGTTCAACCTTTAAACCTTTTGTTTATGCAGTGGCCATTGATAATGGATATAAGCCCTATCACACCTTCTCTAAATATCCCACAAAATACTATGACAGAAATGGGAGCGTGTGGGATCCCAAAGATGAAACCGTTGCTACCGGTCCAATCAACATCAGTCTTCGTGAAGCCTTGGCGAGAAGCCTGAATAACATAACGGTACGTCTACTCCCTGAAATTGCAGGGGAGCCTGGTACCAATGAATTATGGAAACTAGATCCTGCCGCTAGAAAAATTAAAGCAATGGCCTCTAACCTAGGCATTGATATGTCGAAAACGCCCGCTTATCCCTCTATAGCATTAGGTACTGCAGAAGTTTCTCTTCTCGAGATAACCAGCGCATACACTACCTTTGCCAATGAGGGGGTTCACATAGACCCAATTGCCATCACCAGAATAGAAGACCGAGAAGGTAATGTGTTGGTAGAATATCATCCAGAATATAAACAGGAAGTAATAAGTCCCGAAACAGCCCACTTAATGGTAGATATGATGCGTGGTGTCATTCGAGGCGGCGATGGATACAATGGTACAGGAGTTAGATTACGCAATGTTTATGGCGTTAGACAAGACATAGCCGGTAAAACAGGTACCACACAAAATTCAGCAGATAACTGGTTTATAGCGATGACACCTCATTTAGTTATGGGTTCCTGGGTGGGTGGTGAAGACCGTAGAATTCGTTTCCCAACCGACCGTGCCTATTCTATTGGACAAGGGGCCCGTACCGCCTTACCTATTGTTGGAACCTTTATTAATTTTGTTACCGAGGATTCATTAGCCTACTGGAGCTACGATGCTTTTAGCCCTCCTGCTGGCTTTATTATGCCTGAGGATCCCAACGAAAATCGTAGTGAAATGGCTGGAGATAACAACAAAGGAACGATTGGGTGGTAAGTATTCTCAATTAACCAAAATTCTTCATAAAACTCACTCTAATTTAGTTTCACTGTCCAAATTACGCCTTAGCTTATTATTATTTTTCTTGTTGATGTATACCCCCTTCGCTAATGCTCAGGAATCCATACGTTTGGACAGCATTATCATACAAGGGGGAAGGCTTCCCTCCTCTCTTTTTAGTGAAGGCAAACAAATTAGTATTCTGTCTCAACAAAATATTGGAGCAATCCCAGCTAGTTCACTTGATGAATTACTGGCATATGTTACCAGTGTACATGTTACTACTCGAAATAGTTTTGGTGCTTAAGCTGATATTGGAATTCGCGGTAGTACCTATGACAAATATTAGTCCTCATTGATGGACAACGAATGAATGACCCACTCACTGGGCACTTCAACTCAAATTTATCAGTACCAATTCAACAAACTAACCGGATTGAAATCATTAGAGGTCCCGCATCTGCAAGTTATGGTTCCGATGCAATGGAAGGTGTTATTGCCGTTAGCACCAATACGTATGTGAATTATATCCAAATAAGGGCAGCTAGTTCATCTGTAGATACCATCGTAAATAGTAAGCGCACTAGTTATAAATTACTGATTCAGCTAAAAGGGTAAGGTCGTTGGCAGCCATTTCAACCATTCCACCTGAGATTGAAAATAATTGTTCACCTGACTCTGTGCTAACTGCAACAACTCCGGATTGTAATGTAGAAACAATAGGCGCGTGATTATGTTTGATCTCGAAACTCCCTAGCGTACCAGGCATGCGTACTCCGGTCACAATGCCTTCAAATACGGAGCCTTCTGGTGTTAAAATTTTCGCCTTAAACGTGGACATTACTAAACCTCTGCTGATTCTGCTAGCATTTTTTCACCTTTACTAATCGCTTCTTCAATATTACCAACCATGTAGAAGGCACCTTCAGGTAAGTGATCTAACTCTCCCTCAATAATCATCTTAACCCCCTTCACGGTTTCATCGATTTTCACATACTTACCGGGAGCTCCAGTAAATTGTTCGGCCACAAAAAATGGTTGTGATAAGAATCGTTGAACACGTCGAGCGCGGCTTACAACCAATTTATCTTCATCAGATAATTCATCCATACCTAATATGGCAATAATATCTTGTAGGTCTTTGTAATTTTGGAGTAATATGGTTGTTTTTCGCGCTGT
Organism: Balneolaceae bacterium UBA1514; assembly: GCA_002323515.1. GTDB lineage: Bacteria > Bacteroidota > Rhodothermia > Balneolales > Balneolaceae > UBA1275. The sequence continues at coordinate 9,830 of DCQQ01000013.1, read as the reverse complement.
ATTGTAATGCTCTTCCCCTACAACTTTGGGATCGATGATTCTAGATGTTGAATCAAGCGGGTCTACTGCTGGATAAATACCAATTTGTGTTAGCGCTCTAGAAAGAACCGTGGTGGCATCTAAGTGAGTAAATGTTGTTGCAGGTGCCGGATCTGTTAAATCATCAGCGGGAACATACACTGCTTGTACAGAGGTAATTGAACCTTTCTTAGTTGAAGTGATTCGCTCCTGCATGGCACCCATTTCTGTAGCTAGTGTTGGCTGATAACCTACAGCAGAAGGCATACGACCAAGTAATGCAGATACTTCAGAGCCAGCTTGGGTAAACCGGAAAATATTGTCGATAAACAATAATATATCTCTAGAAACTTCGTCACGGAAATACTCGGCAACTGTCAAGCCTGAAAGGGCAACGCGAGCTCGAGCACCAGGAGGCTCATTCATCTGGCCGAATACTAAGGTTGCTTGAGATTCTTTCAGTTTTTCATGATCTACTTTACTTAAATCCCACTTTCTATTCTCCATAGACTCTTTAAATTCATCTCCGTAATTAATAACTCCGGATTCAATAAATTCTCTAAGTAAGTCGTTCCCTTCTCGAGTACGCTCTCCCACACCCGCAAACACAGAAAGTCCACCATGCTGCTTTGCAATGTTGTTAATTAATTCCTGTATAAGTACTGTTTTACCTACACCAGCACCTCCAAATAAACCGATTTTACCCCCTTTCGCGTAAGGACATAATAAATCTACCACTTTAATTCCGGTTTCTAGCATCTCAGTAGAGGTAGCTAGTTGGTCGAAAGCAGGTGCTTCTCGGTGAATAGGATAACTATTTTTGCCTTCAGGTTGCTTGATACCATCAATGGACTCACCAACCACATTAAACAATCGACCTCTAATATCTTCTCCAACTGGCATTGCAATTGCTTTACCAGTATCAATCACTTCTTTACCTCTTACCAAGCCTTCAGTAGAATCCATCGCAATGGTTCGAACTCTTTCTTCCCCTAAATGTTGAGCTACTTCTAAGTAGAGAGCAGAACCATCTGCATTTTCAATTGTTAATGCATTTAATATAGCAGGTGTTTTTGCATTTGAGAAATCCACGTCTACTACTGGGCCGATTACTTGTGCGACTGTTCCTTTGTTCATGAGTAAATAGTGTTAATTTGAAACTTTTTTGTAGGAATATCCTGAGTCTTAGTACAACAAATATATAGATCAATAAATATAGAGACTTAAGAATTAATAGGCAACGAAAAGCTAGTCCTTTTTACTTACCCATTTACGTAGCATCTATCACTTGAACACCCTACAACTTGTAAACAGAAAATAATCTATTACCGCGCAAAATAGAGCCAAAAGCAATGAGTAAATCATAGAGTTTAGGGTAGCAAGTCGATCGGTAAAATAGTAAATTATTAATTAATCGAAGTAATCATGTAAGGTCGACATTAGTTTAACGATCGTACATACTATCATTTTCCCAAGAACCTAACCCCTACTCCATTGGATAACTATTTTAATGAACGCAGCGCAAGTGTTGATATACTAATTGGTTTCGATCTACAAAAAAGCCTTGATTTTTCACTTTCAGATGAATTAGAACTCAGAGAACGGGCACAAGTTCGCGAATATGTTCAGAACATCTTGAGAAAGCGTAGTTATCTAGATTTTTTGATTGACCACTATGCCACCATCGATGTGACGCAAATGAAAACCGATCTTAAAAACATTCTTCGCCTAGGAATCTATGACATGTTATTTATGGATAGCACACCAGATTACGCAGCCATTAATGAGGCAGTAGAACTGGGAAAAGCCAAGATGGGTTCTAAAACTGGCGATCTAATAAATGCGATACTTCGAAGTCTTCAACGAGATATTGAGCAACTCCCGAAGCCTCAATTTAAAGACAGAACCAAACTAGTCGCGACTACTTTCTCCCACCCTGAGTGGTTAGTTTCACGGTGGAGTAGCCGGTTTGGCGAGAGAGAAGCTTTTCAATTGATGCAGGCAAATAATGCCAGGCCAAGCTTCTATGTCCGTGCAAATACAATGCGTACTGCCATTGCCAATTTTGAACTACGCATGGAGAAATTAGGCGTGGAATTTGAAGCTAGCGATTGGCTACCAAATTTCTACAAAGTTCAGTCAGTTCAGCCTTTCATTGAGAAAGGCCTATTAAAAAAAGGTATCTGTCAAGTACAAGATATTGCAGCGGGTTTTGCTCCCTTTATTTTAGATCCTCAACCCAACGAGAAGATTTATGACCTTTGTGCGGCGCCCGGGACAAAATCTATCATGATCTCTGATTTAACCGAAGGAGAAAGCGATATTCTAGCGGTGGACATATCGGGTGAGCGTTTGGAAAAATTGGCGGAAAGTGCACTAAATTTTGGTGCAGAAAACATTAAAATCAGACGTGGAGACATAGTTGAGCTTTCTTTACCACTGGCTGATGCCGTTCTTTTAGATGCTCCATGTACCGGCACTGGCGTGTTAAGTAAAAGAGCCGACCTACGATGGCGACGTGACGAAGAAGGGTTGAAAAATGCGGTAGATCTACAAGCTCAATTACTAGAAGAAGCGGCTAACATGGTAAAAAGAGGGGGGCGTTTGGTCTATTCAACTTGTAGCTTAGAGCCGGAAGAGAATATGGAACAAGTCCAGAAGTTTCTTGAAAACTATCCTACATTTGAGCTTCAACCCCTAGAGGATTTTGTACCTGAAGAGGTGCTAACTGAGGATGGCCTAGCCTACCAAACCTATCCCCATAAGCATGACTCTGATGGACACTTTGGAGTACTTTTAATCCGAACTAAATAGGTTAATCATTGTGTCAGATTCTGTAATTCCTGCTCAATATCAGCATGAACAGGTTGAAGATAAATGGTACCAATATTGGGAAAGCCATCGATATTTTCACTCTGAAGTAGATACCAAAAAGAAGCCTTTTACGGTGGTAATCCCTCCTCCCAATGTGACAGGTGTGCTTCACATGGGACACATGTTAAATAATACTATTCAAGATGTATTGGTGCGGAAAGCCCGCATGGATGGCTACAATGCTTGCTGGGTTCCTGGTACTGATCACGCTTCAATTGCTACAGAGGCAAAAGTAGTTCGAAAACTAAGAGAAGAAGGCATTAAAAAAAGTGACTTAAGCAGAGATGCCTTCATGGAACATGCTTGGGAATGGACCCATAAACATGGCGGAATTATTCTAGAGCAATTAAAGAAATTAGGTGCAAGTTGTGATTGGGATCGCACTCAGTTCACAATGGATACCAAATATTCTGAGAGCGTAATCGATGTATTTATCGATTTGTACAAAAAAGGGATTATTTATCGTGACGTAAGAATGATAAATTGGGATCCTGCTGCTCTCACTGCTTTGAGTGAAGAAGAGGTTATCTATAAAGAAGTTCAGTCACAGCTTTATTTCATACGCTATAGGATTATAGATGAGCAAGAACAGCCAACTAATGAGTATGTACTCATAGCTACAACACGCCCTGAAACCTTGCTGGGTGATTCAGCCATTTGTATTCATCCAGAGGATACTCGTTTTAAACACTTGCAGGGCGCCAAAGTACAGGTTCCCATTGTCAATAGAACTGTCTCTATCATTGTTGATGATTATGTAGATCCAGAATTTGGTACGGGTTGTTTAAAAGTCACTCCAGCTCACGATCTTAATGACTATGAATTAGGCAAAAAGTATAATTTAGACACCATTGACATCATTAACCCGAATGGCAGCCTGAATGAATTAGCTGACACCTATGAGGGAATGGACCGGTTTGAAGCCCGAAAAAAAATCGTAAAAGACTTGGATGAATTGGGCTTACTTGAAAAAATAGAACAGTATACCAATAAGGTTGGGTTTTCAGAACGAACCGATGTGGTCATTGAGCCCCGTCTCTCCCTTCAGTGGTGGGTATCGATGAAAGAGTTGTCTAAGCCGGGTTTGGATAGGGTTATGGATGATACTATTACATTTCATCCAGCAAAGTTTAAAAATACCTACCGGCATTGGATGGAAAATATAAAGGATTGGTGTATTTCTAGACAACTTTGGTGGGGGCATCA
>DCQQ01000013.1:0-5431 GCA_002323515.1 Balneolaceae bacterium UBA1514 | reverse complement strand
TCTAGACAACTTTGGTGGGGACATCAGATACCGGCTTACTATTATGGTGAAGGGGAACATGATTTTGTCGTAGCAATATCAGCTGAAGAGGCATTACTTCTAGCTCAGGAAAAAAGTAACAACCCTGAGTTACAACTAGAAGATTTGACTCAAGATCAGGATGTGCTAGATACTTGGTTCTCATCTTGGTTGTGGCCTATTTCAGTATTTGAAGGTTTTTACGATAAAAAAGAGGTGGATTATTACTATCCAACTCAAGACCTGGTAACCGCTCCTGAAATTATGTTTTTTTGGGTCGCCCGAATGATTATCGCTGGTTACGAATATAGAAATGCACCACCTTTTGAGAATGTCTATTTCACCGGGATTGTTCGCGATAAACAAGGTCGAAAGATGAGTAAGAGTTTGGGTAATTCCCCCGATCCACTCGATTTAATTGCTAAATTTGGTGCTGATGGTGTTCGTATGGGTATGCTATTTGCCACACCAGCGGGTAATGACCTTCCTTTTGATGATGCTTTGTGCTCACAAGGGCGTAAATTTTCAAATAAAATTTGGAACGCATTTCGTTTTCTAACCCTACAAATGGATGACGCTCAGGAATATCATCCTCATTTAGATTTTGATCCAACCAATTTGGTTGATACCTGGATCATGCATCGTCTTAACGAAACTATTAAAGGCGTTGAAACAGATTTCAAGCAATACCGCATAAATGATGCCCTAAAAAAAGTATATGCCTTATTATGGGATGATTTTTGTGATTGGTACATAGAGCTTAATAAATCAACTATTCCCGGTGAATTACCCGAAAAACATCGAGTAGAATTGGCTTTGGGTATCTTTGAACAACTCATGAAACTACTTCATCCTTTTATGCCCTTCATTAGTGAGGAAATTTGGCAGTACATACAAAAACGGGATCCACAGCAAGCTCTTTGCATAAGCTCGTGGCCAAGCCCTATAAAATCTAATGGTCAAGGACTTACTGCTGAATTGTTTGAACAATACAAATTATTGGTCTCCTCTCTCAGAAATATTCGGGCAGAGATGAATATCTCCCCAAAGAAAGAATTACATGTTGGTATTAAAACAGCTGATAGCCAGCAAGAAGAGCAGCTCAAATCCCATTTCTGGATCATTGAAAAACTGGAAAAAGTGACCTTATTTGGCATCTCAACCACGATTGAAAAACCAACTCACTCCACTAGTGTACTTCTAGGAACCGATGAATTATATGTGAACTTAGAAGGTCTTATTGATATTGAAAAAGAAAAAGTAAAGATTACTGATGAAATTGCACGACTAGAAGGCTTTTTGAAAAGTATTCAAGCTAAACTATCCAACTCAAATTTTGTGGAAAATGCTCCTAAACAGGTGGTAGATAACGAACGTAAAAAAGAAGCAGATACCCTTCGAAAAATTCAGAGTTTAGCCCATCAATTAACACAATGGAATGCCTAGCGAATGAAGAGTTTTACCATGTCCTCTTCTTCTCAGGCAAATCAACCTTCCTTCTTGGAAGGATTGAATCCTCAACAAAAAGAGGCAGTTACTCATAGTGATGGGCCCCTTTTAATAGTAGCAGGTGCAGGTTCGGGTAAAACTAGAGTTTTAACGTATAGAATTGCCTATCTGCTTCAGCAATTCAAAGCAGCCCCACAAGAGATATTGGCTTTGACCTTTACCAATAAAGCTGCACGAGAAATGAAAGATCGGATTGTTCAGCTTATTGGAGACCCCGCTCATAGTTTATGGATGGGTACCTTTCACTCTGTTTTTTCCAGAATACTCCGAATAGAAGCTAAGAAGCTCGGTTTTGGTCAAAACTTTACTATTTACGATACCTCGGATGCAGAGACCGTCATAAAGCAAATTCTTCAAGAACTCAACTATGACCCAAAGCAAATTAAACCTAGAACTATTCAATACAAGATTAGTGATGCAAAGAATCAATTAATTGATCCAGACAACTATGCCAAAAAATTTATTGGCTCAACATTGGATGATATTACTTTCAGGGTTTATACGATCTATAAAAATAGACTGAAAGATAGTAATGCAATGGATTTTGATGATTTACTGGTTCTGCCCATTGAACTATTTGAAAGTGAACCTGAATTATTAGAAAAATATCAGAATAGATTTCGTTATATCCTCATAGATGAGTACCAGGATACCAATCATGCGCAATATAAAGTCACTAAATTATTGGCTGATAAACATCATAATTTATGCGTAGTGGGTGATGATGCACAAAGTATCTACTCGTTTCGAGGGGCCGATATTTCTAATATTCTCAATTTCCAACAGGATTACACAGATGTTCATCAGGTTCCCTTAGAACAGAATTATCGCTCTACTAAGTCTATTTTAACTTGTGCTGATTCGATTATAAAAAAGAACAAAAAACAGCTAGATAAAACTCTTTGGACGGAAAAAGAATATGGAGAACCTATCACTGTTCTAGAGAATTTCGATGAGAGAGATGAAGCCAACCGGGTTGCTCAATATATCTTAAAACTCCGCCAGCAGGCCTCACTCAATTACAATCAATTCGCCGTACTCTACAGAACTAACTACCAATCTAGGGTTTTTGAAGAGGCTTTTAGGAGGCATAAAATAGATTACCAACTAATCGGTGGTTTATCATTCTATCAACGTAAAGAAATAAAGGATGTACTAGCCTACTTAAAACTTTTAGTTAATCCATTTGATGAAACGAATCTGATACGCATCATTAACGAACCTACAAGAGGTATTGGGCAAAAATCAATCAACGATGTACGAAGGGCTGCACGAGATCAAGGGATCAGAGTGTGGGAGTTATTAGAACAGGTCGAGGAAACACAGGTATACCGCCCAGCCAAAGTTCGAATTGGGGAATTTGTCGGTATGATAAATGAATTTAGGGAAGCACTTGCTACAAGAAAGGTGAAGCTTCATGAACTCACCCGAGATTTATTAGATAAATCTGGGTACATGAAAATGCTTGTAGAAGAACAATCCCATGAAAGCTTGATGCGGCGTGAAAATATATTGGAATTCATCAATGCCATTAGTTATTACGAAAAACAAGGAAATAAAACATCACTAAGTGCCTTTTTACAAGAAATAAGTCTCATTACTGACGGGGATAGATTCGATGAAAATAAACCCGCGGTAACCTTAATGACCGTTCATGGTTCTAAGGGCTTAGAATTTCCTGTTGTTTTTGTTGTGGGACTTGAAGAAAATTTGTTTCCTGTTGGAGCTAAAGAGGCTTTTGACGTAGATATTGAAGAAGAACGCAGATTATTCTATGTAGCAATAACTCGCGCCCAAGAACGACTTTATTTTAGTCATTGCAGTAGCCGTTTTAAATACGGAGAAGAACAACGTCAAATGCGGTCAAGATTTTTAGATGAAGTGGATGCCTCAGTTGTTCGAACCGCAACAGGTGCCACACTTCGACAAAGTAGTGACCGTTTCATGGCTACAAGAGGTGCTAATTCTAACACAGAGAACGATTGCGAAGACAGTGAAGTCAGCCCCCATCTACATACAGCGAGCGCTCAGAAACGCAGAAATAGTCTTGAAACGACCATTGAATATGATTCAGCAAGAAAAAGCCCCTCCTACAAGAGCTATTCATCCTTAGGTAGGATTGATTATGACCTTAATGAGGGTACGGACCCCTTTGTTGTTGGGGCAGTGGTTGTTCACGACAAATTTGGTACAGGAAAAATCATGAGCCGTAGCGGTAGTGGAACACAGACAAAAGTTGTTGTATTTTTCAAGAATAGAGGTCAGAAAAAATTAATGCTCCAGGCAGCACCCCTTTCGATTATAAACAATTAGCTGTTTGATATACCAAGTGCGAAGTACCAACCATGAAAAGTGGATTGAACATACTAATAGGCCCTAATTCAGACATTAGGCGTTTGAGATTAGCCATCAGGGTTTTTATGGTTATGCTAATTCTATGCGCACAATCCTATCGACTTCATGCACAGCTACAATCTCAAAATTCAAGTGTTAGAATAGTTGAAATTTATGGCAGTGCCCCAACAATGTTACCCAGCATGGGTGGTTCCGGTGTCAGTTATCTTTCGGGTGTTAGTGGACTTCGGATTAACCCTGCTAATGTTCAATTTAATTCGAAAAAAAAATGGACGATTAAACTGGTTTTGCTTTCGATGGTTCATCCTAACATATCCAAAACTAAAAATGAGAAATCGAATCTCTCCAGTTGGTTAATGAGCTACGAGCCCTATCAACCCTTAACAGCTTCACCGGTCAATTCTTTTCCACAAAACCAAAGCGAACTCAATCGGTTATTCACGGATTCATCGGAACCCACACATTTTCGATCTTCAATCACTCAAGAACTGTTATCGGTGGGATTTCACAATGACCAAGTATCCATAGGACTATATGCAGAATATGTATTTAAGCAGTCCTTTCAAGTGAATCGAGGCTGGTACGATAAAAAATATTACCCCAGTCCAAGTGGCTTAAAAAGGTCTCAATGGTTGGCGCATGATGAGATAAACTACCTTGCTGTAGGGCTTAATTATAGTGAACGATTAGATATTCTAAGTGATTTCACGCCAGTATCCGATCAATTTAGTCTGGGTTTTAGTCCTAGGGTTATTTTGGCGGGCTCTCGTTCAATGAGTCGCTCCGAGTCCGCTTACTTTAGTGGGAATAACGAACTTATTGAATCCTTCATAATTGAAACCGCTGGACTCTATTCCGATTATCTAATCAGCCTACACCAAGGAAATTCACGATCCACCATCCCAATACCCGATATAGATCATCGGTACGCAGCTTCATTAAACGATTTCAAGGATGGCCTAGGTCTTGGTATGGATGTTGGCCTTCGATATACTCGAAATCTATCCAATGAACTAAGCTTGGTTTCAAAAGAGAATACTAAGGTAGCGCGATCGATCAGTGTTGCTTTTTCAGTAAGTGATATCGGTTATATAGAGTATACTGAAGGATTGAATTTAGAATCCTCTATCCGGTCTGAATCTCTATCGGAACCCCTTAATATGGACGCTGCTGTTGAACAAAACTTAGCTATCTATGAGGGAAGTCCAGAACAATATTTTTATTTTTTAGAGACTAATGGACAACTAGAAAAACTCTTAATCGAGCCATTGACTCGCACAAAAACCACCGTTTTACTACCTACACAAGCCCAACTAGGTATACATTTACTATGGAATAGATGGTCCGTTCAGGCAGATATTCAACACGCTTTTTTTAGTACATTTTCGAGTGTACCAAGTTGGACCTATAGCGCTGGAGCTAGTTTACAACCCTTAAAAGGTGTCGTCTTTTCTGGCGGTTATACCCACTCTAACATTTGGGGAGATGATCTTTCCCTAGGCCTTCGTTTGGCCGGCTCAATGGTGGAGCTAGAACTGAGCGGTCGGTG
>DCQQ01000039.1:94497-103558 GCA_002323515.1 Balneolaceae bacterium UBA1514 | reverse complement strand
TGAACGAGATTGCAAACCCAGAATCATATGCAAGCTATGGTGGTGATGATTTAGACGATAACTCTGGGGTTATCCGATATGTATCGATTCGTCACACAGGTATTAACGTGGGAGACGTAGCCGGTAACGAAATTCAAGGTCTAACCATGGGTGGCGTTGGTTCAGGAACAACTGTTGAGAATGTAGAGTCCTTTGCCTCCAACGATGATGGTTTTGAATTCTTTGGTGGCACGGTTAATACCAAATACTTGGTTTCGGCCTTCAATACCGATGATGCCTTTGACTGGGACGAAGGATTCCAGGGTTTTCATCAGTTCTGGTTTGCTATTCAAAGTCCAGGTAATGCCAATGATGGCTACGGCCGTGCAGCGGAGCAGGATGGTGCAACGGGTGATGAGAATACGACTCCATTTGCTCATCCAGTAATTGCCAATGTAACCTATTTAGGAGCAGGTCAAGATGCTACTCCTAACGCAGGTGACGGTTCTCAGTTATTGTTATTCCGTGACAATACAGGTGGGGAGTACTACAATTCAATCTTTAGTGATCATGCTGGTCTTGCGGTAACCATTGAAGCTTCTGGTAAAGTAGCTGGATTTGATGCCAAGACTCGATTGGCAGAAGGTGACCTTATCCTCCAGAACAACTTGTGGTACGGTTTTGGTGCGGGTAACACAATTGCGGAGTTTGCAGGTGGTGAAGATCAAGCGCATACGCGTGACTACTTGTCAGACGCTGCTAATGCGAACAGGGTAGCAGACCCTATGCTAGAAGGAATTAGCCGTATAGCGGATTCTAATGGATTAGATCCTCGACCAAAAAGTGGCTCACCAGCATTAGATACTTCAGCTGTAAAAACTATTGATAATGAGTTCATAACAGCTACTGATTATGTAGGTGCATTTGCTGATAATTACTTATGGATTCAGTCTTGGACGGCTTTAGATGCACACGGTTATGTTTCTAATCTATCTGTTTCTAATGAAGAAGAAAGCATCATTTCAGAAGATCTGCCAACGGTAGTTCAACTACATCAAAACTTTCCAAACCCATTCAACCCTAGCACTCAAATAAGTTTCACACTCCCAGAAGCACAGCAAGTAAGCTTGGTAGTGTATGATATGTTAGGTAGAGAAGTAGCCGTACTTGCACGCCAGCAAATGATGCCAGCGGGTTCTACTACATTTAACTTTGATGCATCGGGTCTTTCGAGTGGTATGTATATTTATCGATTGGTAAGCAATACTTCGGTAATTACTAAAAAAATGACCTTAATAAAGTAATTCCCTACTAAAAATACATACCACAGAAATGTGGGATGTGCTGATCAACAAGGAGGTACCAAGGAATTGGGCCTCCTTTTTTATGTCAAATTAATTTTAAACAAATCTACATTATACATGAAATTGTTTGTAAGGAACCGTTTAGTCAGCTTATCCGTTATAATTTGTATAATAATATTTAAATGGCTTGAAATAGGCTTCAAATAAGGATAAGCGTGGTATTTGTTACTCGAAAAACTCACTTCAATGCAGCACACAGATTAGTTAATTCCAGTAAATCTGACCAATGGAATCAAGAGACTTTTGGGAAATGTAATTATGCCAATTGGCATGGACACAATTATATATTAGAAGTTACTCTCGCAGGAATACCTGATCCAGAAACCGGCTATGTAATTGATTTGGGACGCTTAAAAAAAATTATTGAGCAATACATTTTAGAACCATGCGATCATCGCAATTTGAACATGGATGTACCATTTCTTGCAGGTATAATACCTACTTCTGAAAATTTAGTACAAGCATTTTACCATCAATTGAAAAAACCAGTCGAATCAGAAGCAAGTAAAGGAAGTGTACTTTATTCGGTAAAATTGTTTGAAACCGAACGAAATAGTGCAGTATATTGTCCGTATAAAACTATTTAAATTCACTAAACGAGAGACGCAAATTAATTTAATATCTAAATATGTTATCACAAGGTTTAAAACGATTTTACGACCCTACATTCACTGTTACACCAGAATACAAAGAATCACTTCCTGATTTACAGAATGGACCTGCTTCATTGATAAATGGTGCGAATGTACCTATACAGCAAGTTGGAATATCAAATTTCAAACTACCCCTCCATATAAAGCAAAGAGATGGTAAGACCCAATTACTAGAGGTCTCAGTAGATGGATACGTCAGTCTTGATGCAAATAAAAAAGGTATAAATATGGGTCGCATTATGCGAACGTTTTACCGTTTTAAAGATGACATCTTCACTTTGGACACTCTTGAAAATATATTAAAGGCATATAAAAAAGATCTTAACGCACAAGAAGCTTTTTTACGGCTTAGTTTCTCCTTTCCTATGTTAAAAAATAGTCTACGCAGTGAATTAAAGGGATATCAATATTACGATGCGTCCTTAGAAGGTCATTTAGATTCCTATGGACGTTTCAATAAATTTATGCATTTAAATTTTGAATACAGTAGTGCCTGCCCATGTTCTTATGAACTTGCAGAACATGCACGAGAAGTACGTAATCTTGCGGCTATTCCTCATTCCCAACGTAGTGTTGCAGAAGTTACTGTAGCCTTAAAGGATACCTTTTACGTTGAAGATTTAGTTGAAATATGTCGCGAAGCACTTCAAACGGAAACACAGGTAATAGTAAAGAGAGAAGATGAGCAAGCTTTTGCAGAATTAAATGGAGCTTTTCAAAAATTTGTTGAAGATGCTGCACGACTACTATATCAAGAATTAGATAGCTATAATTCTATTCGTGATTTTGTGGTCCGTTGTGCTCACCTAGAAAGTTTGCACAGCCACGACGCTGTAAGTAGAATCTGTAAAGGGCTACCAAACGGACTAAGGTGATAGTAAGTCAATTGTGTAAGAGGTTGAAGATCTCCCTATATTGACCTTTGAATAAATCAAAGGATAATATGATTAACCCTTCAAACTCAAGCGCAGAAAGAGCTATTCATTTTCTCATTTTTGCACTGCTAGTTACATGGACAGCTACTCCTATACGTGCGCAGTTAATAGAAAATTTCGAAGACGGACAAAAAACATCTTATGCGGGTGCTAATGTTGAGCTATCTTCTGGGACTTGGTATTTTAATGATGCGCTACTGGGTAGTTTGGGCAATGATAAATTCAATGGCTCACAAGGTGTTCGTATGGACCGTCGAAATGGTAAATCGGGCTCAATTACAATGTTATTTGATAAGAATGATGGTGCGGATGTAGTTAGTTTTGTTAGTGCAAACTATGGGTCAAATACAGGCAATTCGCTGCAATTGGAATATTCAGTCGATAAAGGTGGTTCATGGACCACCGTTGGAGAGCCCATTTCACCGGGTTCAGATTTAGAATTATTTGAGATTGAAGTTGGTATTTCCGGACCTATCCGTTTCCGGTGGATTCAGGGTGGTGACGGGCGTATTAATCTAGATGATTTGACCATTACTGATTTCCTTGAGGCCAGCGATACTCAAACCATTCAAGTCAGTACTAATGGGATCATACTAACCTCACAAAATGGAATTTCTTTTGAATCAACAGTGGAGGGAGGTAGTAAATCCAAACCAATTCTAATAACTAATTTAGGCGAACCCACTTTAATGGTAGAATCAGTGGAAGTTACGGGTGCAGATTTCTTTGTAGATGATCTTCAAGACAGCAGTTTAACCTTTAAAGCTACTACGGAGATTTTGCTACATTTTAATCCAACAAGTGTGGGAGATTATTCAGGTGAACTTATAATAAAAAGTAATGATCCTAATCAAGCCACAATCAGTATACCACTGACTGCACAAGCCTTTGGGGCTGACGATGTGCTCCCAATTTCAGACGCGCGAACATTGAGTCTAGGGACTCGGGTTCGAATTGCAGGGCGTGTAACTGTAGCTAATGAATTTGGCGGACCACTTTATCTACAAGATGGAACGGCTGGATTGGCCGTCTATTATGAGCCTTTGCATGCTGAAGCCGTCATTGGAGATTCTATTGTTGTAGAGGGACCGCTGAATGTATTCCGACCCATAGCTGGTGAAGATGAAGATTTTTTATTGCAAATTTCTGCTACTGACAGTGATAATTCGATTAATTATGAGATACTGGAAGTAGAATCCAGAGTTCCTGAGCCTAAAATGGTCACTTTAACTCAAGTAAATTCAGGTAGCTTGGAAGCTCAACTAGTGCAAATTCCAAACACAGTTATAGAACATCAGGGAGCCTTTCAAGGTAATACTAATTATTCTATATCGGACCCTACATCTACGGCTGAAATGCGGGTCGATAATGATAGTGAGTTAGTAGGAGCTATGAGTCCAAACGAACCCATTCAAATGATTGGTGTAGTAGGTCAATTTGCTGGCATTTATCAAATACTACCCCGTTTCACTTCCGATTTAAGTGTGGACGCGGTTAGCTTCCCTAGTGATTCCATATCAAAAGAGCATACGTTGGATATAGTCACTTGGAACGTGGAATGGTTTGGGGATGCTTCAAATGGCCCTGTTGATGATAACCTTCAAATGCAAAATGCTAAAACCCTCATTGAAACAATCGACGCGGATTTATATGCATTACAGGAAATTTCTAATGCGAATCTCTTTGAATCTTTAGTGACTAATCTAGAAGGCTATAGTGGGACAATAGCCAACTTTGATCAGACTCAGCGCACAGCCTATATATATAAGGAGGAAACCATTAAGGTCTACCAAAGTCAACTGATATCTAGTGGGATGAATTATTCGGACTGGGCAGCGGGCCGATTCCCCTTGGAATTACTTATTGATGCAACAATAAATGGGGAAACTAGAGAAATGTACTTATACAATATACATGCTAAAGCATATGGTGAAGAAAGTGACTATAACCAACGAATCAATGCGTCTAGGCAGCTTAAAGTCTTTCTTGATAATCAGCGGAGAAGTGCTAATGTAATGGTCTTGGGTGATTTTAATGATGAAATACTTCAATCTACTTATAATAATTTGGCCTCTCCATATAAAAACTTTGATGATGACACCGAATATACAATTCTAACCAAGAGTCTTGAAGAAAACGGATATACATCTTACTCCCGATTCTCAATGTTAGATCATATTCTTATTAGTTCAGAGCTAGAGGACGAGTGGTTTGAGGGAACAGAGCGAGTAGAGAATCCTAATTATATAGGTAACTATCTTAGTGAAACATCCGATCATTATCCTGTTTGGACTCGATTTCTATATGGAACTCCAACCAATATTGAAGCCGAATCTCAGCTCAATAAAAGTGAAATGGGCTTTATTTTGCACCCTAACTACCCAAACCCGTTTAATCCCAGTACCACAATTAGTTTTGAATTACAAACTCCAGCTAATGTGGAGTTTCAAGTGGTAGATGTTATGGGGCGTGAACTAACTAGAATTAATTATGGTCAGAAAGCAGCTGGTAACTACCAATATCAGGTAAATGCGGATAATTGGGCTTCAGGTGTGTACTTTTATACATTACGAGCAAATGATCAGCTACAAAGCCGGTCCATGTTATTGATTAAATAGGGTATAATTAATGGCTCTAATAGCATACCGTTCTAAATTAACAATGTAGTTTAATGCGTGTCAGATTAGCCCAGTTGAATCCTACGGTAGGCGATATTCAAGGAAATACAAGTCGTATTTTAAAAGAAATAGAGTCCGCTCGTGAACAAGGTATCGAGCTTCTAATCTTACCTGAATTAACGATTTGTGGATACCCACCCATGGATTTATTAAATCTCCCCGAATTCAGAGATACGATTTATAAAGCAAATGAAACAATTATTGATCAATGTCCAGAAATCGCATTGATATTTGGAAGTATTAGCCCTAATGAGCATTTGGGAAGACCTTGTTATAATTCAGCCTTTGTAGTATCAAATCGTAAATTGATTGCCATACAACACAAGTCACTTCTACCTAATTATGATGTATTTGATGATGTGAGGTATTTCGAACCAGCTATGTCGGTTGAACCCATTGAATTACTCGGGATCAAGTGGGGTATAAGTGTGTGTGAAGATATTTGGCAGAATGATAATTCCTATATGCGCTATCATGTAAATCCTTTGAAGCAGTTGCATGAAAAGGGAGCGGAGATCATGGTAAATATATCGGCATCTCCATTTACACGTAGGAAAATAAATGAGCGTGCCGATATGTTAGCCCGACGTTGCAAAGAATTTCAATCCCCGTTGTTATATGTAAATCAGGTAGGGGCGCAAACTGAACTTATTTTTGATGGAGATTCACTAGCTATGGATGCCTTGGGCAATGTGATCAATCGAGCCACCCGATTTCAGGAAGCCACTTTTGATGTGGAATGCATTAGGGATAGTCAGGGAGTTCAGATTAAACACTTACAATCAGACCCTGATGAAGATCGAACCTCTAGCCTTACTACACATCAACCGGGCATAAATATACCCCAAAGGAGCAGCGGGCCCGCACAGTCGGAGGAGGCCTTCATTTTTGAAGCATTAACCTTAGGGATACGTCACTATATTGTCAAAAGTGGGCTACCAATGAAGGTATGCTTGGGCCTTAGTGGAGGGATAGACTCGGCTTTAGTGGCTGCATTAGCTGTAGAAGCATTGGGGGCTGATGCGGTTGTCGGCGTAACTATGCCATCTGAATATTCATCGAAAGGAAGTGTAGCAGATTCAATACAACTTGCGGCGTCTTTGGGTATAGAGTGTCATCAGATTCCCATTAAAAACATGGTAAAGGCCTTTGACCGTAGCATGGCGGAATATTTTAAGGGTACTGAATTTGGACTTGCTGAGGAGAATATTCAAAGTAGGATCAGAGGTTCTATTTTAATGGCATGGGCTAATAAATTTGGAGCGGTAGTTTTAAATACGGGTAACAAATCAGAATATGCCGTTGGGTACTGCACATTATATGGTGATATGAACGGGGCATTGGGGGTTATATCTGATTTGTACAAGTCCGAAGTCTATGCATTGGCTGAGTGGATGAATGAGCACTATTACAATCGAGAAGTTATACCTAAGGCGATTCTGACCAAAGCACCTTCAGCAGAATTACGTCCCGATCAAAAAGACTCCGATAGTTTGCCTGATTATGTCATCTTAGACGCAATTTTAAAGGGATATATTGAACAGGCTAAAGAATTGACTGAACTTGTTGATATGGGTTTTGATTCGGATTTAGTGCAAGAAATTCTCAAAAAAGTAGACCTAAATGAGTTTAAGCGGTATCAATCGGCTCCTGGATTAAAGGTCTCAGATGTGGCATTTGGTGTTGGGCGAAGGCGTCCAATAGTGCAGCAATGGACGGGCTTTAGATTGGGTCGTGCTTTTTGAGATTTTTAGTATATTATCCAAAACGAATATTCTTTGTTAGCCTATTATCTAATCATTTGCCCATTATGCACCTATGTCCAACAGGTACTAATTTAACAGACACGCTTTCAATAGGCACAAATAGCTTGTTGAAGTCAAATTTTCACCTACTGGCATGTAAAGCGTTACCAATGGCGACCTTAATTATACTAATGGTACTTTCTTTGGGTAACACATCCATAGTTCATGCTCAAGAGGCTCCACCCACGGTTGAGTACCAAGAGATAAAAACCAAATATCTCCCTTATAATAATCCTATGCAGGCTTGGTCTTCGACCTCTACAGACATTGCAGCTGGTGACACAACAGAATTGATTCCGGTAGAGCTACAAATGGACAGCTTTGAGCGTGATATGATGCTTCGGATTGCCAATATATACGCTTCACATGTACAGGCTTTAAAAGCACAGGTAAATAATGAGCCCGTAGAAGCAGAACGTCTAATTAACGAATCATTGGCAGCTTCGCAGGACTTGTTAGATGAGTATCCAGAAATTAGAAGTAATACACGCTTTGCTCAACTCTCTAGAGCGGTTGTTGGTGAGTATCGAGCTTTTTATGGGATAACGGAAGAGGAAGATCAGGCACAAGGAGAAATATTTGCTATTCAAGAAGATTTTCTAGAAGATGAAAACACCTTGGCTGAGGACTTTAACTTTCCAAAAGACACCGAAACCTTTAAAACATCGGTGTTGTTACTGCAAAATGCACAAGTAAATCGACATCTTGTTTACTATACGTTGAGAAGGCCAGATGTGATGGAAAAATGGAGAGAGAGGGCGGAGGTGTACAAGCCCATGATGTTAGAGATTTTTCGGGAAGAGGAAATGCCCCAAGAATTGGTTTATTTAGCTTTTATTGAAAGTGGGTTAAACCCTACGGCTAGGAGTTGGGCGTCGGCTGTTGGAATGTGGCAATTTATAGCAGCCACTGCACGAGTATATGGGATTGAAATTAATTGGTGGGTAGATGAGCGAAGAGATCCTGAAAAAGCTACCAGAGCAGCAGCACGACACTTAAAAGATCTGTACAATGTATGGGGGGACTGGCATCTAGCCATGGCCAATTATAATATTAGCCCACGTGGATTAAATAGGGCCATTAACCGTGCGGGTGGTGTGAAGGATTATTGGGCTGCCTATCCATACTTACCTCGTGAAACCAGAGGATATGTACCTGGTTTTATTGCCACAACTATGATTAATCTGAGTCCAGAAGAATTTGGGTTTCAAACTAACTATGGCCAAGAGCCATATTCCTATGAGACTGTCGAGGTTGATGGACTTATGTCGTTAGAGATACTGGCAGAAGCCATGGGTATATCCACGAAAACACTAAAAGAATATAATCCAGAGCTATTGCGTTGGGCAACCCCTCCAGGCTTGAACTATGCGTTAAAAGTGCCTGTTGGCAAGGGGAATGACTTACGAGCCATTTATGATAGTTTACCTCGAGAAAGTCAAAACCAAAGTATCACCATGCATACCGTTCAAAGTGGTGAATCCATTGGATTGATAGCACGTAGGTATGGAACGAGTGTTAGTGGTATCTATGCAAGTAATGATAACCTGTCCAATATCATATACCCTGGTCAAGTAATTGCAGTGCCACTACCAGCAGGATCGGTGAACCAATTATCCGTTAACCGTCCCACCAATCAACAGAGTG
>DCQQ01000039.1:80075-94204 GCA_002323515.1 Balneolaceae bacterium UBA1514 | reverse complement strand
ACCAATCAACAGAGTGGAACAGTGACTACTCGTTCGAGCTCTTCAAGTAGTTCGATCCCGGCTAACTCTGTTAAGTTATTATATAGAGTAAAAACAGGAGATACCATAGGTCATATCGCCGAGTGGCATGATGTGCGTGCATGGGAAATAAGAAGTTGGAACGGAATTGGGAATACCATTCGGGTAGGACAAAATCTGACATTGTATGTGTCAAAAAATCGTGAAGAACATTACAAAGCGATAAATAGCCTCAGCTTTAATGACAAACAAGATTTAGAACGACGACAAAGAGGGGGCGAAAATATATTCGGTGAAAAAGATGCCTCTACCTATGTGGTTAAGCGTAACGATACGTTGTCAGCTATTGCTCGAAGTTTTGGCTTATCCACATCAAAATTGCGAGAGCTAAACGAGTTATCTGGATCCACTATTTATGTTGGGCAAGTACTTAAAGTTCGATAGTAATGGTCAAAAAGTCTCTTAATTTTCGACAAAATGTGCGAAAAAAGTTACTAATTGGACTTCTTGCCCTCCTAGGAATTTCTTCAGTAGCCTACCAACAAAAGGATCTTTACTTCCGGATTAAACAAAGTTTAGACATATTTTCCGAAGCTTTTAGTTTAATTGTCCTCGAGTATGTTGACGAAATAGATCCACTTGAGCTTATAGAAGCAGGACTTAATGCGATGTTTGAAAGCCTTGACCCTTATACCAATTATTTCGACGTAAGTAGTAATGAGCAGGCGGAAATCCTAAGTCGGAGTAACTTTTCCGGTATAGGTATTCAGGTCGATAAAAAAGAAAACCGAGCTATTGTGGTACGTGTGATTGATGGGAGCCCAGCCCAAAGAGTAGGTATACGCACCGGAGATGCCATCCAATCGGTTGATGGGTTGTCTACTGAAACCCTTGAGCCCGAAGAAATAGAAAGCTTGTTGATGGGCGAAACGGGTTCGAAAGTCACCGTCACCATCAAAACCCCAAACGCTCTGGTAGATCAACTTCAACTTTTTCGTGCTAACTTTGAGCCAAAGAGCATAGGTTATGCAGCCTTACTTGATCCAACTGGGGAACCAGTCGTTGAGTTAAATACCGATACCCAGGTGTTAGAATCTAATGACTCTACCAAAAACGAGCTTAAACAGGGTGTAGCCTATCTTCAAATAAACGAATTTGGACAAGGGGTAAATGCGGAATTTAGGCAAACTTTACAGGCTATTAGGCAGGAATCTGAGCTTCAAGGAATAATCCTAGATTTAAGAGGAAACCCTGGTGGATTATTACAGGAGTCGGTACAGATGCTAGATTTTTTGGTCAATGCAGACATCCCCGTGATTCAAACTGTAGGTCGTTTAGAAGAATATAACACGCGATACATAACACGTGAGGATGCTGGATATACAGGACCACTGGTCATACTAATTGACCAAGGGAGTGCTAGTGCTAGTGAAATTTTATCAGGGGTGGTGCAGGATTTAGACAGAGGAGTTGTGCTAGGGGAACGAAGTTTCGGAAAAGGCTTGGTTCAAATAGTCAAACCCTTACCATTCAACAACTCTATGAAATACACCATCTCAAGGTACTATATTCCGTCTGGAAGAAGTATTCAGAGTCTAGAATACGCTCACGATACCAATAACAGTGTCCTACAACGAGGGGATGATACCAAATATAAGACCCTGAATGGAAGAATAGTACGAGGAGGAATGGGTATTGAACCCGATCTCCAGGTTCCCACGGAATTACTCAGTCCGTTCCAGTCGGAGCTGCTCCGTTTAGGTTTGGTAAGTGATTTTGTACAGCAAGTTGAGCTACCCTTGACTGCCACAATTGATGATGAGCTTATTCAAATTATGACCAATAGATTTATGGAAAATTTTGATCCTACTCGTTTGCAGATTTGGAATGACATGTTGTCACTAACGGACTCATTGGCTCATTCTTTACAAAATAGTAACGCGTTGAATGCCAATACAGATGAGTCTTTACAACGGATAACCGATCAAATTTCTACACTGGCAAAATCCAACTTCAGCGAAAAAAACAGAGAAATTGAGGTGGTTTTGGGGTTGGAATTAATCCGATTCTATAAAGGAAACCAAGTCTGGAAAAGAGCTAGCTTAGTCTTTGATCCAGCGATTATGGCGGGAATACAACTGTTGGACGACTTGCAAGATTATCATTCAATTATTGATTAATTCATGGCTGGGAAAGCCGATCTACATATTCATACCACCTATTCTGACGGTAAAATAAGCCCTTTTGAGGTCCTTAATTTAGCAGTGGCTAAAGGGTTAAAGGCCATTTCTATTACTGATCATGATACTATTAAAGGGTACCTCAAAGCAGAAGAAATTTTGGAGTCAGAACAATTACCCATTGAATTAATTTCAGGTGCAGAATTCACTGCATCCTTTAAAAACAAAGATATTCATCTGCTAGGCTATTTTTTTGATCCTTATCATAAAGAACTATCGGAGTACTTAACCGCTTGTTCGGTACAGCGTAGGCGACGAATGAAATCGATGATAGATTGGCTCAATAAAAAAAATATCGAAATAGATTTTCAGGAAGTTCAAGCAATATCCAAACATGCCACATTAGCCCGGCCCCATTTAGCTAGGGTATTAGTAGAAAAAAACTATGTATCCAATTACATAGAAGCTTTTCAAAGATACTTAGTAGCTGCTCATGAGGAAACGCGTCAACCCTATTTTTTAGATGCCAACACTCTCATTGCATTGGTCCGGAGAGCTGGAGGCGCCGTAATATTAGCTCACCCAGGAAAATTATTCACTCAACAAGAGCTCGATGAAATACGAATCTTAGGGTTAGATGGGGTTGAATGCATCCACCCAAGTCATTCATACCAACAACATAATCACTTTGTTAAATGGTCCCAAAAACACCATTTGCTTCAAACCGGTGGAAGTGACTATCATGGGCATCCAGACTATGGTTATACACCCATTGGCACGGTAGCCACTTCCTATAATAATGTGATTAAAATGAAGGCAATGACCACACAAAGAAAAGCTTTAATACCCAATAATTAATAATAAGCCATGAGTAATAAACAAGGGATTCAAGAGGTTTCAACAAGCACAGTAGTAAAGGACGCAACTGTTGGAATTGTGGTTTCAAGGTGGAATTCGATGATAACTGAAGCCATGTTGGAAGGAGCCATCTCAACCTTAGTGGCAAATGGAGTAAAGAAAGACTCCATTACGATTGTTCGTTGTCCGGGTAGTTACGAAATACCATTGACCGCACAGTGGCTATTGGAAACCAAACGCTACGAGGGTGTCATAGCCTTAGGTGTTGTCATTCGTGGGGGAACTCCACATTTTGATTATGTTTGTGATGCAGTAAATCAAGGAGTATTAGATCTAAACCTTCGCTTTTCAACACCCGTTGCATTTGGAGTGCTCACAACAGACGATGTTCAACAGGCATTAGATAGAGTAGGGGATAAAGGAAATAAAGGATCCGAAGCTGCCCTCGCCCTACTTAAAATGATTACAGTACGCAGAAGTTTAAATGAACTTAGTTAGGCCAAATGACGTAGTGTTTATGATATGAGAAATTGTATCTGAAATAGAAAGTTTGAAATAGCTAGTCTAGATCAAATCAAAAGCCATTTTATGTGGGTATAAATTAGGCGCTTTTTTCTTGAATAAGCTTCAATAAAGCTCTAATTTGCTGAATTGAAAAGAACCAATCATAATCCCTTTGAAAGAGCTGAGTCTCACTA
This sequence comes from Balneolaceae bacterium UBA1514, assembly GCA_002323515.1. Lineage (GTDB taxonomy): Bacteria > Bacteroidota > Rhodothermia > Balneolales > Balneolaceae > UBA1275. The sequence continues at coordinate 90,450 of DCQQ01000039.1, read as the reverse complement.
AAACAAAACAGACACAGGAAGACAAGAATCGGCAGAAAGAGTTAATCGATTCAGGTGTCGTACCGGAGCATATTGCCATCATTATGGATGGTAATGGGCGTTGGGCTCAAAGCAAAGGAAATATTAGGCTTTTTGGGCATAAGATAGGTGTGGACTCCGTTCGAGATATTACTGAGGCATGTGCTCAGCTCGGGGTTAAGTTCCTGACTCTATATGCTTTTTCGACAGAAAACTGGGGAAGACCTAGTGCCGAAGTTAGAGGGTTAATGCGTCTATTGGTATCCTCGCTAAGGAAAGAGGCGAATAATCTACATCGAAACAACATTCGCTTGGTCACCATTGGTCAGATGGATCGATTTCCTGATGATTGTATAAAGGAATTAGATGAGGCAATTTCGTTAACCAAAGATAACACAGGCTTGGAATTATGTTTAGCCCTGAGTTACTCTGGTAGATGGGATATAACTGAGGCTGTAAAAAAAATTGCTAAACATGTAGAAGAAGGCAGATTAGCCCCTAATTTAATCAATGATCAAATGATTGGGGATCACCTTTCGACAGCAAATATACCAGATCCGGATTTAATTATTAGAACCAGTGGTGAATATCGCATTAGCAACTTCTTATTATGGCAACTGGCTTATTCCGAGCTGTACATAACCGAATTATATTGGCCAGATTTTAGGCGTAACGAATTGTATGAGGCTATTCAATCCTTCCAAAAAAGAGATCGAAAATTTGGCAAAGTGAGCAAAAAAAATAAAGACGAAATAAGTAACTAGTTCGTTACAGTAAAAATTATCAGCTTGAAAGAATATACATTGTTTATCAAGATCTTACAGTCCCCAAAAAATGCAAGAACACATTCATTAAGAAATGTTTTTGTGCTCACTGCTATTATGCTATTTGGCAATACTTTTACCGCCTACTCCCAACAAATACAAATAACCGATCCCACATTAGAAAATCCTGAGGAATATCGTATTTCTCAGGTTCGAGTTCAGGGAAATGAAAGCACACGAACTCAATTCATCATTAACACGAGTGGATTGGTTGAGGGAAAGGTAATAACTCATCCAGGTGATGACATACCTGATGCAATTAATAGGTTATTTCGAATAGGTTTATTTTCTGATGTAAAAGTGTTTATCGAGAATCAGTCTCTAACCAGCCTGGACATACTCATAGAGGTAGTTGAACAGCCTAGAATGCTCGAGTATAAGATCGAAGGGGTTAAAAAATCAGAAGCCCGAGACCTAGAAGATCTTATAAGTTTGGTTCAAGGTGCCGCAATAACGGATGCAAGTTTAGAACAAGCAAAGCGCACCATCATCCGATTTTTTAAAGAAAAAGGATTATGGGGAACGGAAGTTGCTAACAGGGTAGAAGCGTCAGATGAAATTGAAAACCGTTCTATTTTATATTTTGAGGTTAAAAAAGGCGATAAGTTAGAAATTAAAGATATTTACTTTATTGGGTTAGAGCGGTTCACTGAAAAAGATTTATTAAAGGTGATTAAGCCGATTAAAGAAGATGCATGGTGGAAATTTTTGTCCAAAAAGCTTTATAAGCAAGAAGACTTTGACGAAGGAGTAACCAATCTTGTGACCCATTTTCAAGAGGAAGGTCATGTCGATGCTAGAATAGTTTCTGATAGTTTATGGGTAGATAATTTTGGTAAAGGTGAGCAAGGACTACGTTTAGCCTTTACCATCTATGAAGGACCTCAATACAAAGTGCGAGACATTAGTTGGGATGGAAACACAGTGTACACCGATGCCCAATTAACACAGTCACTAGGTTTTGAAAAAGGGGATGTATTTAATCAAACTCTATACGATGAAAATTTAAACTTCAATAAAACCTCGACCGACATAAACAGTTTATATCAGAATATAGGTTATTTATTTTTTCAAGCCATTCCAACGATCTCCAAGGTGGGTGATGACTCCTTGGATATTCACTTTGATATATATGAAGATGAAATTGCAACAATCCGTAGGGTGTCATTTAGTGGGAATACGCAAACGCATGACGACGTTGTTCGGAGAACCTTACGAACGATCCCCGGTGCCACATACAGCCGTGAGGCGATAGTCCGATCGGTTCGAGAACTGAGTACCTTAGGATTTTTTGACCCCCAAAATATCACTCCCGATGTACAACCTATACCCCAAGATAAAGAAGTAGATGTATCTTTTCAGGTTGATGAATCTGCGAGCACGTCGAATTTTGAATTTTCGGGGGGGTATGGTGGCCGCGCAATCGGTGCTTTGATCTCTGCCCGTCTTAACTTTAATAACTTCTCACTACAGCGAGCCTTGGCAGGTGACTTTACCCCATTTCCATCAGGAGATGGACAAAATCTTTCTTTGGGTGTTCAGGTGACAGGGACAGGCTTTCAAAGCTATAGTTTTGGATTTGTGGAGCCTTGGTTAAAAGGAAAGCCTACCTCACTTGGGGTAAATCTATCATATAACTTTATACAATACCGCGGCTTCTCGGAAAAAAACCGACTTTTCTCTTCTTCTGTATCTCTTGGGAAGCGATTACGATGGCCTGATGATTACTTTTCAAGCAGAACGGCTTTAGGTTATCAACTATACGATGTCCAGGGTACTACATCCTTTTTATCGGCTGGAACCTCCTCTATTATATCAATAAATCAGACTTTCGAACGGAATTCGTTAGATAATTTCATCTCTCCTAATACAGGTTCGAAATTAGGTCTTTCCTTTGAATTAGCTCCGCCACTGCCGGGTCTTTCCGAATACTATAAGATTAAAACAGACTATCAATACCACATTCCCATCGTCGAGAAATTAGTGCTCACCAGTCAGGTGAATTTTGGATTCATTGGCTTCTTCACTAATAATAGGCGATCCAATTTTCAGCGATTCTTAGTTGGTGGAACCCAACTTCAGCAACGGCAGAGCTTCTTGTACGACAATATCGACTTGCGAGGATATCCCGGTGGCAATGATGGAAGTATAGCACCAATTATTGATGGGCGGCAAGTGGGGGGACGTGTGTATAACAAATATTCCCTTGAATTACGTTATCCCGCAGTGAGTAATGAACAGCTACAATTAATACCCTATGCCTTTTATGATGCAGCCAATGCATTTAATGATTTTGCCACCTTCGATCCGTTTAATGTAAAGCGTGCAATTGGGATTGGAACTCGTTTATATCTACCGGTATTGGGTCTGGTTGATTTGAGTTACGGATACCGATTAGACGGAATTGAAGGAACCAATACGCTTGCAGGAGAATGGGAATTTTTGTTTAATATTGGTGCACCATTTTAGTTTAGTATATGATCAATAAGATTCAAATATCATTCTTAAACGCACGCACTAACGTACTTATAGTGTGTATATCGATACTAGTGATATTTAGTACTGAGACCAAAGCTCAAGATCAAAAGATTGGCTATTTTGAGTCAGATATAGTCGTTGCTCAACTTCCTGAATACGGCGGTATTGAACAACGTTTGCAACTACTAAGCAGTGGTTGGCAGCAAGAAGCACAGGAAATGCTAGATGAAGTAACTGGGCTAGAAGAAGATTATAAAGCTAAAGAAATTCTATATACCGAAGAGATTAGGACTCAAAAACTAGCAGAAATTGCACAAAAGAAAAAACAGCATCAAAGCTTCCTTCAGCAAAAGTTTGGACCAACAGGAGAATATTTTCAGCAGCAGAGTGATCTTTTAGAACCAATTCAACGAAAAGTATTCAGTGCGGCAAGAACTGTGGCCCTTGAGAAAGGCTATGATTATATCTTTGACCGAAGTGGTGATATCTATATGATATATGCTAGAGCTGAATTTGATATCACTGCTGATATCTTATTCGAGTTAGGAATTGATTTGGATAATTGATGCATAAATAAGGATAGGTAATTAAGCAAAAATTACGGTATTTTTGATTCTAAATTAAAACGACTATGAAACAACATTTTATTTTCTCCGCATTACTTTGGTTTTTTCTGTTATCAGTAGAAGCTCAAGCCCAAGTAAAAATTGGATACATGAATCCTTCGGTAGTCTTAAGCGAACTGGACGAGGTTGCATTCGTAGATCGACTAATCGAGCAACTTATTCAAGAAAGAGATACTGAATTAATGGCCAAAGCCAATCAGCTCCAGCAAGATTTTGTTGCCTACGAGGAGGCCAGAAATATGCTTAACGAAGAAGCTAGAATCATAAGAGAGGAAGATCTCTTAGCCCGTGATCAGCAACTTCAGGAAGAAAGAGAGAATTATCTTAACGAAATTACCCAGAAAAGAGCACAGTTACTACAGCCTATTATTGAGAAAATGGATCAAATTATGGCAGAAGTAGCACAAGAAAAAAGCCTTGATTTAATACTAAACGAAGCAACCTCTTATGGCGATGCTATTGTATTTTTTAGTGCCGAAGAACTTAATATCACCCAGGAAGTACTCTCTAGAATGATTACTTCTGGAAATGAGTCAGAAAATTAATATCAACTAAGTTAAACTATCCACATGCGAACGTTACGTATTGCAGTTATTTTATTCCTCAGCATTGTGCTCAACCTACAAGCTCAAGCGCAATCCAACAATTCAGAATTGAAAATCGGGTATGTAAATCCGCAGTCAATATTAGCCAACATGCCCGAAATGCGTGCTGTCCAACAAAGATTGCAAAACTTTACCGCCCGTAAGCAACAGGAATTGTCGAACTTAGAGCAGGAGTTTCAAACACAAGTTGCTGAATACCAACAAAAGGTAGGTGTGATTTCCGCAGAAGCACAGCAGCAAGAAGAAGCACGTTTGGGGCAGTTACAACAAGAACTTTTACAAGCTCAAGAAGTGGCTGAACAAGAGCTTGTACAACGCAGGGACGAATTAGTAGGCCCACTACTAGAACAAATAGGATCAGCTATTGAAACTGTAGCTCAGAAACAGGGTTTATCTTATGTGTTAAACACCACCACTAGTTCTGGTGATATGATTATTTTATATGCATCGGAAGACTTCAGAGCCAAGTTTGATATAACGCAGTCGGTGATGGAAGAACTTGGTATGTTTAACTAACTCTGAGTAAAACGGCAAAAGAACATCCTGAGAGCTGTTTAGCTTTTTTGTAACTGCTTGAGTTCAAACTCAAGTGAGCTTAAGTGGGAAAATTTTTAAAACGCTGGGTATGCAGTTAATGTACTCGGCGTTTTCTATTTTTAATGTAGTCTTCGAAAATAAACCCACCTAAATTGTCCAAGTTAGAAAAATAAGCTTTCCCTTTATTAGCTTCGGTCATTTCTCGTACAAAATGCTGTAAATAAGGGTCTGAGGCTATCATGAACGTTGTTATGGTGATTTTCTCTCTTCTACATTTAACTGCTTCATCTAATACCTTATTGACAATTTTTCTATCTAATCCAAAGCTGTTTTTATAGAGTTTACCATTCTCAAGCATACAAGAAGGCTTCCCATCTGTGATCATGAATATTTGTTTATTTGCAAACTTTTTGCGCTGCAGTATATGACGAGCTACTTCTAAACCCTGTTTGGTGTTGGTGTGATAAGGCCCGACTTTCAAGTAGGGTAGGTCTTTTACTGAAATATGCCATGCCTCATTGCCAAAAGCCACAATGTCTAAGGTATCTTTTGAGTAGCTACGCATGATTAATTCAGACAACGCCATGGCAACTTTTTTTGCCGGTGTAATTCGATCCTCACCGTATAGAATCATAGAATGACTTAAGTCAATTAAGAGTACGGTGGAAACTTGTGTATGATAATCTGTTTCATATACCTGCAGGTCATCTTCCGATAAATTCAATGCATCAATACTACTATGCTTTAGCATATTAATCATTGTACCGGTTGTATCTAAGTTGACGAGTTCTTCATGACCATTCCAAGGTCTTGTTTCAGACTGTCGCTCTACGCCAGTCCCGTTAAAATTAGTTTTATGATCACCTTGTCCTCCTTTTCGTAAGCTGCTAAATATTTCATTTAATGAGCGATCTCGTAGGCTTTTTTCAGTCTTTGGAGTTATGACCATGGCATTGGTGTCATCATCCTGATCGATATATCCCTTGTCTATTAAATCTTGGATAAAATCAGCCAGGCTATAGTCCTCCTCAAAGCTGTCCGTTATTTCATACTCCTTATCCAAATTCGTTAGCCATTTAAGTGATTGTGATACATCACCACTGGCAATGGTTAGCAGTTGTTGGAATAAATCAAGAAGGGTCTCAAATGGGTTCTTACCCGATATAGGTTTTACTTGTTTCCAATGAGTATATTTGTATTTCATATATAGACAACCATTTATGAATTCTAACTCGTTCCTCATATTGTTAATTAAACCAATATTTCTAGCTCAATATTCAATTTAATTGGCCATATGAGTAGACTAGAAATCGAACTTAAATTATGGCAAGAAGGCTTTCGACGGATTATGGGTCTAGATGAAGTTGGTAGAGGTTGTTTGGCTGGCCCTGTAGTGGCCGCGGGGGTTATATTGGACCCAAACAACCCTATTGAAGGAATTCAGGATAGTAAAAAGTTATCTTTATCAGAACGTAAGCGTCTATCTAAAGAGATAAAGAAAAAGGCTCTCTACTGGACTATTCAAGAGGGTGATTTAGCTATGATAGAACGGCTTAATATACTTTGGGCGAGTTTAGAAACTATGAATTGCTGCGTAACGTCTTCAGGTGCTAATCCCGACTATTTATTGGTTGATGGCAATCGTTATGTTCCAACACTTTTAGCTCATCAATGTATTGTAAAGGGAGATAGTAAAAGTGTCTCTATAGGCGCTGCTTCTATCATTGCCAAAGTTTACCGAGATGAACTTATGGCTAGCTTACACCTAGAGTTTCCAGAGTACGGGTGGGATAATAATGTTGGATATCCGACCAATGCACATAGGCAAGCTTTGAAAAGATATGGCTACACCCATTATCATCGAACTAGTTTTAGTTTAGGTACCACGAAGACCCGTTCATCTAAACTATAGGTTCCTCAATGCAGGAAGAAATATTTATTACCGGGTTGATTCGTACAATTCCTGAACAGGGTTCTTGTGTGTAAATCCATCTACTTAGCTATAGATACTGAACTCCCTTTTATACAAATCCATATTTAAACAAATCGCAAGCATGAGTGTATTTGCAATAAATGCAGATCCACCGTAACTAATAAAGGGTAGTGGTATTCCTATAACTGGTAATAGTGCCGTCGCGCTTCCAACATTGATAAAGAAGTGCATAAAATAGACCGCAGCAACACTAAGAGTGACTAATTGTGCAAAGGGATTTTTATGATTAATAGATAATTGTAATAAACGAAGTAAGAAAAGCATGAAAACTATGATGAGTATAGAAGCCCCCAAGAAACCAAACTCTTCTCCTACTACACAAAATATAAAGTCAGTCCACTGTTCTGGTAAAAAACGAAGTTGAGTTTGAGTACCCTCAAGGAATCCTTTCCCTGTCCATCCACCAGAACCAATAGCTGTTTTAGCCTGTATAACATTCCATCCCGCACCTGTTGGATCATAGGATGGATTGGTAAAAGCAATTACTCGAGCAACTTGATGTGGTTGAAGTATATTTGTTAAGGCTAATTGTACCACGATGACCGTTGCAGAACCCATAATTACCGATACAATAGTAAGCCATTTTGAGCGTTGCAAAAAAAGAACGCCTGTGGTGATAATCCCCATAGCTATGAGGCCATAAACCCAATTAAATACACTCAAATACAGAATAATTGCTGGGCTTACCATCAATAAGGCAACACCGTAGGGTAATCCAGACCAAAACAAAATTACAGGAATCAGGGCCAAAAATATAATGGCAGTACCAAAATCGTTCTGTGCAATTACCAGAAGTGTTGGTATAAAGATAATGAGGAAACTAACTAAGGCATAGCGTATTTGTTCTGTGGCAAGATTTCGCCTTGAGGTTAGAAAGTTTGCTGCGGCTAATATAGTAGTGATTTTCATAAACTCACTAGACTGTAATCCAAACCCACCAAATCGTAACCAACTTTTTGCACCATTAATCTCTTGTCCAAAAAATAACGTATATACCATCAATAGTAGGGATATTGCGTAGGCTACATAAGAAAAATTTTTAAAAATAGTGGGATTGATGAATTGTATACCAAAGAGTAGCCCCAAAGAAATTCCAACAAAAAATAATTGCTTCCAGAAATTATTTTGAATGAATATGGGTAAAAACTCAGAAACCGGACCTTGAGTAGCGCTATAGATAGCTATGAGCCCTATAACACTTAAGCCTATCCAAAGTAAGATACTTGTCCAATCTAAATCTTTTTGAATAGAAGCCATGGGTTATTCAGCGGTTTGGTTAGAATTATCTTCTCGCGGTTCCCAGTTCTTTACGTAATTATATACGGAGCTATTATATGTACCTAGTAAATAATATTCATGTAATAGTCGGGCTATTGGAGCAGCGGAAATAGAGGCAAAACCGGCATTTTCTAAAAAAACAGTTACGATAATTTCTGGGTTGTCGAAAGGTGCAAACGAAGTGAACCAACCATGTGAGTACCCATGTGAATTTTGAGCTGTCCCGGTTTTACCTGCAATGTCTATGGATTCATTCTTTACGTGAAATCTACCGCCTCCTTCCTGAACCACACCTCGCATCCCTTTTTTCACCAAATCTAGATGCTTTTTTTGGACCCAATCTATCTTCGATGGATTTCTTTTATTGGGAAAATTAGTTGAGTAAGGGGTTTCTAATTGCTCTACAAGGTAAGGGGTAATTCTGTACCCTCCATTGGCTATTGCACTTGTCATCGTGGCTATCTGAAGTGGTGAAACGGACATGACTCCCTGACCAATTCCTAGATTTATTAGATCACCTAGACCCCATTTTCTAACCCCAAACCAACGGTCCAAAAACGCACTGTCTGGAACAATACCGGTAGTTGCACTGGGTAAATCAATTTCAAGATTTATTCCTAAGCCAAAATCTTTAACTCGCTCACTCCAGACATTCAGTCTACCGGAACTCGCAATATCATCCATCAACTTGTAGAAATAGGTGTTTGATGAAAAAGTGATCGCTTTCTCTAAGTTATAATCTCCTTTTGGGGCAATATCACGATACAATCGTCCTCGTTGGTAACCTCCTGTATTAGGAATATTTGTTGTTGGTGTGATAAGTCCTTCTTCTAAGCCAATTAAGCCCATTAACGGCTTAAAAGTGGAACCAGGTGGTTGCCTACTAGATACGGCCCTATTAAAGAGTGGACGGGTTGAGTCACTGTTTATGTGAACCCAATAGGTTCTATCGAGACGTCCAGCAAGCCTATCTACTTGATAATTAGGGGAGCTTACCATAGTCAAAATGGCTCCAGTATTGGGATTCATGACAATAATTGCCCCTGTTTTGTCAATCATTAAGTCCTCTGCAAATGCCTGTAGGTCAGCATCAATAGTCGTAATTATGTTCGCTCCTTCAATAGGATTCGTGCCTTCATTTTCCACTACAAATGAACCTAAAGCCTGTCCGTAGGCATTGACTCGTTTAAATTCTATGCCGGATTCACCACGAAGCCGTTCCTCATAGATTAATTCAAGACCACTTTTTCCAATTTTATCCCCTAAGAATAACGAAGTATTATTTTCAAAATCTTTGGTATCAGCCTCACGAAGATAGCCAAATATGTGTGAGGCATTTATTTTGTCAGTGTAGGTTCTTTTACTTTCTAGTTGGTGGCCAATACCAGGTAATTGCCATAAGTTTTGTTGGATAACAGCGAATTGAGTAAAATCAATATCCGATAACAGAGGCGAACTTCTATACCAAGAATATCGCCTGGCAGTTTTCACTTGTTCTCGAATTTGCGATACCTCTATGTTTAATAGTTTAGCAAGCCGCTCATTATTAGAGGTATCATAGGTTGCAGGATTAACAGTTAATGTAAAAATGGGCTCATTGGAAACTAAAAGCTCACCTTTTCTATCATAAACTAGTCCTCGGGCAGATGGGATAATTTCCTGTCGAATTGAATTTCGTTCACCTTGCATTGAATATTTCTCATATTCTATGACCTGCAAATAAAAAACTCTTCCTAACACCACCAAACATAGAGTAGCAAACAATACTTGCATAAAACGCAGTGAAAGTTGGGTTCTATGTTGGTTTTTAATGTCGTTCACTGTCTTAAGACCTAAGTAATTTATGAAGTGTAAAAGATATGATGGTCGTGTATAGTGTGCCTAAAAGAAGTACAGTGTAAGGCCATAAACCACTTGCAAAGCCTCCGGTTATCAAAGACAATAGATAGTATACAGTGTTATGAGTCGCTGCTATGGCTAAGGTAAAAACCGCGAATTGAGAAGAAAATATCTTGC
>DCQQ01000039.1:72556-79701 GCA_002323515.1 Balneolaceae bacterium UBA1514 | reverse complement strand
AGCATAAGCCCCCAGGAATCGTAGAGTGCATCTTGAAGAAAAGCGAGTAATCCATAAATATAGATGGCTTCTGTTCTTTTTAGATCTGGTAATGTCCAAACTAAAAAGAGTAGTATTGCATCAAAATGTATCCCCCAAAGAGAAAGATGTTGCAAGAGTATCTGATCTAAAAAAATGATAACAAGACCACCAAGAAGATATTTAGTCCAATCGAAATTCATTCAAATAATTGGTTAAATTCATTGTTCAAATGGACTAAACTTGTATCTGAAGTAAACAGAACTATGAAGCCTTCAGAAACTTCATTTAGTTTACTAAATGGCTCAATTTTTAATTGTTGGGTATTGGTTCCTTCTTGTGATCGGAAGTCGACAACCTGTCCTATAGGAATTCCAGCTGGAAATTCATTGCCTAGCCCGGAAGTCTCAATAACCATCCCTGTATCAATGGGTACTGTTTTGGGAACAAAATCCATGATAAGATAGCTAGGACTTGATATGTCCCATGTAATAATTCCATTTGCTTTACTGCCTTGTATTTGTGCACTCACTCGAAAGAGGGGATGAGATAGTGGCATTACCTGTGAATAATTACTCGCTGCTAATATTACTTTACCTACAAGACCATCGGAATTGATTAGTGGCATACCGCGTTGAATACCCTCACTGCTACCTACATTCACACTCAAACTATTATTTAGTGTATTTAACTGCTTTGTAACAATACGAGTTATTTGTAGTGGATAGTTATAAGATTCTTCCAATCTGAGCAATGATTTGAGCTCTTGATTTTCCTTTTCTATCGTTCGAAGTCTGCTTAGTTCGTCTTGTAGCAGAATATTTTGCTGTTGTAGATAGGCATTAGTTTTCAACGCATTTCTGTAAACGCGTACATTTGAAACTGGCTCTTCTAAGATACTTGCGGCAGTAACTGTGATAGCCCGTAAGCTATTTAGACCATCCTGACTTCGAGTAAAAGCAAGAATGAGTGCAAATAGCAGAACAATGAAAGTGTGAAAGTAATGAGAGATACCATCCGTATCGAACTGTAAAAATCTCATTGAAGAACATGTTTAAGAGATGGCGGGTCTATAATAATCCAGATTTTCTAGTATTAAGCCAGTACCTCTTACTACTGCGGTTAATGGATCCTCGGCTATATGCACGGGTAAGTCAGTAGTCTCCATAATCAGTTTGTCCAGATTTTTCAATAAGGCACCACCGCCCGTTAGCATAATGCCACGATCCAAAATATCAGCAGATAGCTCAGGTGGGGTTTGTTCAAGCGACTTGGTTACCGCTTCCACGATAGTATTAATGGATTCGGACATTGCCTCTCTAGCATCTTTAGATGTGATATGGCGTGTTCTAGGAACTCCATTTACTAAATCGCGCCCTTTGGTAATCATTTCAAGTTCCTCATCGAGGGGGGCAGCAGAACCTATTTCGCATTTAATTTTTTCTGCTGTTCTCTCACCAATGAGTAAGTTGTGATTTCTACGAAAATAATTGATAATGTCATCATTAAGTTCATCACCACCTAATCGAACTGATTGGGCGTACACTATTCCAGATAGAGAAATAACTGCAATCTCAGTAGTACCACCTCCAATATCCACAATCATATTTCCTACGGGCTCGTGTACATCAAGACCAATTCCTATAGCAGCAGCCATGGGTTCATCAACCAAATAGACTTCCTTTGCACCTGCGTGTTCAGCACTGTCGCGGACAGCACGTCGTTCTACTTCGGTAATTCCACTTGGAACACAGATAACCATTTGACGAGTTGTTGAATACCACTTCATCTTCACCTTTTTGATCATACCACGAATCATTTGCTCGGCTACTTCGAAGTCCGCAATTACTCCATCTCTAAGTGGTCTTATCGTTCGTATTTTCTTATGAGTCCGCTCGTGCATTAAGCGAGCTTCGTGACCGGTTGCTACAGGGATATTTTGTTGATTTAAGGCAACAATACTGGGTTCATTTAAAACAATGCCTTCGTTGCGCGAATAAATGAGTGTATTCGCAGTGCCTAGGTCAATAGCTATATCGGTATATAAAAAATCAAGAAAACCTTTTTTTCCTTGTTTGGTATTGTTTCTTTCTTTTTTTTCGGTAATTGATTCATTCATTATATTCGCAAAAAATGTAGATGTTCAATAATTGGAATATCACGCATTTTGGGCAATATTGAAACTTTTTTCTGTTAATTTGGCCATTTATTTTAATGTTTAAAATGACGGGTAAAGGTGAATACCATGGCTAATTCAAGTTCATCGGCTTTGTCTATCACTTCTTGATCTCGTACACTACCACCTGGCTGAATTACCGCAGTAGCACCAGCATGTGCAGCTGCCTCGACTCCGTCAGAAAAAGGGAAGAAAGCATCTGACGCTATAGCTGATCCTTCTAGACTAAGCTGCTCTTTTACCGCTTTTGAAACAGCTATTTCAGAAGAGTCTACCCGTGAGGTTTGGCCCGATCCTATTCCAAGGGTTTGCTCATCTTTTGCAAACACAATGGCATTGGATTTTACATGTCGTACAATTTTCCATGCAAATAGCATATCCTGCATTTCTTTCTGACTAGGTTGTCTTTTTGTGACCACCTTGAATGATGCCTCATCAACGCCTTTGTTGTCTTGGTCTTGAACTAATGTACCACCAAATATGGATCGAAATTGTTTTTGATAGGAGATATCCTGTTTGGTTAATAGTCGGATTAACCGCCGATTTTTCTTTTGAGTCAACAAGGATAAGGCCTCATCTGAATATTCGGGTGCAACAATTATTTCAGTAAAAATAGAATCGATGGCTGTTGCCGTATCTAGATCTAAGAGGGTATTGCAAAGTACTATTCCTCCAAAAGGAGAAACTTTGTCGGTAGAAAAAGCTTTCAAGTAAGCCTCTTTTAAAGTGGATCCACTTGCTACTCCGCATGGTATGGTGTGTTTGAAAATGGCACAGGTTGGATCAGTATCACGGAAATCTTGGTATAATCGTAATGCTGAATCAATATCTAAATAGTTGTTATAGCTGAGTTCTTTTCCGTGAAAACAATCAATGAATTTGTCAGGTTCGCCATGAATAGAGGCCTCTTGATGTGGATTTTCTCCATATCGTAGGCTATTATGTAGCGGCGCATTTACATGAAAATAATTTTTTACTGTTTTATGTGTCTTATTTGAGTCAGTAGCTTCACCCTTTAAGGGTTCATTAGTTTCGCCATGAAGGATGGTATCAAAATAATTGGAAATAGTTTGTTCATATTTATAGGTATGGTTGAAGGCCTCTTTTGCTAAACGTAATCTAGTTTGATATGAAATCGCATAATCTGAATTAAATTCAGATAAAAAGCTAGAATACTGAGCTGGACTATTTAAAATAGTAACGTGAGCAAAGTTTTTCGCAGCTGCTCGCACCATGGTTGGTCCCCCTATGTCTATGTATTCTGTAGCTTCCTCAATCGTTACATTGCTTTTTGATACAACGCTGGAGAATGGATATAGATTCACAACTACTAGCTGGATCGGTTCAACTTGAAGTTGTTTTAATTCGGTATTGTCAGGTTCATAGGAGGTTCGAGCAAGAATGCCTCCATGAATCATGGGATGAAGTGTTTTGACTCGCCCATCAAGGCATTCAGGAAAGCCAGTAAGGCTGGCTATTTCAGTTACCGGAATGCCTGCGTTTTGTAATGTTTTATAGGTGCCACCGGTAGATAAAAGGGTAACATTAGCAGCATGTAGAGACTTTGCCAAATGAAGTATATCTGTTTTGTCGGAAACCGACAATAATGCTCGTTTAATGGTAAGAGGGGTTGTTGGCAGTTGCTCTAATGGTTTGAGGGACATAACTAATTAATAATGGTGTGATCAGTGAGTCAAGTTATTTTGTAACGTATCTCGCGGGAATCCTATTCAGTAGTATTATCCATTTGTTTTAAATAGGATGCTATAGTTCTTGGATATAATTGATGTTCAAGCTTTAAGACTCGCTTAGCAAGAAGCTCTGCAGATTCTAATGGGTCAACCGATAAACGTTCTTGAGCTATTATAGGGCCTTGGTCATATTCTGTTGATACAATATGGATGGTGCATCCCGTATGTGTTTCTTTACTTTTTAGTACACTCTTATGAACATGTAAGCCATAAAAACCATGTCCACCAAATTTTGGAAGTAAAGAAGGGTGTATGTTAATAATTCTATTGGGATATGCAAGGATAAGGTTTGCCGGAATTTTCCTTAGGTAGCCAGCGCAAATTATCAAACTTGGATTCCATTGTACACATTGATTTAAAAGGGCTGATTCGTACGTCTTATTATTTGTGAATTGGGCTGAAGATAGTATACAGTGGGGGATTCCATATTGCCGTGCAATATCTATAGCCCCAATTTCAGCTTTGTTCGTGATTAACCCGACAATTTTGGCGTTTAGATGGCCGTTTGTTATGTGATTAATAATTGACAGGAAGTTGGAGCCTGATCCTGAGGCAAAAATTACCAGTTTATTCAAGGGTGTTCACGTAGATTTTTGGTTACTATAATATACTCAAAATTGTTTCGATTGGTCTAGTCGAAATATCTGATAATTATTAAAACTCCAAATAATCTGTTTGATCGTAATACGAATAGTAGTAGCTAAAGGAATGGCTATGAGCATGCCTAATATCCCAGCTGTTTCGGCTCCAATTAAAATAATAAACAATATTGCTACAGGGTGCATATCAGCTGATTTGGAAAACAAATAGGGCTGAAGAATTAAATTATCAATCATCTGAACTATAAAAATAGCCACCACACAATACAGAACTAAACTGAAATCCCCAGTCTCTACGATTGAAATAATAATAGAAAGAACATAGCCAATAATAGGCCCAAAGTAGGGAATGGTGTTAGCTATACCAACAGAGATCCCTACAGAAAGAGAGTTTTCAAGCCCCGCAATACTCAAGGTTGTCCAAGATAACAGGGTGACTAAGGTACTCTGCACTAAAACACTTCTAAAGTATAGACCTAATCGCTTTTCAACTAAGTCTAATATAGTCAGTGTGGTTTCGAAATATTTGTTCGGGATAATTTGTAACACATCTCTTCGAATCTTACTGCCATCCTTAAGAAAGAAAAAAGCGGCAAATGGGACTACAAGTACAGCAGAAAATATATTGGTAAAAACACCAACAGCATCACTCAGTACGGTGGAAAGTTTCCCTAGATCAAAAAGCTCCTCGCTAATCTTGGTAATGTTGTCTCTTAGAAAGCCTTCTGGTATAAAGCTATATTCTTGAACTAATCGTGTCTCGATTCTAGCGGCTATTAGCTCGATAGTTTCGATATTTAAGTTGTTCGTTAATTCTAGCATTTCTTCAACAAAAATTGGAACAACATTCGTAGAAAAGAACACAATTGTCATCACTATGACAGATAGTGTTAATGTTACGCCAATAGTCCTTTTTATCCCCATTCGTTGTAATCGATTAACGGTTGGGTCAAGTACATAGCTAAGTATCATAGCTAATATCAAGAAGGCGACTAAGGTAATGTAATTATACATTATAACTATGACGACGCCTGTAGTAAGTACGGCCAATAATGTTCGAACAACACGTTCTAATGTGATGTTTTTCATGAACTGCTGATTAAGACTTTTTTAATCGGTTTCGACTAACGATAATAGTTTATTCAACTCACTCCAAATTAAAGTTGATGAATAGCCTTTACGAGCTAAATAATCATATATTTTCTTCTTTCGTTTCGTTGTATCTGAACGTATAAACTTAGCCCTATTTTTACGGACTAAACTGTACATTTGTTCCTTCCATATAGCCTCATCGAAGCCATCAAATAATTCACTAATGATGGATTTATTGACTCCTTTTTTACAGAGTTCAAATTTGATTTTATTTAGGCTCCACTTTTTGAATTCAATAGTATCATGTATAAAATTTGAAGCAAACCGTTGATCATCAAGGTAGTTATTTTTTTGTAACTCGTGAGTCACACGCTCAAGAACGTCTTTGTTGAATCCTTTTTTTATCCCTTTTATAATGAGTTCTTGCACGGAGTGATCTCTTCGTGACAGTATACCTAGAGTGTATTCTTTGGCCCTGCTGTATTGTTCGATGCCAAGAATAGAATCCAATTTTTCAGAAGTTAATAGATTCCCCTTTTTTAGTGAGCAGGAGACAAGGGTTTGAGTGGATACACCTAATAAAAAACGATCTTCATGGTATAATGAAAATCGTTCTCTATTCTTTTTCTGTACTTGAATTGCAGTAATAGTAAGGGGTAATAATGGAATTAACTCATCGTATTCATTAGGATCTGATTTCTTCATAATGAATATGAAGCCTTACTTTTCTACTTTTACAGAGGACTGATCTGCTTCAGCCATCTCGGCTGTTGCTCCTTTTATTTCGATGTCTAACCCGTTTAGTTGAGCGCGAACCATTTTTTCGATTTTGTCCAACAAATCAGGATCTTCTTCTAGGAATTGCATAGCAGAATCCGCTCCCTGTCCAATAGGCTCCCCATCATATCGGAACCAACTGCCACGTTTTTGGATAATATCATACTCTACTGCTAAATCCAGTACCTCAGCTATTCGCGAGACTCCTTTGCCATACATAATGTTGAATTCAACCACCTTGAAAGGAGGGGCAACCTTATTTTTTGCCACTTTAACCTTGGTTCTGTTTCCTATTACTTCATCACCTTTTTTAATACTACCTATACGGCGTATATCCAAGCGAACTGATGAGTAAAATTTAAGAGCCCGTCCGCCCGTAGTAGTTTCAGGATTACCAAACATGACCCCAATTTTTTCACGAACCTGGTTGATGAAGATACAGGAGGTTTGAGTTTTATTAACTATACCAGTGATTTTCCTAAGTGCTTGTGACATAAGTCGAGCTTGTAAGCCCATGTGTGAATCGCCCATTTCTCCTTCAATTTCAGCCCGAGGGACTAAGGCTGCAACAGAATCGACCACTATGACGTCCAATGCCCCTGAGCGAATCAATGTTTCGGTAATTTCTAACGCCTGTTCGCCGCTATCCGGTTGAGATACCAGTAGCTCTTCGGTATTAATACCAAGAGCACGAGCATAACGTGGATCAAATGCATGTTCAGCATCGATGAA
>DCQQ01000039.1:52039-72227 GCA_002323515.1 Balneolaceae bacterium UBA1514 | reverse complement strand
TATCCACCATTCTTTTGCGCCTGTGCGATAACCTGTAGTGCTAAAGTGGTTTTACCACTTGCTTCAGGGCCATAAATTTCAGTGATTCTTCCCCTTGGTACTCCTTGTACTCCGAGTGCATAGTCCACTAAAATTGAACCGGTTGATATTATTTCTACATCTTGGGTTGCCTTATCCCCAAGTTTCATGATGGTCCCTTTTCCATGCTGTTTCTCGATTTGACCTACGGCGATATCGAGTGCTTTAAATTTTTGGTTGTCTGCCATATGTATAAGATGAAATTAAAAGTTTAACAAAAGGTAATCCGTTAGGGTGACACATCATGTCACTGTATTTCCATACAATTTTATATATGTTCAATATATGTAAATTTAGCATAAGTTCAACATGAATCTGTGATAGCATTTACATCAACAAGTTTAGACTAGCGTACTGTTTGTGATGTACTGATTTAGTTTTTAAAACAGTACAACAAGAAAGTCTACTTTAGTAGGTGAAGCAAAATCGAATTGGTCAAATGAAAAAGAAACTAACACAAAGAAAATACTTAATACTTTTGATCTAGTAGAGTCTTAAATTTTGTATTAATTACCTATTTAACTGTGCATTTCTGATAGAGTCTCAGAAAGTAAACCAATCACATCAAAAATCTGCTTAGAGGTCGTATATGGTGCAGGACCCAATCGAAGTATAGTATCTCTAGCATCTGTAAAAACTTCTTTTTCTAGTAGTCGTTTTCGGATAGCAACAGCATGTGCTGAATACAATGAAAGAAAGCCGCCATTCATACTTACATCTTCGTTATGAGTAAGTCGTAGAATGGATGGGTCGATATCTTGTTCGAGGAATAAGCTTTTTAACAGACCAATTTGTTCTTGATATCCTGCCCGTAAGACCTTAGAGCTTAAAGATTGTCTTTTGAAAAACTCTACTACTTTAGCTGCTCTATATTGAGAGCTAGGATCATAGGTTCCACTTGCAAATCGTTGATCCCCAGGATCAAATTCAACGGGTTTACTAAAATCTTGTTTTTTTTGAAGGGAGCCGAAAGAGGCAAACCAACCCGTAATAACCGGACGAAGGTTGCAGTCTTTAGGGAAGCGAAGAAAACAGTTAGCTTCTCCCCATTGTAGATATTTATACCCGCCAATTAGAATAAAAGCATTCTCAAGACCCTCATCTCGGATGGATAATGGCACTACATTAGTCCCATGATAGTCATCTATAACCAAAGCCACACCATGCTTATGGCATAGTTTAGCAATTTCAGTTAAATGAGGATTAATAAGACTACTTTGGAAGTAAACTCTTGAGATCATTACTGCGGATGTTTTGTCATCCAAATTCTTTCGTATGTTCTCAACAAAGTCGTCACTAATTTCAGCTGGTATTTTAACAATATCCAGACCTGTTTCTGAAAGTCGTGCTAGTTGTCTATAGAGTGAATAAAACTCTCCTTCGGTTGTAATGATTTTCGGCTTTTGAATTAAATCCCAAGCACTCATCAAGCTTACAAATAGGAAATGAGTACTTTCCTCACGACAATACAGACCGTTGGGATCGTCGTAAAATTCCCTGAGATATGATCTAAGAATCTCTGTTTTTTCAAAAGCTGCATCCCATTTTTTATCAACTAAATTTGCAGATGCATGGTAATATTCAGTTTGTCCTTCAAGAGCTACATCTGGCCAAGCTTGATGTGAATGGCCGGTAAAAAGTAACCGATTCGCCACGTTAAAGTGTGTGTAGTGGGGGAGTAGCTCTTGGGCTTTAATGTCAAAAGAATAACTCATCGAAAATTTTTAATGGTACAATATTGAAACGGTCAATTTATAAGGCAGAGCAATTTAGGGATCTGCCCGCCAATGAAACAATTAGGTTACATACTTGGCTCTAAGTTGTATTCACAGCCTAAGGAAAAATAAATGTAACTCTGTCCTGCCCTTTGTAACTTCAAAGCATATTACAATCGTTCACATAGATGATATGACACAACTTATTGCAGAGAGTGGATCGACAAAAACAACATGGAGTTTAGTAGAAGGTGATAAATTACTGTGGTCGAGCCGCACTTTAGGCCTAAATCCATATTTTGTGGATTTCAAGAAGTTGTGTATGATATTGCGGAGTTTACGTAATGATTTACCTGATCACTCATTTGAGCAGATATATTTTTATGGATCAGGATGCTCCAACCTAGCTATGAAGAATCTAATTTCAGAAGCTTTTTCGTCTGTATTTCCGAAAATTAAGATTGAAGTAGACACTGATTTGATAGCTGCTGCTCGAGCTCTATTTGGATCAAATAGTGGGATTGTTGCGATTTTAGGAACAGGGGCCTCTTGTGGTTTATTTAATGGGGAGTATTTTAGCGATTACGTCCCATCACTGGGGTTTAGTTTGGGAGATGAAGGAAGTGCAGGTTATTTTGGAAAGTATATAGTTCGCGATTATTACTATAAAATATTGCCTATTGAAATATCAAGCTATATTGATAATCATTTTGATATGAATATTGATAATACCTTAAATCGACTATATAAAAAAGAACAAGGTAATGCCTATATAGCATCTTTTGCTTCCGTTTTAGCAGAATTTAGTACACATGTTTACACAAAACATTTGATAGAGAAAGGCATAAAATCGTTTGTAAAGTTGCAACTTGGCTATTTTGATAGCATTGAGCTAAAGGAAATTGGAATAGTTGGAACTGTTGCTGCAATCCATCAAAAAACAATAAGTGAAATTTTATCTAGAGAAGGATGGGAGTTAGTAAAAGTAATAAAAGAGCCCATGGATTTACTTATTACCTATCACATGCAATCCAGATAGCGAATTTATATCACTTAATAAGCGTCATTTTTTTTGTTGTAGCACCTTCTGATGTTTTAAGTTGATAAACATAAGTCCCGCTTGATAAATTAGTGGCATTGATTGTTATGTTGTGTTTACCTGCTGTAAAATTACCCTCGACAATGTCCATAACTTTTTGTCCAGATAAATTGAATAAACTAATATTGATATATTCTGTTTTGGGTAATGAAAATTCAATATTTGTTGTTGGGTTAAATGGATTTGGATAATTTTGATATAGTGTTATTTCATTTGGTATAACATTTTCAATATCAGAACTAACATTAATGACATCTATACTAACTTCAAATGGTATCAAAATTGTTGTATCATTTTTCTCATCATACCAAAGTCTAGTCTCTAAATTATCATTAATAACTAAAGATGTACTAATATTTGGCACAAAGAATTCTATTGGTATGATCAAACTATCAATTAAAGTGCCGCTAAGTTTAGTCGTGTTATTTTGATTAAATGGAATATTAATTTCCCAATTTATATCAGTTTGGCTGAGATTTTTGATAGTTAATTTTTCTTCAATAAATAGAGTATCATTCAAATTAATCTCTTCTTGCAATACATAACTACTTGGTTCAATTAGAACATTAATTTTAGTTTCTTCAATTACATCAACATTGATTTGAAATGGTACTATTACAGTCGTATCGTTGTTTTCATTATACCAAAATCTAGTTTCTAAATTGTCTTCTATGATTAGAGATGAATTAATATTTGGCACAAAAAATTCTATTGGAATAGTCAAACTGTCAGTTATAGTTCCGCTGATTATTGTTGAATTATTTTGATCAAATGGAATATTGACTTCCCAATTTATTTCAGACTCACTAAAATTACGTAAGACTAACTGCTCTTTGATGAATAGAGTATCATTTATTTTTATTTCCTTTTGCAAATTAAAACTATTCGGCTCAACTGCTATGTTTATTTTTGGTTCTTCTGGTTGATATATAATATCTAGTGTTAAAGGAATAGTAATTAATGTGTCATTGCTATCATCGTACCAAAATCGAGTAACAATGTCTTCTCTGATTGTCTTAGACTCATTTACGTCATTGAAGATTATTTCAAAAGGTAATACCAAACTATCAGATAATATACCACTAATGGCTTTTTTCCCTTGGGCTTGATCAGGTAATAAAACACTCCAATTAACCCCTGGTTGCCCATTATTTTTTAGGACTATTTCTTGTTTATATGAATAACTATCTTTGGATTTAATTTCAATAGTATCGGAAATACTATCTGGTTTTACGTCCACTAAAATAGTTTGTGGGGATTGATCTCCTTCTATATTTATATCAATTACAATTGGGATTTCCAGTGTAATCATCTCTTCTTTTGGATAGAAAAATTTATACGATAGCACTGTATCCATATAAATTTTTTCTTGTACTTCAGCAAAACTTAATTTTATTCTGACGTCCTGTTTTGTGTTGAATTGACCATTAAATGGATTCGACTGTGCAAATGAACTTAGCGATTGAACATACTGAAAATTTACTCCTGGGGTCCCAAGATTATTAAATGTGATATCGATAAATTCCTCAAAATTTTCACCTATTGCTAACGTATCTGTAACAAATAGTTGTGAAGGAGAAATATCGATTTTAGGTAATGGATCTGTATCTTCGCCTGTTATGATTAAACGAACAGGAAGTTCAGCTTGTGTTTGCTCTTCAGAATCATCAAAAAAAGCAGCTGTGGTTATTTTTGCATTTTTAAATCCAATTTGATCATTTGGTCTTAGTCTGAAGCTTACAGTTACTTCTACAGAATCTTTAATTTTTCCACCAGCTGGTTCTAAACCTGTTATCCAGCCTTGATTTTTAAAAGCCATCCAATTTATAGAGTCACTACTTTGATTGTATAATACAAATGTAGCTGTTCCGGTGGAGTTTTCATTTGGCCTTTGAAAAGTTGCTTTTAGTGTATCAACATTAAAGCTAATGACGGGTTTATTTGCAGTAATATTTACAGTTATGGGCACTTCATGTGGGGTTTCTTGTCCGCCTTCATATCCAGTGTAAACAGTTAACAGTCCTGTTTTTGGTCCTATGGGATCAGTGCTATTAATATGAAGTACAATTGGTATAACTTGCGTGCCAGAAGATATTGTTCCACTTTCGCTTTCAGGTGCTATCCATGGCTGGTTATCATTGATTCTCCATTGAAGATTTGGATCTCCAAAATTTGAAATACTTAGATTTTTTGTTATTTCAATATTTGTAAAAGGTTGTCTTGTTGTTACTTCGATTGAATCTGGACTAACTACAACATCAGTTACATTTTTTGGCACCATATTTACTACAAATGGTATTTCCGTAGCAGTTTCATTCTCAGGGACTGTTCCAGCAAATAAGACTAAAGTAGCTCTTTTACTACCCTCTGGATCATTAGCTTTTAATACAAAGGTAATAGTTACATCGGTTGAAGTACCTGATTGGACTGTACCGGATTTAGGAGATAACCCCATGATCCAGCCTTGATTTTTTGACATTCGCCAGTTTACTGCATCACTATTGTTGTTTGTTAGTGAGAGTGTTTTAGTTATCGTGGAATCTTGATTAGGTATCTTATAAACTAGACTTACTGAATCTTCTGATAAAGTTAACCAGTCAGTCTCACCTGTATCGTACGTGATTTCAACAGGTAGACTTCTAAGAGTTGGTCTAATTTCATTACTGTTAATGGTTATACTTCCAGTATGAGAGTTTATTTCATTGGATAGATCCCTAGAATCAAAATAAATTGTAAGATTTTTAGTTTCTCCATTAGCGACAGTGAATGGAACATATTTACCGTCAGCATCTAAATTAAGATCTAAGTTAACCCATCCTAAGTCTTCCTCTAATTGTAATACTAGATCAGTAGAACCATTATTTGTTATTTGTAACGTATGCTCGCTGTACCAATTGCTAGTATGATCAGCACTCAATGATGAAAAACTATAAGAAGCACTAGGTGAAGAGGTTTCGGGAAGTAGTTGAACTACATTTGAAAACTCAGAGGTAACCAGTCTATCATCTGTAAAAGTAGTCGAAATAAATAAATTGGAAGAACCAGTATAGGGTAATGCTAATGTTTTTGTAGAAAGATCATCTGAAGTTATAGACAGTTTTGATATTATAATATTCTCGCCTTGTGGAATAGCAGGGGAGCTTGAATTAGAAAATATATCTACTAAGAAATTTTCTGAAGATGTTTCGGAAATACTTGAATGATTAATAATTAGGCTATCGTTAGTGCTATTGACATAGGCTGAATATAAAGTAGGTGATTCTAATTTTTGAATGTTGGAATATTGTCCGATTGATCCATTAGGATTATCAAATATTTTATTGCCAATAACAGGATTACCAGTCTCTGTATTAACTAAAAAACTAACTCCATACCCATTAGTACTGATGGTATTACCTTTATCTGAATCACCCACAAAATTACCTTTACTAGTCCCTGATACGTGTATTCCTATTCCAGAGTTATTAGAAATTACATTTGAATAGATTTTATTATTGTCTGCACCATTTAGAAAGAGCGCTGCTTCACCTTGATCACTATTTGTGGATTTTATTGTGTTTCCTTCAATAAGATTATTTGAGGCACTTGTAAGTTTAATGCCTGCACCTTGATTAGCCAAAGAAGAATTTGACCATGGTAAATAACCGATATGGTTGTTTATGATTTTATTGTCATCACTAGTTACATTAATAAGTATTCCATTATCCTTGCCTAGAATAACATTAGATTCTAAAGTATTGGTGTATCCCATATTTACACCATATTTAGTCATTAAAGAATTACCATCATGACCAATATGATTACCCCTTACTACATTACCAGTACCCTTGAATATAACTTCTCCAATAATATTTGCAGAATCAGCCGCAAAGCCACCAACTTGTACACCACTAGTGTGTGCATTGTTAAGTGTTAGGCTATTTATTTTTGATTGAGTAATAGAGACTGATGATGTTTGTGATCCATCCTCACCGCCACCTACATCTACACCTTGTACATCAATTCCTTTTAACTCATGTCCTTCTCCGCTTTCAAAAATAAAACCTGGTTTGATATGAACCCCATATGTTCCGTTCCAACCATTTTCAATATCTAGTGAGTTTGCAGAGAAATCTTGATGTGCTGTACCATCAATTATGGTACGTTTTTTTATTCTTGCCAAATAGTCTTCAGTCAACGTGTCTGGAGCTGAGTCTCCTATCTTAATAGTTAATGGAACAGATTTATCTACCCACCATGGCCTACTTTCAGATTCAGTGATAGCAGTAATAAGAGAACACCTGCCATAGCCATTATCACAATAACCATCACCTGGGTTTGGATCCTCAGGAATATTTAAATTTGTATGAGTCACTTCAAATGATGAAACACTATGTGTATCAAAACTAACTGGAATATAGTTTATATCTCTAATATGATTTGTAGTTGGACTCCATGCATTGTTAACTAAAGGATTTACATAAACTAAATATGCATCTTTCCCAATGGTTCCACTATAACTTCCAGGTGTTACTTGATCTATAATTGCTGGGTACCAAATACCCCAGTAAGGTTCACTATCCCCAGGATAATTAAATTTTGTAAAATTACCTTTAAAAGGTAATAAGAGAGCATTACCACTCCAATTAAAACCATCATCCGATAGATAGTAATAGATTCCAGGTTTAACTTCTGGAGCAAAGCTATAACTTCTAAGTCTAATTGTTATATACTTTTCAAAGTAAGTACTATATACAAGCCCTTCAACTGCCTCATTATTGGGATTGAAATTCAGAGGATAATAGTTATCAATCGGTGGGGGGAGATGGCTAGCAGGATCGGTTACATTATCGAAATAAGGGTTAACATTTGGTATTGTGAAGTCTTCTCCGTCAAAATATCTCCAACTACTAGCATCTGTAATATCACTTGTACGGGCTATAGACCCAATTTTAAAGCCTTCTCCCCAAAACTCAACATGTATGTAAAAATAATTACCAACTTTCTTTAATCCATACATATCACTACCTATTTCTGTATTAGGGGGGAATGCACCATGTCTCTCACTATTATTTTGTTCTCTATATTTGTAAGGAGATGTTGCAACAACATATTCGCTTGGATGATCACCAGCCTTGTCCCATGTTAGTCCACCATCAGTCGATTTAACAAGTATGGCAGAACTCATCCAGCATTCAAAAGCTATTGCATTATAATTTTCAGATGGGCATTCAGTTGTATTATAACCCCATATAGACCATCCAGTAAATTCTACATATCCTATGGCATAGAGATGACCATCATTCCCTTCAAAGCTTTGCGTATGAGGCCAAACTAAATAATCATGGTATCCGGGATCGACATTTTTTGTGCCTTTGTAATGAAGGCCTTCATCACCTTTGTCAACCTCAATGTTAACCTTGCTAGGATCTTTAAAATCTTCAAAGTAAGCAGCTTTTATTTTTACTGAAATATCACTGTGGCCAAAGAAAGCTACAATGCTATCTGACTCCACTTTAAACTGAATAGCGGCATCTGGACCAAAATCATAATCAGGATATATAGCATTATATGACTCAAAATCAATCAAGGTTGAGAGGTTATTAATATCAAAAGTAGCTTTGTCAGGATAGACTATTTGGGCCTTTGAATGTTTATTGGCAAGTAGCACTAAAAATAAGGAAAGAAAAAGGAGGGGTATTTTTTTAAACATAACTTTAGGGACATATTATAAGTATCCTCAAAGTATATAAGTAGACAGTAAAAATCTAACGTTTATTATTAGCTATAATGACCAACTCTTTCCGCCTGTAGCTTCATCTAAATCTATACATCCAATATGACGTCCAGGAATTGGATCATATGCAAGAAATTGCTCACCAACTAATTCGCTACCACGGTAAGCTCTTATCATAAGAGATTTTAAATTTGTGAGGAGTGCAAAAATGGCTATTTCGTCAGATAATTCACTTTTTTGTCCCTGTTTAGTTGATTTTTCAAAATTGTTGATTTCATCATGCCACTGATCTCTAGTATCCCACTCAACTGAAAATGTATTTTGGACCCAATATTCTGTTGGTTTCTCTGGGTTAATGGCTTTCAAATATTGTTGCATGAATGCTCTTAGCTGCTTTTGTTCATCATCCTCGACGATATCTGCTACATAATGGTCAACATATTCCGCAACACCAACATCGGATGCTTTGGGTAACACGTTGCTTCCAGGAATTATCATATCAGAGGTCTCTATAAGTAACTGTAGTTCGAGTTCATTAAAAAAGTGAGTAGTAGATTTTTTTCCGCAGGAGGCATGAAACAACACTGGGCTAGCAATGACCACTCCAAAACTAAGTCCTAATTTTTTTAAAACTTCTCTTCTGTTCATAGTTAAGTTCCTATAAATTCATTTTTTTTAGCTCTTCAACAGCATGAGCCACAGCTCTAGCAGTAAAAGCCATATAAGTTAAAGATGGATTCTGGCAGCCAGATGAGGTCATGAATGAACCATCGGTTACAAACACATTTGGGACGGAATGCACTTGATTGTATTTGTTTAGGACACTGGTTTTAGGGTCTTTACCCATTCGAGCTGTGCCCATTTCATGAATTCCCAACCCTGGCCCACCAGGATTATCAAAGGTTGATATAGAACTAAAGCCTGCTCTATCTAGCATTTCAGCCGCTTGATTCATCATATCTTTACGCATGTTGAGTTCATTTTCTTTAAACTCAGCGTCAAAGGTTACTGTGGGTAATCCCCATTTATCAAGTTTTTCATAGTCGAGTGTCATTTGATTATCGTGATAGGGCAAAAACTCTCCGAATCCACCCATGCCTATCGACCATCCTCCAGGTTCAAGAAGAGCTTCATTAAAGGCCTGTCCGTACTGATATTCTTGAATATTTTCCGACCAATTACTTCTTGAGCCTCCCCCTTGGTATCCATATCCCCGAATAAAACCAGCAACCTTAGTCACCAAGTCTAAGTTTCTAAAACGAGGAATATAAAACCCATTTGGACGGCGCCCGATATAATATTTATCCCTAAATGAATCTGTATTAGCAGATGCACCTACCCCTAAGTGGTGATCCATGATGTTATGGCCTAATTCACCAGAATCATTCCCCATTCCATCAGGGAAACGAGTGGATCTAGATTGCATAAGAATACTTGCTGATGCAATTGTAGATGCACACAAAAATATAACTTTTGCTTGGTACTCATAGTGCTCCATAGTTTCGGTATCAATAACCCGAACCCCAGTAGCTCTTTGAGTAGCCTCATCATACATAATCTCATGAACTATAGAATTAGGCATCAAGGTCATATTTCCTGTTTTTTCTGCAGCGGGAAGGGTAGAAGAATTACTACTAAAGTAAGCACCATAAGGACATCCGCGCATACATCGGTTACGGTATTGGCAACTAATTCTTCCTAAGCCTTCTTTGGTACCCTCTGTAATATGAGCAGCACGACCAATAGTAAGTAGACGGTCAGTATATTTTTGACTTAATTGTTCTTTTAATAATTTTTCTACACAATTGAGTTCCATTGGTTTTAAAAATACTCCATCTGGAAGTTGTTTAAGCCCTAGATTTTCTCCACTTACCCCAATGTATTCTTCTACATAATCGTACCAAGGCTTTATTTCGGCATATCTAATGGGCCAATCAACTCCAAAACCGTCCTTTGCATTAGCCTCGAAATCCATTTCACTGAGACGATAGGTTTGCCGACCCCACATCAGGGATCTACCACCTACATGATACCCACGCAACCAATCAAATCGTTTTTTTTCATTGTATGGATGTTCAATATCATCCACAAAAAAGTGACTATGAGCTCGATCAGTAGTGTAACCTGATCGATTCTGTTTATGTTGTGTTTTCAGATCATTTTTAGTCGGCCTTCCTCCATGATCCATATCCCAAGGATCCAAATGAGCAGTATGATAGTCTTTGACATGCTCAATCATACGTCCTCGCTCTAAAACGAGGGTTTTTAATCCATTTTCTGTTAACTCCTTTGCTGCCCAACCTCCACTAATACCAGTTCCTACAACAATTGCATCATACTCATTCATATTCATTGTGAACAAATTAAGTTTAATTTCACTCTATAACTTTGGGATAATAGAGCCCTGAGTGGAGCTATGCAAGTGCTTTTATTGAAAAAACACTAACTACCAAAATTTACCATCTAGTTCAGCTGTTTTCTCCCATTCACTCATGGGCTGGGTAAGGGTTGCGGTTAATTGATCTAATAATAGTTTGGATTCTGGTAGATCATAATGATACCAGCAATGAATCATTTTTTCATACTCATAATAATTAAAAATAACCGGTTCTGAAGCGGCCTTTTGGCGAAGCTTTACTGCGTCTGCTTTGAAAATGTCATATTCCGCTGTGTATACTCGAGTAGGTGGGGTCTGCCGGAGATCCATATAAATAGGAGCTAGAGGGTTAGTGGGATTTTTAAGAATGCCTTCATCTGTTTCATTTTCTAAAGCTGAGGGAATTTGATTTTGCCAGATTTCTCCTAAGCGTGTCCATTCTGATCGATTGTTAATGGGATCCAAAACTTCGATTTCATCAATCCAAGGATTACTTAATGAAGCATCCAACCAGGGGCATAGTAGAATTAGTTCATCAACTTGAAGTAGGTGCTTTTTTTCAAAACTATGCAGCATGTTATAGGCTAACCAGGCACCTGAGCCCTCACCTAGCACTTTTAATCGTGTTTCTTTAATCATGAGTTCATTTACCATCTCCATGATTGTTTCTAGGCACCAATTCAATATGTAAGATATCGTATGAGAGGGAAACAGAGGGGCTTCTACTAGTACAATTCTTGGAACGCCACGTTGCAGTAAGTCCTCGATACATTTCCAATGTTGTTTTCTTGGTCCTTGAATAAGTCCACTTCCATAAAAATAAAATATTGTGGAATCATCATCTTCGGCAGTTTGGGTCTCACAAATCCATATCCTACCTTCGGTATTTTTTTTTAATTCAATGCTGTAATGTGAGCATAGTTTTTTCGGGGGATGTGAAGAGATATTTTCTCTAGCAGGATCAATAGGTTTTCTATAAGTAGCTTCGGTATGCTTAAGGTAATAATAGAGCATACGGCTAGTTAGACTAGATTTTGTCATAAATCGTGAAGCTAAAAGGTTTATTGAGTGAGTTCAGGAAAAAACAAGTAATACAACCACTTTATTCCAAACAGTATTCCGGCTATATTGTTTTATTTACTCCATTATATCAAATTACTCTTTAGTGGCGCTTCGTTCCATAGCATCAAAGTACCACCATTCAGACTATAAGCTCAAAAAACTAGATGAAGTCATAACCTCACGAAGGAGTAGTCTATTTTTTTACCTAAGTAGGTTTTAAGGCGCCCACACTTAATAATGAATCTTCTAAACCACCATAAATGTCAAAACCGAGTATATTATTGGTAGTGGAGTAGGCTAAACTGACCTTTATGGTGGAATCAAGTTTTTGAAAGTTAATCATTCCCGCTTCATTGAATGTGGCATTCCAGTCATATGTTTTTGTTCAAGAAAGACTGACTATGCAGCCAAATAATCCAATTAGGAGTATTGGATGATGAGAACAAAACATAGGTGCTTACTTTATTAACTGTATGACGATAGGTTTTAAGGTAAATATTGTAACTTTCGCCAAAATCTACACCAAAGCAAAGTCAAAAAAAAAGCCGCAGGATATGCGGCTTTTCGTGAGTAATCTCAAAATGGATTAGGCTTCATTTTTCTTAGATTGAATCTCTAATCGAATATCCTGAGCTAATTTTTTCAGATCTTGAAGACCTTTTCTTGCTCTGGTACCAGCTGCTTTGTTTCCTTTTTCATAGAACTTTTCCATTTCTGATGATACTGATTCTACTAATGTTTGTAATTCACTTACTCTACTCATTATTACTCCGTTATGTTTTAGTTAATGAATATTCTTTAAAGAATGATCTAAGCTATTGATTCAGAATCATTGAATCAACAAAAAAAATACTTTTTCTTTATAAATAATGGCAATTATGAATAATAAACGCAGATTTTATGTGAATTCATACAAAATTTGAACAATTAGGTTAAATAATCTCAATTCATAAAAAAATGAGACAATATTGTGCTTTAATTTTGCCTAAAACTTAGCTAGAGAATCGGTATAGAAGGGGTGAGGGAGTAAATCATGAATAAAATATTCCGACCAAGTGTGATCTTTATGGAGACAAAACAGCTTTGAAAATGGCATATGTTCACTCAAAATTTGACGGCAAGATCCACAAGGTGTACTAAAATCGCCGTCAATGGCATGAACGAATATCCCAAAAAACTCATCAGCACCGTAGCTTAAAGCGTTTATTAAAGCCGTTCTTTCAGCGCATAATCCCAGTGACCAATCTTGAAATTCAACATTTACCCCTGGAAATAACCCAAGATTAGTCCAAAGTAGGGCACCCACTGGGAAATTTGATTCAGGACATACTGCAAGATTGCACACATTAACCAATGCATGCTTGAGTTGTTCCATTTGACTTTTTGAGAAAATGGGACGGGATTCACTATTTTCGTTACCTAAACTATGTAGTTGTTTAGAAAGCTCTAAGAGACTAAAGTTCTCAAGTGGTATCGGTTTAACAGAATTAATAATTGTTTTCTTACTCGAATCTAAGGTGTTCGAGTGTAACAATTGCTGGTTTTTATTCTGAAGCTCTGCAACTTCTTCCTGAAATTTCTGTTCAGGTATTTGCTCAGGTTTCAATGAAAGAGTGTTTATCCAGTTCTCAAGACCACTTAATGACGGATTGGCGTAATATATTACGGATGGTTGTTGGCCATGCATTAGACATTGGACAACTCCTGCTTGTACTGCGGAAATAGTAGTAGGAAAGGAAGCTGATTCTATTCTAAAGCCTAGATACAAGTCGCCTTCTTGGCTTTCAATAAGACAATGTCCTGGTTTATTGGAATAGGGCTGATAACTATAAGGTAAGGAGCTACTCATTTTATTGCTCCATGGATTCGTAAACTGCATCAGCAACTGCTGCCCGAATTCTACTTATTCTTCCCCCATATGAGCGGTAAGGATGGATCCGGTTTGTTAAGACAATGACTCCTAAACTGTGCTCTGGATCTACCCAAAAAGAAGTCCCGGTAAATCCAGTATGTCCAAATGACTCTAGACTCATACGAGTACCTGCGGAGCTAAATCCTGATCTAGATTTTTTGTCAAATCCTAAGCCTCGTTTACTCAAGGATGCTTGTGTAGAAGTAAACTCATCGATACGTTCGGAAGAAATAAAGCGTTGCCCAGCATAAAACCCTTTGTTGGTCAAAAAAGTGATGTACTTTGCGATGTCAATACTATTTGAAAATAAGCCAGCATGACCGGCTACACCATCCATGTAATAGGCTCTTTCGTCATGAACATCTGCTTGTACCAATCCCATTCTATAGAGGGTATCTATCTCAGTGGGGGGTATGGATTGCGCGTACCAGCGTCCTACTTTCTTGGGTGTAAAAAAGGTTGAAAACATGCCCAAAGGATAGTGTAACTGAGAACGAACATAGGAATCAAGGCGTTGACCGCTCACTTGTTCTATAATTTCGGCCAAGAGAATTAATCCTAAATCGCTGTAGACATACTTTTGATTTGGGGTCCATTCTAAAGGCTCATGCTTAATGGCCTGTATAATGGATGCTCTATCCTGTAATTCGTCCACATATACTTTAAAAGCAGGTAGTCCTGATTCGTGATTCAATAAATCTCTAATGGTAATGCCTACCTTATCATCAACCCGAAATTCAGAAATGTATTGACTAACAGTAGTGTTAAGATCAAGTAAACCACGATCCACTAGGTGCATAATAGCTGTTGTGGTAGCTAGTATTTTTGTGACACTTGCTAAATCATAGGGGGTGTTGGTTTGCACAGGTGTTAGCTTTTCATAGTCAACATATCCAAAGGCTTTATTGTACACTAAAATACCATCTTTCACCACTGCAACGACTCCTCCTGGAAATACCGAATCTTTTATTGCATCGTGCATAATACCATCAATTTTAGCAAATTTTTCAGAAAGCATTCCCGCTTCCTCAGCCATGCCAAAATGGAGGGTGCTTTTTGGAATATGTATTCCATCTCCTAGTTCAAAGGTAGGAGGAATGTCAATAGGTAACCGGCCGTTAATATCCGTAGCTCCAAATAGACTTGCGGCAGCGGCTTCGCTTTGCACAGAGGTATTGGACCAGGCAATAACTTGCACCTCAGATTGCTTTATTGAATTGATCAGATATGGATTACCAAACAGAACAGTAACTATAGGTGTACGACTAGCAAGAAGTTTTCGCACAAAATTGGCTTGCGTTGAATTCAATTGTAAATCCTGCCCTACTCGGAAAAGGGTAAAAGCTCCCAGTACCACAAGGTCTGAATTTCTGGCCTGTCGAATGATTCTGAGTTCTTCTGAATTAGTCGTTCTGGAGTCATGCTCGAAGTAACTAACATCGGGATGATGTTCTCTGAATCCCCGTATAAAACTACTCTCAGGACTTCCTATCTCTGAATCACTTAAATTTACTAGGGTTAATTTTGGGTAGCGTGAGGGATTAATAGGTAGGATATTAGACTCATTCCGGAGCACGGTAATGCTTTGTTGTGCAATTTTCTTGGATTCCGCTAAGTGTTCTGGCGAGGAAATGATGTCAGCCATCTTGTCCAGTGCTACTTCACCATTAGATTCGAATAATCCGTGGGATACTTTCCAATTAAGAAGCTTTATAACGGATTCATCAACCCGTTCCATTCCTAACTCTCCAGCTTCAACTGCTGCCATTACTTCGTCAATAGCCGTAGTTACGTCAGGGCTCATTAGCATGAGATCCGCACCAGCTTTTAATGCAGCTACGACTGCTTTACCTGGCGAAAAGTAGTTGGAGATACCTTTCATACCAAGGCCGTCAGTCACAATAACGCCTTCAAACCCTAAAGAATCCTTGAGTATATCGGTCAAAATGTGAGGATCTAAGGTACCGGGTAGACCAACACTATCCGATAACTTTGGGAAGGATATATGAGCAGTCATAATACTTTGAACACCCTCTTCAATAGCAGCGGAAAAAGGAATTAGTTCAACCGAGTCTAATCTAGCATAATCATGTGGCACTACTGGAAGGTCTAAATGGGAATCTGTTTCGGTATCGCCATGACCTGGAAAGTGTTTTGCGGTTGCAACTAAACCCTCAATTTGTATTCCTTGAATAAAGGCCGTCCCATATTCGGATACAAGTTTCGGGTCGGACGAAAACGAACGTATGTTAATGGCTGGATTTTTTGGGTTATTGTTCACATCCAGTACGGGTGCAAATATTTGATGTACACCAGCGGCCTTTGCTTCTTTGGCGGTAATTTTACCCTTCATAAAACCATTCCGAATATCTCCTGTGGCTGCCACACCCATTGCAGGTGTTATTCGCGTCGAGCCACGAATACGCATTGCCGCACCAAATTCCATATCCTGTGTTATCCACAATGGAATACTACTCAAAGTTTGCAGGTCATTAATCAAGGCCGCCTGTCCATAAATATCTCCACTCATCATTATTAGCCCACCAATTTCTTGCTCGGTAATTAAGCGTTCAATAGCCAGTCTAGAGTTACTACCTTGTGCCATATAAATCCCATAAACAGGCGCGAAAAAGAGTTGAGCCACACGTTGGCGTGGGGTCAGCTGTTGGAGTAAAATTTCAGGGTCAATTTTTACTCCAGATGCAGATAGGGAGGGATCTTGCTGAGTTCCTTCTCCATGGGTTAATGGGCTTGGCTTGTCTTGCGCTGGACTAAAGCTAGCCAGTAGAATGAATACAATTAAGACGACTGAAAATGAGTATAAACCTTCTTTCATAAGGGGGTAACTGGGTATGGGTAATTGTCTGTTATTCTAGTTATAGACAATAAATAATTACTGAACTGGAATCAATTTCATATGTCGCCAATTACTAAGTTTAACGTAGGAGCTATCTTGTACTAATTCTTTATAACGGCCCACTAGCCATAATGAGGTTTGATCACCAAAGTGAGAAGAAAAAGGGTTTCCTGATTGCCCAGTTGGTAAAATACTTCGGGAAAATCGTAGGTCGGCAAGGTTGACTATTCTTCGAACCGAGGCTCCTAGTACCATTTCAAAGGGGGTATCCCAATTGTATTGTCCGTTATTTATAGACATACCATGCCCTGGTACCTGAAATGGTCCATGGCTTAGAATGTTATCGACCACTAGTTTGAGGGCCTTGGGAGCAGAAGAATCTTGTGCTGCTTCTTTGAATAAGGGTGGAGAAAACCGAATGGTATGTAATTGTTCCCATCGCCACTCAAAAGGTTCAGGACCATATAAATCACTCAGATAATAAATAGCCTCCTGCATACTCTTTATTAATATATCTTCAATAGTTTCAACTTCGTTTGTTAATACATTATCAAATAGTCCGCTGTTGGTTTCAATTAGAAAAGGTATCACTCGAACCGGAATTAACTCATGACGAACAAAGTGGCGGAAGCTATCATCGCCAAATTCATCTAAGAGGGTATTTTTAGTAAATCGGAGGAAAAAAACATCAAATATAGATGCAGCGGTGGAATTCTTTGTATAATTATAATCCCAATTTTTAAGGTAACTCAGCACAATGCTAAAATCATACTCCTGTTGAGATTCAATGTAGTTAACTATGGTGGGTGTAAGAGACGAGGCGAAATGAGAAAAAACATCGGTTTGATGCTCAGCAACTTTATCCATGGAAAACAGGCTATCTGCTTTAAGTAATTCCTCTATTCGTTGGATGCGTGAAGGGGGTTCCCAAAAGCTTGCAATGTAATGAGGGTAAGCAGCGGTCGTTATTTTATTGTTGGCATTGGCAATCCATCCTTTTTCTGGATTGATAATGGAAGGAAGTTTCTCAAAAGGTATCCAAGATTGCCAATCATAGTCTTGATCCCAACCTGGTCGTAAGAGCAAGGGGTCATGTTTTCGAATAGGTAATTTGGCCGCGCTAAACATGGCAATATTACCGCTATTATCTGCATACATAGTGTTTTGCCCTGGTACGCCAAAATCTTTTAAAGCATTTTGGAAGCTTTCTATATTCGTTGACCAATTAATTCCATACATACTCTTTATTTCATGACTAATCTCGTGTCCAGTCCATCGCATAGAAATTACCTGATTGTTCACTATAGCATCTGTAGGGTAAATATCACTAATAACTGGACCATGAGCCGTAGATCGAATATCAAAAAATTGATCACTGGCATCTTTTATTTTGATTCGCTCTCTTCTCACATCAAACGGTAGATAAGCCAAGCCTTCAGGAGTATCTCTTCTGTATTGACCTCGATCTTGAGGGTTCACCATTTCCAAATAGAAATCGGTATCATCGGCCATAATATTGGTAAAGCTCCATGCCAAATCATCATTTTGGCCAAGTACAATACCCGGTAAACCGGCTAAGCTTACCCCAGAAACATTTCTTCCATTTAGGTGAGCGTGAACTTCATACCATTTCCCAGGCATATCTAAGCCTAGATGTGGATCACCTGCTAAAATTGGATATCCCGTAGTTGTCTTAGATCCATCAATAGCCCATGCATTACTTCCAATAGCAGACCCACCAACTTCCATTAAATCTCGCCGTTGCCATTCCAAGTCTAACAGTCCTAATAGTGACTGACTTTCTTGATTATTTAAGGTAGTGGGTAAACCTTCGGACCACGCTACCATGATCGCTTTTAAATCGTCAGGGGGTAGTTTTTGAGACAAATCTTGATACATAAGCTCACTCCACCAGCTCAGGTTTAAATCCCAAGCCATGAGTCGAGTTAATCCAATAGAATGTGTAATAGTCCAGCTAATGGGGGTCATTTCAGTAAGGGCAAATTCCACTGGTAGACGGTCGCTATACGTTTGGATAAAGGTGTTCACGCCCTTTGAGTAAGCTTCTAGAATAATTCTTTCTTTATCACTTAGTTGTTGTTCAATTTTCTTTGCTGTATACCAAAATCCTAGTGTGCGCTGGTACTGATCCAATGGAACCAAATTTTCACCAAAGAATTCAGCAAATCTTCCCTCCATAGCAAGTTGGGAAAGGGTCATTTGCCACAATCGATCTTGTGCATGCACATAGCCCATTGCATAATACAAATCAGTTTCATCCGTAGAGTAGATATGTGGGACACCAAAATCATCCCAAAATATATCAACTGTATTGGTTAAAGCAATATGTTCGCTACTGCTTTCATAATTGGGTAAAGGCTTCCAAAATGTCCAATAAAATGCGGTAATTGATACACCTAAAAATAGAAGTGCGATGAAAAGAGCAAATTTAACAAGCGTATTCATAGGTAAAGATAAAAAGGTTGAATTTGACGGACTATTTGAATAGGATTAACAGCTAGAAAGTAGTGAGTCTAGGTATGAATAAAAATGTATGGTTTGTTTCATATAATTTAGCAACGCATAAAACATAGCCTAAATCGCACACACTGAATACATACACTTAGCATTATTAATACTATACAAATTCAATAAAAATTGGTGAAGCGTAAATGCATAATCAATATATACATTCCATAACAATTGTTGGAGCAGGTACGATGGGTAATGGAATCGCGCATGTATGTGCGATGGCAGGTTTTCCTGTAAAATTAATGGATATTAGTGAAGAACAGCTTAGAATGGCTCTTCAAACTATCGAAAAAAATTTGAACCGCATGGCTGAAAAAAAGAAGATTAAGCCAATTGAGGTGGGCTCTAGTCTAGCCCGTATACAGACATACACTGATACAAAGCAAGCTATATCTGATGCTGATATGATTTTAGAGGTAGTTCCAGAACAATTATCACTAAAAAAACAGATTTGGAGCCAAATAGAACAGGGCATTGACCCCAAGCGCCTCAAAAAAACTATATTTGCCACAAATACTTCCTCGATATCCATCTCTGAATTAGCAGAGGGCATAACTCACCCAGAGAATATGATTGGAATGCATTTCTTTAATCCGGTTCCTATAATGAGTTTAGTTGAAATAATACTTGGGAATAAAACAAGTGAGCAGACGTTCAAAAAGGTAGAATCACTTACAAGGAAGCTAGGCAAGACCCCGATTAGAGTCCATGACTTTCCCGGGTTTGTCAGTAATCGAATACTCATGCCTATGATTAATGAAGCTATTTATGCACTATATGAAGGCGTGGCTAAGAAAGAAGCTATAGATCAGGTAATTACCTTAGGGATGGCGCATCCGA
>DCQQ01000039.1:23447-51766 GCA_002323515.1 Balneolaceae bacterium UBA1514 | reverse complement strand
GCTATAGATCAAGTAATGACCTTAGGGATGGCGCATCCGATGGGACCTTTGCGACTGGCTGATTTTATTGGCCTAGATGTGTGCTTAAACATAATGAATGTACTACATAAGGGCTTTCAAGATGATAAATATACTCCATGTCCTTTACTTAGAGAGATGGTAGATAAAGGCCACTTAGGAAATAAAACAGGGCAAGGTTTCTATATCTACGAAGTCTGAAGGTATTGCAGTGACTTTAGTTATGGGAATATGTGAGTTATTCTCGCACAAAAATAACTTGTCAGCTGTTATTTTTTTTTAAAATATTTGCTAGCAACTAAATAGTAAGATAGATTGGAGTAGTCAATTTGCTTAATTAAGAATATTATAAATTATTGAACTGCAATTGTTTATATAGATTATTGAGTGACAAATATTGAAAGCGCTTTTTTATCAGAAAAGTGCATCTTATTTGTTTGTTAGGGAACTAATTAAGAAATAGTAATAGTTATATTAAAGTAAATCTTTAACTAAACGGAGAATTAATGGAAACATTGACGGTAGATCAATACTCTCTAGTCTACAATATGTTATCATTTTGTATAGCTTCTATGGTCTTTTCAGGACTATTTTTTATGCTAGCCAAAGACAGAGTAGCTCCACAATACAGACTATCAGTTGTTTTTTCGACAATAGTAGTGGGTATAGCTGCATATCATTATTTTAGAATTTTCGGCTCATGGGAAGCTGCCTATGTATTAGAAGGTGGTAATTATGTAGCATCAGGTAAACCATTTAATGATGCATATCGTTACATGGATTGGTTATTAACTGTACCTCTTTTGGTGGTAGAATTACTACTTTTATGTAGTCTTACAGGTCAAAAGAAAGAAAAGCTTATGTTTAATACAGTAGTCGCTACTGTAGCAATGCTAATTGCAGGGTATATAGGCGAAACAGGTGGTAACTATGAATTAATGGGTCATAGAGGACTTTGGGGCTTTTTAAGCACAATACCATTTGCTTACATTGTTTGGGTGCTTTGGAATGAAGTCACTATAGCTATGGCAGACAAAGAAGGTAACGTAAAAGTTCTTTTTAGAAACATTAGACTTTTATTAATCTTTACTTGGGGTTATTATCCAATAGTCTACATGCTACCAATGTTCATGGATGCTGGATCAGGCATTGTGTCAATTCAAGTAGGTTATACTATTGCAGACGTTGCTGCTAAAGCAGGTTATGGATGTCTGATATATGCTATTGCAAAAGCCAAGTCAGACGAAGAAGGATACGCAATGGCATAGAAATCAGTTTAAACTGATTTTTTTAAGCCTCATCAATTGATGAGGCTTTTTTTTTGACCATGCTTTTAATTTTAATACAGTCAGTTAGGTCGACTGATCACCATCTGCTTTATCAAATGTTCGATACATTTGCTCTACCACAAGCATGTGAGGTAAGGTAATTACACTGATCAGAGTAAATAAAATAGCGACCAATAAGGCTTCGTCGCCAAATGCTTCTACCAGAAAATATATTAGGACAAGCCCTATATAAGAAATTGCTGAGAACAAGGCAGTTTCTTTATAGAACCATCCGAAACCAATTTGTTCATCCTTGCTACTCAGAAAATCCAGCATGGTTTTTGTGTGATTGTATCCGTGCCATAAACCAAAATAAAGGGCGAAAGCGAAGATTGGATCGACCAATGAGAAGAGGGCAGGAACCACGAGTGCATCCAAGCTTAGCCAGCTTTTTAAGGGTATTTGTTTAGAAACCAAGCTCCCTAAAAGAAAAATACTGGGATACATTAGGGCAAAAAATAGACGTAGCTCTTCTGTAGTAGTAAAGTTATATACGATAGAAATAAGTGATATTCCAGTGACCGATTCCACGATTCTAGACGTATAAAAAGGATCGCTTCCAAAAAGTATGAGCCCGGCTATACTAAGACCTCTTGCCAAAATAAATAACTGTTTTAGAGAACCGTTTAAGGGTAACCGTTCGGTATCGGATTGGCCAAAATGGTATAAGGTCAACAACATAAATAATACAAATCCTATAAAGGGTTGGACATACCAAAGCCAGGCGTACACGGCTACGACCAACAAGTATCCTGCATAAAATAAAATCTGTGTCTTTACAGTTTCTTCTTTATGTAGGGCTTTAAAATAGATTTTGTGATCTAATGCACCATGCGGCATACCAATGATTAAGATCGAGGCGGCTAGTGCGTAGTAACGGATAGCTTCAAACAACTCGTACAGGAAAAAATTTAGCCCAATAATTGCTAGGCCAACAAATACTTGTAGTTGAATGATCTCATTGTTGGTTTTAGCATGTGTTGCCATAATAAAAAGTTTGTTCTAATGATTGCAGTTAATATTACTAATCGGTCGTTTAAAACCAAGTTTGTGGGCAAGACCTAATTCATGGAATCTTTGTAAATAACAAGTGAAATGTAACTATACTACATAATAGTAAGCTACTCGACTTTATCTTACTTAAAATGTAAAATGCTACATCCATTCATGTTGTTCTGATGCAGTACCTTCCGTTCAATTCTGTTCAACTTAGCTTCACTAAAAATATTGTGGTTGCCCAACAGTTCAAGTATATGTGCCCATTCATTAATCAAGTCGAATCCAATATTGGACCCAATGGAGACGACTTGTTCTTTGTGTAAATTGGATTGCAAATGTTCTCCTGTGATTTGTACACCAAACTCAAAGAAAAAGCGTTGATTACGGCTAAGTAAAGTACGATCAAAATGGGTGCTCATCCACTCATTTTTCGGATTGATATGCTTTATTTGCGATAGTAAAGAGACTAGATTTTCTTTTGGAATGTAATCTATAAATCCCTCAGTGATAAATAAACTAGGTCTATTGGAATTGAATGCAGGCTGTTGTTTAAGACACTGATCTAAAGCATTCTTAGTAGCATCAAAGTCGTTAAAATTTACCTTTTGGTTCAGTGTTGGTAAGAGTTTTTTTTTAAAAGTGATCATGGGTTCAATATCCAATTCAAAGCAGGCACACTTATCTGAAAAGACCCAACCTATGTGATCGATTCCACTTCCTAGAACCACTAATTGTGTAATAGGTGAATTGCGATTCATTAAACGGTCCTGAATGGTTCTATGTAATGCCAATTTTCTAAATACTATATGATGTAAATCCCCTTTGAGTAGCCAATCATCAAGTGCTAACATCTTGGGAATCCAGGCTGCATTCCATGGATTCTTAAAGGCTTTATTATCTTGAAACTCACATGCGGCAACCTTCTTCCCCTTGAACAGTGGTGAAATTAAGCGACCAAGCCGATTTATCTTAACTTCTGTTTGATCGTAGTAGGAATGAATGATGGGAGGAAAGAGTGGAGCAATTGAAGGGTGTTTTCTAAGTGTAGTGAACTTCGAATACACATTGAACGCGGTTTTAGAGGGAATAAACATAAAGCGAGGTGTTATCTCAATCTTTGCTTCGATTCAATAGTCAAACAAATTCCAGGGTTGTTGACGAAATATATCAGCTTTTATGTTCATTAATTCTTTTTTGACTGGATGTTCAAAGGCTAAAGCATAAGCCCTGAGTGCAAGTGATTTACCAGGGCCGGTTTCCTCTTCCCCATATTTATAGTCGCCCCACAGTGGGAAGCCCATTTTACTAAGCTGAGCTCGAATTTGATGCGGTTTCCCTGTCACTAAATCGATTTCGATAAGACTATAATGGGCACTTTGTTTAAGGGTAGTGTAACTTAAAACGGCAGGTTTGGTACCAGATTTTTTAGAACTAAAAGCTTTGGTTTTATTGGTTTTTAAATCTTTTTTAAGAAAGTGTTCATAGGTTGCTTCCAATGGGGTTCGCCCATGCACAATGGCCCAATAGGTTTTTTTTAGTTGATATTCACGGATAAGCTGGGAAATACGCGAAGCGGCCTTGGATGTTTTGGTGAGAACCATCAGCCCGCTTACGGGCCGGTCAAGACGGTGAGTTAAGCCTAAATATACATTACCTGGTTTATTGTAGGCTTTTTTCAAATATTGTTTACATAATTCGGTTAGGTCGACATTGTTGGTTTTGTCAGCTTGCGATAGTAACCCTGCTGGCTTGTCTATGATCAGTAAATGATTGTCTTCATAAACG
Organism: Balneolaceae bacterium UBA1514; assembly: GCA_002323515.1. Lineage (GTDB taxonomy): Bacteria > Bacteroidota > Rhodothermia > Balneolales > Balneolaceae > UBA1275. The sequence goes on along the minus strand of DCQQ01000039.1, from coordinate 47,636 downwards.
ATTTCAATATTCGGTGTGGTGCCTGTCCATTTTTTGCTGGTACGTTTGTGTTTGGGCGCAACAGATCGTTTTGGCTTCATAAAAAAATGTATGGATTAGGCATGGGTAAATTTCTCAACAATGCTAGAATCTGTTTTTTGGGTTAGCAAGCTTACCGTTATCAAGCTGAAAAGGTTAACAATGAGTCCATAAATACCTTCATGAATGTCCCAAGGCTTCAACTCAGGCCAGAAAAGAAAAACAAGTGTTACAAATATACCACTTATTAGTGCTGTAAGTGCCCCTAGTCGTGTAGCAGATGGCCAATAAAACATGGCAAAAACCAATGGGAATAGTTGAGCAACGCCACCATAAGCACCTAACAATAAACTCACTATATCAGTAGAAGAGATAACAGCAAAATAATAAGCCAAGATACTAATAAGTAAAATGCTCATCTGTATTACCTTTCGTTCTACATTCTTTTGGTTCATTGCTGTCCTAAGTTGTGGAAATTTACGCAGTCCATCTCTCACAAAAACAGCACCAGCCGCATGCAGTATAGCATCCCCTGAACTCATTGAGGCAGCTAGGGTCCCCGCACATACTAAGCCCACTAATACAACTGGGAGATCCATATTTCTGAGTACATATGGTAAAATAGTATCTGCTGGTCCTATACCTGGAAAACTAAGGATAGCCGAAAAACCTATGAATAAAATGGGTAATAGGAATAGCTGGAAGGTGGGGTACAAAACAACGGTAAGTTTCATTGTTCGGTCATCTTTCGCTGCAAATGTTTTCATAAAAAAATGCGGCCACATTGAAAACCCAATAGCCGATATCATAACTGCAGAACTAAATCCAGCCCAAGACCATGAGCTTCCGTCACTCTGTAATCCTGGAGCTTGTAACATGTTGCTCAATCCCTCTTGTTGAATTGCTTCAAACATAGGCCCAATTCCACCGTGCAGTTCTTTGGGTAGGTATAAACCTAGAAACCAAGCAATACTTAACATGAAAACACCTTGGAAGGTATTAGTCCAACCAACTCCCATAACACCACTAAAAAAAACATACAATAGGACTACCCCATAAGCCATTGCAGCGCCCAGCCAGTACGGTATTGCACCATCACTTATGGTATTGAGTACTAGTCCAGCTCCTTTCATCTGAAGGGTTAAGTAGGGGATAAGTACTACTACCGTTAAAATGGCTAAAAGTATGGATAAAAATGAACTCTGATAGCGTTCTGAAAGTAGTTCTGCTTGGGTAAGATATCCATACTTGACACCCATTCTGCGAGCTCTTGGCCCAAAAAAATAAAGAGGAACCATTCCTAAAGTTCCGTAAGCAATAATATATAGAGCAGCAACTCCTCTAGAGTAGGCCCATCCTGGTCCTCCTAAAAATGCGAATGAAGAAAAGATGGAAGCTCCTAACACAAAATAAAGGAGGAGTAGATTCATAGAACGGTCACCCGCAACATAGCCTTCTGAGCTCTTACTCACTTTCAAACCAGGAACGATACCCATTACTAAGCTAAGAAGAAGGTAGCCTATAGATATTCCCACTATGATCCAGTTATCACTCATGATTTGACCCTTTCTGAAAAGGATTCATTGGCAATCATATCTTTTGGCAAGATTTTACTTTGCTCAACCTTACCTAGCACATCATGACCATGCTCTTTCTGATCTTGCTCTTCCCACAGAAAGTAAGCCAGAAGCCCAGAAAAGCTTAGCAAAAGGCATAACAATACCCAAACAATCGAAAAAGGCATTCCAAGCATGATAGGCTCGATGTATCCAACTAAAGGATAAATAGGCCAGATTAAGGAGAATTGAATGAGTACTAAAAAGGCAATAAACCATCGTATAACCGGTTTTTTAGCAGGTTGTTGCACCGAATACATTAACCGGTGTTGCTTTTTCGAAATCATGTAATACTTGCTTGCTTCAAAATGTTGGTAAAGATAGTAATAGATTAGCTCGAAAATAGAACAAATTCCTTAAGTTCTCACTATGGAATCCAATACCATAAAAGAAAAAATTGCTAATCTTCCCCTAGAACCGGGCGTCTATATATATAAGGATGCGAAAGGTAATATACTTTATGTGGGTAAAGCTAAGAAGCTAAGAAATAGAGTACGTTCGTACTTTCAGGAGCGTAGCATACAATCTGGTCGAATTCAGACCATGGTTCGGAAAATCACCGATTTAGAAGTTATTGTTACCGATTCAGAAGCGGAAGCATTAATCCTAGAGAATAACTTAATAAAACAAAATCAGCCACGATACAATGTGCTTCTAAGGGATGATAAAACCTATCCCTACATATGTATTACCAATGAGGATCGTCCAAGAGTATTTCCCACAAGAACAGTGATTAAAGATGGGAGTCAATATTATGGGCCATACGATAGTGTTAACCGGATGAAGAGGATGCTTGAGGTCATACGAAAAGCCTTTGGTTTATGCACCTGTGCCGTATCCATCAAAACCCTTGACAAAATAAAAAATAAGCCTAAATGGCATAGCTGTTTTGATGATTACCTTGGAAGCTGTTCAGCTCAATGGTCTCTACTAACATACCAAGCTACCATCGAAAAGGTCACAAAGCTCATTAATGGTAAAACCAGTTTACTTATTCGAGAACTCAAAGAAGAAATGGAAATAGCAGCTCAAGCTATGGCATTTGAGCAAGCAGCGTACTTACGTGATAGTTTACAGGCTGTTACAAGGTATAGTGAGCGAATGAAAATGGTGACTGAGACCAAACAAGACAGAGATTTATTTGTAGTAGAAAAAAACACCGAAATTAATGAAGCATGTGGGGTGCTTTTGAAAATCCGCGAGGGTAAGTTAATAGGTAAATTCCACCGCCTCATAAAACCTGCTCAAGGATACTCTCATTCGGAATTACTCCAAAGTTTCATTGAAGACTATTACACCTCTGATCATCATATAACCTTACCTGACGAAGTATATTTGAGCCATGATTTAGTCGATGAAGAAGTACTACATGGGTATTTACATGAGCATAAATCCAAAAAAGTACCGTTCAAAATCCCTGAGCGTGGAGACAAAGCTAAACTAATTAAGATGGCAGTGACTAACGCAAAATTACATCTTAATGATCGTGCATTGGCGTTAGAAAAGAGAGAAAGAAGCCGAATTCCTGCTGCTATTTCAGATTTGCATCATTTTTTAAGTCTCAGCCGATTACCGCGCACCATTCACTGTTTTGATAATTCCAATTTTCAAGGCGCATACCCAGTCGCCTCTATGGTGTCTTTTGTGGATGCCAAACCAAGAAAAACTCAATACAAACATTTTCATATCAAAACAGTTATTGGACCGGATGATTTTGCATCTATGGCGGAAATTTTAACAAGGCAATATACGAGCGTACAAAAAAATGGAGAGCACATCCCCGACTTAATCGTGGTTGATGGAGGAAAGGGCCAATTGAGTGCAGCGGTAAAGGCGTTAAAAGAAATAGATTTTTATGGTGAATGCGAAATAATAGGTCTGGCAAAAAGGTTAGAGGAGGTGTTTTTACCCGGTCGAAAAGATGCTATAATGATCCCAAAAACATCCCCAGCACTCAAACTTTTGCAACAGGTTAGGGACGAAGCGCATCGATTTGCCATAACCTTTCACCGCAATGTTAGGAGCAACAACATTATAGGAAGTGAGTTAACTAATATTGATGGAATAGGTGAAAAAACAGCAAAACAACTTTTAAAAAAATACGGTTCAATTTCTAACATACGAAAACTAGAGGCTCATACGTTAGCTAAGGAAATTGGAATTACGAAGGCTAATAAAGTGCTTGAATATTTCACTAGCAATAATGACCATTAGTCATCTCACATGCACATGCGATACTATTTTGTACCGATACGTATCATTTTAAATGTATGAACATACATAAATCTACCCCTAATCGCTCCTCTTTATCAGATAAAGAGTTGATCTATTTGTATCGCCGTGAGCATGATATGGAGGCGTTTAAAACCCTCTTTCACAGATATGAGTCTAAAATTTACTCCTATATCTACAGTATGGTACTTAACACTGAAACGGCGAGTGATCTTTTTCAGGATACCTTTACAAAGGTGATTATGAAAATGGAAAAAAACTATAATGAAGAAGGCAAATGGATTGCTTGGGTTTTGCGCATAGCCCATAATGCGACTATTGATTATTTGAGAAGGGCCAAAAAGTTCGTGCACATTTCAAGTAGTAGTGATGGGGAAGAAAATACAGATTTCTTCCATAGAGTTGCCGATGAAGGAGCTTTGGATGCGTTACAACTTTACGTTCAGCATGAGGATAAAAAGCGAATGTATAAGCATATAAGTCGTTTACCAGAGGAACAAAGAGCCGTAGTTATGTTACGTCATTACGAAGAATTATCCTTTAAAGAGATAGCTGAAATTACCGGTGTTTCAATTAACACAGCTTTAGGGCGTATGAGATATGCACTCTCAAATCTGAGAAAATATTTTGAAGAAGAACAACTATCAGAAAAAAACTATGCAAGTTAATCAAGCAGAGATTATTCGGTTCTTAATGGATGAGATGGACCCGTCTGAAAAAATATTATTTGAAAAAAGAATTCGGTTGAATCAAGATCTACTCATCGAAGTAGAAAGTCTGAAAAAAACATGGGAGAGAACCAATGCTTACCCTTCGTTTGAAAGCTCAAAACGTGTAAAAGAGACCATATTTGCAAAGGCTGAAGCATCTATTAACGCATCAAATAAAAGTTGGAATTGGAAATGGATTCCCCAACACGGCTTTAAAGTAGCTGCCAGCTTTTTAGTTATGGCAACTGCATTAATTGCTTGGAATACTTGGATGCCGACAAACCAATTAGAGAGTACTAGTTCCTTGAATACACCAATTGACGTTCAACAATCAAACGCACCATTGACAACGGCTAAAGATTCAGGTATAGGAAGTGCTGCAAATGAAACAGATAGTGAGATTACACCTTGGGTTGACCACAATCATATAATCCGGTTTGCTGGCACTACAGACTTTAATCTTAGCCAATCCCCTGAAATAAATTTAACAAGTCAGCAAAACAGCAAATTGCGACTTGTTAATGACCAAACAAGCTACACAGGCCAAAGTAGAAAAATTTTACTAACGGGAAACACCCCTTAATCATCATTCTTGCCCTCATTAGGCCACAATGTGGATAACTTGCGGCTCCACTGTTAATAAGTATTTTTGGTTCGGTTCAGAGGTACTTTTATATTGAAAATTATTTCAAAGTTTTAATGGTTTAAGTCGTCAATGGGTAAAGTAATTTCTATTGCAAATCAAAAAGGTGGGGTAGGTAAAACCACCTCATCTATAAATTTAGCCGCTAGTTTAGCGGCTATTGAACATCCTACCTTAATTATAGATATTGATCCACAGAGCAATACCACTAGTGGGTTAGGGATCGATACTTCGACGGTGACTAACTCTATTTATGAAGTTATGATAGGTAGTGCTGAAATTAGCGATACCATCCGACAAACAGAATTAGACTTTCTAGACTTAGTGCCAGCCCACATCAATTTAGTGGGGGCAGAAATAGAAATGATCGATCGTGAACAGCGTGAACGAATCTTAACAAAGGCCATTTCTGAGTTACGGGATAAGTATGATTTCATCATTATAGATTGCCCTCCTTCCTTAGGACTTTTGACAATTAATGCATTAACCGCGTCTGATTCCATCGTTATTCCCGTACAATGTGAATATTTTGCATTAGAAGGTTTAGGACAACTTCTTAACACTATTAAAATTGTGCGTCAACACCTAAATCCTAGCTTGGATATTGAAGGAGTGGTATTGACTATGTACGACACCAGAACTAGATTATCTAACCAGGTGGCAGATGAGGTGAAGCGATATTTTGATGATCGGGTATTTAAGACGGTCATTGCAAGGAATGTCCGCTTGGCAGAAGCTCCTTCTTTTGGTAAGCCCGCTCTACTGTATGATTCAACTTCTGTGGGGGCAAAAAATTATCTAGCTTTAGCAGGGGAGATTATAAAGAGGAACAGAAAACTATTTAAGAATAGTCCTGTATTAACTAAATAAAAGGACATGGCGAATAAGAAAGTACTGGGAAGGGGACTAGGAGCTTTTTTTCCGGATATGGAAGATCACCATAAAAAGAAAAATCCAATTTTAACAGAATCTGCGAAGCAAGAAAGCCTAAAGGAAACTGCGGATGGGCTAAATTCTAGACAATTTATTGATAGCGAGCCATCCAAAAGTGAAGAATTTGCCTCTAATACAGAAGCTCAAAATGGTCAGGTAGATGTAGTACTTTTCCTTGAACCTGACCACATCCGGGCGAATCCCTTCCAGCCAAGAAAAGAATTTGACCAAGAACGATTAGAAGAATTAGCTGAATCTATCCAACAACATGGACTTATACAGCCAATTACCGTTCGGTATTTAGGTGATAAACGTTATGAGTTGATAAGTGGTGAGCGGCGGCTCAGAGCTTCTAAATTAGCAGGAGTTTCTAACATCCCCGCCTACGTACGAAATGCTGATAATGAACAAAGTATAGGCTATGCGCTTATTGAAAACATTCAGCGCGAGGACTTAAACCCACTCGAGGTAGCGGTTGCATACCAACGACTGCTCGAAGAGTTTAATTATACCCAATCTGAGGTGGCAAACAAAGTTGGTAAAAATCGGACAACGGTTACTAATATGCTTCGGTTGTTGAATTTACCCGACTTCATTCAGCTAGCTTTAGCTGCTAATAGAATTAGTGGAGGACATGCGCGAGCCTTACTCGGAGTTGATTCAACCGCAGAACAACAATCCATACTTGACAAGGTAATCCGAGAACAGTGGTCAGTTCGTCGCCTAGAAGATCATATTCGAGTCAAAGCAAATACTTCTGGAGTTCAACCCGACGCAGAAACATTCAAGCCATCAGGAAAAACGGAAACAGTGGGAACAAAAAATGGTGCTGTCATCAGAGATATAGAATCAAAATTACGAAGTGCACTTGGCACGAAAGTGCAGATGAAAACCTTCTCAGAAGGTGGGGAAATTCGCATAAAATACTTTACTGATGACGATTTAGAGCGAATATTAATACTTCTTTCATCCTCAGAATAGGAGACATATGGGCGAGGCTAGGCTTTTTTTGTTGGCAAGAATTGGCTTAGGTTGCTTATTATGGCTGTTTCTTTATCATGAAGTGACATTAGGGCAGTCTGCAAGTGCTAATGATGGGCAGTCAATATTTTATCTTTCATCACATTCAAGGGCAATTGTAACGGCTTTATCTGACACTTTAGACCCGGTTCCAATATCTCTTGAAAATACAGCAAGCACGACAGACACTACGCGCCCAAGCTCCACCATTCTTGCCACTACAGACAAACAAATTGACAGGCTTCCCTACCCAAATCAAATACTGCGAAAGTCGCTAATCCTCCCCGGGCTAGGTCAACATCATAACGATCAAAGTTGGAAGATCCCCTTAATTTATGGCCTAATTGGTGGATTAAGCTATTATAGTTTGTTCTTGACTAAACAGTATCATGATTACCAAGCAGCCTATTATAATGCTGTCACCGATAATGATGATCTTCGATTTGGTCCGACTCCTGACAGGCTAATGGGGGCAAATACAAGCCAATTGAAAAGCAATCGTAACTTTTTGCGCAATCGTAGAGATTTTATGTATGTAACCATAGGATTGGCTTACGCGTTAAATGCCGTAGATGCATATGTATATGCGCATTTATCTACTTTCGATGTTTCGGATGATTTAAGTTTACGCCCCTCATTTGATGTGTACCATCTCGAAGATAGTGAGTTTGGAATTGAGACAACCCCTACTGGAAAGGCTATTCCGATGTTCGGATTTCAACTCGATTTTAAATAACGGTAGACGTATAATTCTTTTATTATGCCATTAAACGATTAACTGATTAGGCATCGAAAGACCAATAAATAAAACCTAAAAATATTTTATCGCATGGAAGAACAAAAGCCGTTATTAATTCCTAATTCATATAAAAATGGATACGATCGCGAGGTTTGGAGTATTTTTAAAATAATGGGTGAATTGGTTGATGGATACGATACCCTGTTTAGAATTGGTCCCTGTGTTAGTATCTTTGGTTCCGCTAGGACCGCTGTTGATGATCCATACTATGAAAAGGCTTCTGGATGTGCCAAGCTATTGACCAAAATGGGCTTCGGTGTCATTACGGGTGCAGGGCCAGGGATAATGGAAGCAGCTAATAAAGGGGCTCAGGAAAGTGGCGGAAAGTCAGTTGGGCTTGGAATTGAATTGCCACACGAACAGGGGATAAACCAGTATGTGCAAAAAGAGTTTGCTCTGAATTTCGATTATTTCTTCGTTAGAAAAGTCATGTTCATTAAGTACTCTCAGGCATTAATTGTATTTCCGGGAGGTTTTGGGACCATGGATGAACTATTCGAAAGTCTAACTCTGGTTCAAACACAAAAAGTATCAACCATACCCATTATTTTGATTGGGGTGGACTACTGGAGTGGATTAGTTTCTTGGATTGAAGAAACGATGATCACTCATGGTACTATTTCTGAGAAGGATAGAGAACTGTTTTATTTGACTGACTCTATTGAAGATGGAGTTGCTAAAATACGTTCTATGTATGAGCGCGAAGAACCGATGCCCAATTTTTACTTTTAAAAAGTTTTTTTGTTTAGTAAAACAATAAATAGCGTTTGATTTTTGTTTGGTATCTAGTTTATCAATGAAACAGGGAACCATTGACATCTATTTTTCCTTAATTGAATAAATTGTGTAACTTTCATTTTGTCTAGAAATAGAATCGAAACACTCCACATCATGACTAAATCTCTCTTTACTCTTTTAAGTATTATACTAATAGCTAGCGCAACGCTAGTAGCACAAGATCAAACTGCAGCAATCACGGCCTACAATGAAGCCCGGGAATTGGCTCAAGGCAAAGACTACTCAGCAGCCATTGACAAGTATACGGAAGCCATTGAAATTGCTTCTCAATTAGGTCAAGAAGGTGAGGACATCAAAAACCGTTCTGAAAAACAAATTCCTAAGCTTTATTTTACCATAGCGGTAGATGCTTTTAATGAGTTTAGAGGTGGTCCTAGTTTGGAAAAATTAGATGCTGCCATTGCTCTATTTATCCAATCCGAAGAAATTGGTGTCAACTCTGGGGACACAGATGTTCAGCGCAAATCTACCAGCGTATTAGCCCAGCTAAATTACCAAAAAGGTCTCATGTTATTTAAACGTGAGATGTTTGTGGAATCCGAAGTAGCCCTTGATGAGGCTATTAGGATTAACCCGAACTATGCAAAAGCATATTACCAGAAGGCTTTAGTACACAAGAAAAACAGTCCTCAAGATGTGTACGGTATCATGAGTTGGTACGACCAAGCGATAGCTACTGCTATTCGCATGAACGATTCAGAAGTGGAGCGTAAGGCTAATCAATCAGCTCATGGTGATTTATTATTTAGAGGTGCTAAGGCAATTGAAGCGGGTAATCTAACCCAAGCAATTGAGTTTTTACAATCCTCGTTAGATTATTTTTCAGAATCGGCAGACAGTTATTATCGATTGGCAGAGGCTTCTAATAAACAAACCCGTTATAACGACGCAGTTAGGTACTCCGAGCAAGCATTAGATCTTGAAACTGGTGGAAATACGGATAAAGCTAAAATCTTTTTTGAATTAGGTCTGGCGAATCAAATGCTGGGTAATAAGGGAGAAGCATGCTCAGCATACGAGAGTGCGAGTTATGGATCCTTCAAACAGCCCTCAGAATATAAGATGGAATTTGAACTTAAGTGCGAAAGTACGCGCCCATAAAACTCGAGCTTTCACATTTTTTGAAGCCCCGTCAAAAGCGGGGCTTTTTTTATTTAAACTCATTCTCACATTAACTAACTTGTGGCAATTAATTCTAATTCTAATAGAGTTGATTTTTTTGAGTTTACTCCACTATTTATCATTTTTCACTAATAATAACTACTAGCTACGCTCTCTTATGAATAATGCGAATGATCTACTATGTGCTCATACCATCCGTACTCTATCTATGGATGCCGTTCAAAAGGCGAACTCGGGACACCCAGGTATGCCAATGGGAATGGCGGATGTGGCTATGATTCTATGGACTAAATTTTTAAAGCACAATCCAAAAAATCCGCAATGGTTCGATCGCGATAGGTTTATACTTTCGGCTGGTCACGGTTCAATGTTGCTCTATAGTTTGTTGCATCTTTCGGGCTATGAATTGAGCTTAGACGAACTTAAAAATTTTCGACAAATGGGGTCTAAAACTCCAGGGCATCCCGAATTTGGATTGACCCCCGGAGTTGAAATGACTACGGGGCCTTTGGGTCAAGGATTTGCTACTGGCGTTGGAATTGCTATGGCAGAGCGACATTTAGCCGCGCAATTTAATACAGATTCTCAGACGTTGATTGATCACTATACCTATGCAATAGTTAGTGATGGTGATTTAATGGAAGGGGTATCACATGAGGCTGCTTCATTGGCTGGTCACTTAGCCTTGGAAAAATTAATCTATTTATATGATTCTAACTCCATATCTATTGAAGGTGAAACCGATCTGGCATTCACTGAAGATGTAGTAGAACGCTTTTTAGCGTATAACTGGCAGGTAATTAAAGTTGATGGTCATAACCATGATCAAATTGAACAAGCAATTTCACAAGCCAAGGCTAAAACCGAACAACCTTCATTAATTGTTTGTACGTCTAAAATTGGCTACGGTTCTCCGAACAAAGAGGGTAAAGAATCCTCTCACGGCGCCCCACTTGGCGAAGAAGAAATTCGAATAACCAAGATGGGATATGGGTTGGACCCAGATTCCCATTTCCATGTCGAGCAGCAGGTGTATGATTCGTTTCAGGCAAGAGCGGAGTTAGGAGCGGCACTCGAAGCGGATTGGAACAATAAGTTGACTAAATTAGAAAAGGACGACCCAGATTTACACGCTAAATTTAAGGCTTGGACAAGCCAAACATATCTTCAAGACTTGGCGGATGTATTACCTGTATTTGAGTCTGATCCTAAGGGAATGGCTACTCGAGCTAGTTCAGGAAAGGTGATTAACGCACTCAAAGATACCATCCCCAATTTAATAGGTGGTTCAGCCGATTTAGGGCCAAGTACAAAAACCGATATAGCAGGCTCAGGTTCATTTACCCAATACAATCACAAGGGGCGAAAGATACATTTTGGAGTGCGTGAATTTGGAATGGCAGCCGCAGTTAATGGGATGATGTTGCATGGTGGATTACATGCATTTGGAGCAACATTTTTTGTATTTACGGATTACCTGCGACCAGCTCTTCGTTTAGCTGCGTTAATGAAGCTACCATCTATATTTGTAATGACGCATGATAGTATCGGATTGGGAGAGGATGGGCCTACCCATCAACCTGTGGAACATCTAGCTAGTTTACGTGCTATGCCCAACGTTTTAGTACTTCGCCCGGCAGATGCTAACGAAGTCTCTCAGGCATGGAGAGTAGCCTTAGAGCATAAATCGGGCCCGAGTGTCTTGGTGTTAACGCGCCAAAATGTGCCTACTTATCCTAGGCATACCGATAATGCGGCCGCATTGGTTGCCAAGGGGGGATATGTGTTATCTGAGGCTGAAAATGGCAAAGCTGAGGGCATTATTATGGCTACTGGATCAGAAGTTCAGCTCGCCATGCAAGCACAGGCTGAATTGGCCACTAGAGGAAAGGGCGTGCGGGTAGTGAGTATGCCTAGCTGGGAGCTTTTTGATGCCCATCCTGTCGAATATAAGAATTCAGTTTTACCAACTGATTTGACCAAACGTGTATCTATTGAAGCAGGGTCGACCTTTGGCTGGCAAAAATATCTTGGTCTAGAAGGAAAGGCCATAGGAATAGATAGCTTTGGAGAATCGGCACCATTTGAAGAGTTATATGAACATTTCAACATTACTGCACATTCAATCGTAGCCTATTTCACCGAGCAGTCTTAATCTATTTCATGGCAGATAAAAAAGTCTTATTAATTGACGGTATGGCCTTGGCTTACCGGTCGCACTTTGCATTTATACGAGCTAATCTGGTTAATAATGAAGGTATTTCCACCGGATCTATTATGGGGTTTGCTAATACGGTGGATAAATTAATTGAGGAGTATGATCCAAGTCATCTAGCGGTTGCATGGGATACACATGCCCCTACATTCCGGCACGAATGGGATGAGCGGTATAAGGCGCAACGTCCACCTCAACCAAAGGAATTACGAGTAGGTATCCCTCTTATCAAAGAAATGCTCGGATATTGGAATATTCCTAATATTGAGCAGGATGGATATGAAGCGGATGATATCATTGGAACGCTTGCCTATTCAATAGTGGCTGGAGAAGCTGAGGTGTTCTTAGTCACGCCTGATAAGGATTTCATGCAGCTAATTAATCATTATGTGTGCATGCTTAAGCCCAATAACAAAAATGGGGGCTTTGATCGTGTCGATGAAGACGGAGTGAAGGAGTATTTTGGAGTCTACCCCAATCAAGTTATAGACGTATTAGCCCTTTTGGGTGATGCATCCGATAATATTCCTGGAGTGCCTGGAATCGGAAAAAAAGGGGCACCAAAGTTGATAGAGCAATTTGAATCGCTGGACAATTTATTAGATCAAGCGTCGACTATTTCAGCTAAAAGGCAAAGAGAAAGTTTAATTGAATTTGCTGATGAAGCTCGTCATGCTCGAAAAATGGTTACCATAAAAACGGATGTGCCTGGAGTACAATCGTGGACAGATTTGGTTAGGGCCGACCCTGATTGGTCTAATTTAGCGGTATTTTTTTCTAGGATGGGTTTTAGAAGCTTGACCCGAAAATATGAAGAACTTGCCTCAGGTGACGCTTCGCCGGTTGGGTCTGCCTCTTCAAAAGATGATCATTCTTATGTCCAAAATACTTCTAAAACATCGGTAAGTAACGTGGAATCTAATTCTAACGAAGAGGGCAGTCACAAGAAAGGGACTCTGGCGAAAAATGAAAACTCACCAACCGAAACGGCCTTAGATCTCTTTGCAGCTAGCAAAAAAGCGGCATCCTACAATGCAATTGAGGTTGAATATCGCTTGCTTGATAATGAAGTAGAACTGTTAGCTTACTTAGAGTCCGTTGACCTTAATCGACCGTTAGTTGTTGATACAGAGACCGATAGTGCGGACCCATTATCGGCCAATTTAGTGGGTATAGCAATGACTCAAGAATCACATAAAGCTGTTTATGTTCCGTTTAATCCGGAATGGAATATAGCCTTGAAGCAAATATTAGGGTCTTCTGAGCTTCTTATTATCGCGCATAATTACAAATTTGATTATACGGTGTTGCAGCGACACGGTATTGAACTATGTGGCAACATTTTCGACACCATGATAGCTGCCTATCTAATTGATTCAGATCAACGTTTAAAAATGGATGAGCTTTCTTTGCGCTATTTACATTACGAGCCCATTCCTATAACGGAGCTTATTGGTAAGGGCAAAGGGCAGTTAACAATGGCGGACGTTCCTATGGAGGCTCTTGTACCTTATGCCTGTGAAGATGCCGACGTTACGTTTCGATTATATACTATTTTTTCTGAAAAACTAGAGAAAGACGGCTTACATGAAGTAGCATTTAAATTAGATTTCCCTTTAAGCCGGGTATTAGCTCGTATGGAATCTATCGGGATTGACTTGGACACTAAATTGCTTAAGAACTTTTCGGCGGCTCTTAGTGAAGATATGCTACGCTTGAAGTCGGCCATTTTTGACCAATGTGGGGAAGAGTTTAATCTTAACTCACCCGCTCAATTAGGGGATATTCTATTCGATAAATTAGGTTTACCGGCCGGTAAAAAAACAAAAACAGGAAAATACTCAACAAATGAAGCGGTATTATCTAATCTAGCCCATGTGCACAAAGTGCCAGAGCAAGTACTTGAGTACCGATCTTTAGCTAAATTACAATCTACCTACGCCGACGCACTTCCTTCTTTGCTATCACCAATTAGCCATCGACTACACACCAATTATAATCAATGCGTGGCAGCAACTGGTCGGTTAGCATCATCAAATCCAAATTTACAGAACATACCTATACGCACCACACGAAGTCGTGAAATCAGAAAAGCGTTCATAGCTGAAGAAGGGTACAAAATACTTTCTGCGGATTATTCACAGGTGGAGCTTCGTATTATTGCACATATTTCTGAAGACCAAGATATGATTCACGCTTTTAAGAGCGGCGAAGACATTCATGCTAGAACAGCTAAAGAAATTTTTTCATTGGATAGTCTTGATCAAGTAACCTCCGATCATCGTAGAAAAGCAAAGGAAGTCAATTTTGGGATTCCTTATGGATTAAGTACTTTCGGCTTAGCTCAAAATCTTGGAATATCAAATGGCGAAGCAAAAGAGATGATAGACGCTTATTTTGGAAGATTTCCTAGCATATCTGAATATATCGATACCGCTAAGGAATTTGTAAAGGAGCACGGGTACGTAAAAACACTCATGGGTAGAAGACGGTATCTGCCGGATATAGAATCTGCAAATTGGAATGTAAGAGCATTTGCAGAAAGAGCAGCCATTAATATGCCGATACAAGGGACCGCTGCTGATATTATAAAGGTGGCTATGTTATCTATTGATCAATGGATGCGAAAAGAGAATAGTAAGAGTAGGATGCTCTTACAAGTACATGATGAATTGATATTTGAACTTCACGAAGATGAGAAGGATTGGGTTCCTACAACGATTGTAGAAAAAATGGAACAAGCTATTGAGTTACTTGTTCCTCTAAAAGTTGAGTGGGGAATAGGGGATCACTGGTTGGCAGCTCATTAATACCCACCCTTAAATTCTAGAACGGTTGGTGGTAATTATTGCCTTAATGCTACCTTAACTCTGATTTTCGGTTAAAGAATGGTAGGGTTAGGAGCGTCACCGTAGACATCTTTGGGGTCAAATACCTTTTCATCCTCTTCGTACACAAGCCGTCCATCTGTTTGCGCAAATTCACCTTTAGTTGGTACACTTCTATAAAAGCAAGAGCGATAACCTACATGGCAACTTGCGCCATTTCCTTGAACTTCTACTCGGAGCCAAACACAATCTTGATCATCATCTATACGTAATTCCTTAACTATTTGGGTTAAGCCAGATGTAGCACCTTTGTGCCAAAGTGTTTTTCTACTTCTGGAGTAGTATACTACCTCGCCTAATACTATGGTCTTTTTAAGTGCTTCTTCGTTCATATACCCATGCATGAGTAATTCTCCTGAAAGGTAGTCTGTAGTTACTACTGGAATTAAGCCTTGGGGGTCAAATTTTGGAGCAAAATCATAGGCTTCTTCTACTTGTTCGATCGAAATTCTTTCTTTGAAAGTAATATTGGTCATGTTAGCTATGTTCAGATGTGAAAATTATCTAATTGTGAATGAGTACAATGGATATCACTCACTCTCTTCTTTTGATAGTATATTCATTTCTTCTGTTTTCTTTGATAGAGGTACAGGGTCGTATCCATGCCCTCCCCAAGGATGGCAACTCGAAATTCTCTTTATTCCAAGCCAACTGCCCTTCCAAGGTCCCCACTCTTTTAAAGCCTTAATTGTATATTGGGAGCAAGTAGGAGAATAACGGCAACTGCTCCCCAGATAAGGAGAGATGGCTAGTTGATAGAAGCGTACTAACCCAATAAGAAGGCCCGAGATGGCTTGTTGGAACAATTTCATTTGGGCAAAGTGTATCGAGTTCCTTCTTTACTATCCTCTAGTTCGATATCGAGTTCTTTAAGCCTATTCCGAATTATGTCTGATAGTTCAAAGTTTCTTTCCATTCTGGCTTTGGTCCTAAGATCAATTAACAAGTGTAGTAAATACTCACTTATATTATCATTGAAGCTACTATCTGTCTCGTTGGGTTCACTATACTCTAGTCCAAGTATTTCGGTTAATGCAATATTAAGCCAATTCTGTAAGGTGTGTAGATCCGATGGTGGTAGACCGTCTGCTATGTTCCTCTTTATTTTCTTAGTATGATCAAATAAGGCGGCAATAGCTTGTGCTGTGTTAAAATCGTCATTCATTGCGGACTCGAAAGCAGCTTGAAGAGCAGGGAGAGCCTCATGTGTTTCACCCTCGGTTTGATCGTTATGTTGCTGTTGCGTATACGCCAAAATACTCTGCAGGGTTGTTCTGAGTGATTGAAAACCTGTTTCTGCCGCTTCCAATGCTTTTTCTGAGAAATCTGTAGTGCTACGATAATGGCTTTGAAGTAAAAAAAAGCGGATAACTTGTGGATTCCATGAGCGCTTAAGTAACGGATGAGATCCCTTGAAAAACTCTTCCAGACTTATGGCATTACCTAGGGACTTTCCCATTTTTTGACCGTCCAAAGTAACCATGTTATTGTGGAGCCAATACTTCGCAAAGGATTCCCCAGTCGAACATTCTGATTGAGCAATCTCGCATTCGTGATGAGGAAATTGATTTTCAAGACCGCCACCATGAATATCGAAGTGAGCGCCAAGGTATTTTATACTCATAGCGGAGCATTCGATGTGCCAACCCGGATAGCCCACTCCCCAAGGAGACAGCCATTTCATTAAATGTTGATCATCGGCTTTTTTCCATAAGGCAAAATCTGCAGGATTACGTTTATCTGAGGCGGTTTCAACCCGTGTACCACTCGTTGCATCCTCGATGTTCCGACCACTCAATTGGCCATACTTCGGGGCTGAGAGTACATCAAAGTACACATTTCCATTACAAGCGTAAGCATGACCTTTATCGATTAAATTCTGAATCATTGCAATTTGCTCTGGAATATGACCAGTAGCTCTAGGGGAGATATCCGGACGCTGAACGGAAAGTGCGTCCATATCTCGAAAATAGGTATAGGTATAGGTCTCGGCTATTTCCATTGGATCAAGTTGTTCAATACGTGCTATTTTAGAAATCTTATCCTCACCTTCGTCTCCGTCTCCCACCAAATGGCCAACATCGGTAATATTCTGAACGTATCGCACTTTATATCCTAAGTAGCGTAGATATCGACGAACGATATCGAAAGAAATATAACTTTTGGCATGACCTAGATGAGCGTTACCGTATACCGTTGGTCCGCAGACATACATGCCGACATGGGGAGCATGTAAAGGCTCAAAAAGTTCTTTTTTTCTGCTTAATGTATTGTAAACATGTAATGCTGACGAACTCATACTACTATCATATTTAGATATTTATTCAGAGGGGGTGCGAATGAAGTAAATGCATTTCTGTTGCGTATCTTTATCTAAATACACCCCTAAACTCCGAAGTTATGGTACTACTTGCATGATCTTTGATGCCTCTCATTGAAACACATAAATGCTTACTGTCAATATGGACGGCCACATCTTGGGTGTTCATTGCATCTGAAATTGCATCAGCAATTTGCAGAGTTAATCGTTCCTGAACCTGCGGTCTTCGAGAGTAATAATCTACTAAACGATTCATTTTTGAAAGACCAATAACCTTTCCTTTAGATGTATAGGCAACATGTGCTTTACCTATAAATGGAAGAAAGTGATGCTCTATCTGTTTAATTTTTTCGTCATTACTTAGCTCAAATGCATCGAATCTAATAGGGGTTAGCTCAGAACTTCCGGCATGAGCTTCTCCCATTTGGTCAAATTCTTCGTGCTGATCTAGGGTATCGATCGGTTCTTTCATAATAGTTTGAGAATTTCAGTAATTTGAATGCAAATGCTAAGAATGCATTGATTTGGAAAGATACGTTTATTTAGTGAAATTCGTTTCGAAAATAACCAGCTTCTTTGGTCTTCACTAGCTCAATAATGGGTGACTTTAGTTTAGACTCTGTTTAATGCAATCATATATACTCACCTAATAAATACTACATGCTACAACACATTGTCCTTTGGAAAATTAAAGACGACTTTCAAGGAGTTCCTAAAAGTCAATTAATTCAAGAATTCAAGGATCAATTAGAGCGATTGCCGGAGCTAATTTCTGATATTGATCATCTACAGGTATTTGTAAATTTTGAAGGGGAAGGGGAGCAAGTCTGCGATCTCTGCTTGTTATCTATGCATGCAGACAAAGAGGCCTTAAAGCGTTACGCCAATCATCCAGAACATCAAAATGTACTTTCATTCGCCAAAAATATTGTTATAGAGCGAAGAGTGGTTGATGCTATTTGGTAATTATTATTGCTATGTCAGATAAGTATGAAGTTCAAGAATACCCAATAGATGGAATTTTGGATTTGCATGCGTTTAAATCCAACGAGATAAACAGTCTAATTCCTGAATATATCACCGAGTGTATTATCAGAAATATCGTAGAAATACGAATAATACACGGGAAGGGTAAAGGTGTATTAAGAAGGGGAGTACATGCTATATTAGAACGAGACTCACGAGTGCTTTCATTCGAAATGGCCAAAGATCGGTCTTCATGGGGAGCTACAATCGTACACCTGACACCAGCTTAGTAAATCCAAGAAAATATTTGCCAGTATAGTGTTAGTCTAAGGCGTATACCCGGACATAATCAATTTCCATGGTAGCAGGAAATATGGAATCATCTACCCCGTCCAATCCGCCTAAATTTCCACCTACGGCAATATTCATTAAGAAGTACTGAGGTTTATCAAAGGGCCAATTTTCTTGGTTGTACTCTTCTGGCCTGTTGATAGTTAATAAAACCTGTTCTGGGCCATTTACATAGAATACTAGACGCTCCTCTTCCCAAAGAAGTCCAAAAATATTGAACTCCTCCTCAATATTTGGGAGGGGTACGAATCCTGAGCTTAGTTGAGTGCCGTTCATATGATTATTGGCTTGAGAGTGGATAGTCATTAGAACAGAATCAGGGTTGGAACTTATGTATTCCATTAAGTCGATTTCTCCACAAAGAGGCCATCCAAGATCCCCGATATTCTCACCTAACATCCATAATGCAGGCCAAATACCAGGTCCTTTATATTCGGGCATTTTGGCACGTATTTCTATTCTTCCATATAAAAAAGATTCCAGACTATTAATTCTTGCGGAGGTATAATCACCTACCTGTTGCCCGGGCCCAGTTTTTCGCGCAGTTATTCGAAGCGTGCCATCCTTTACTTCCACATTATCAGAGCCTTGTGGCTGATAATTTTGCCATTCGTTATTGCCCCATCCATGATCACCATTTTCAAACTTCCATTTGGTGGTATCAATAAAGTCCCCTTCAAATTCATCGGACCAAATTAGCTTGTCTATACTTGTTCCGTACTCTTCTGTTTTTGGAGTACAATGAATAGTGCTCATAAGAATACCGAGGAAAAGAAGTGGTAAAATTTTTTTCATGATCGTAAAACAGCCTAATGGGAGTAATGATGGGAGTTATGGTTTGTGATAAAAGAGTATTTTTATGAAGAATTACCAAGGATGTGGTTACGTTAAACATGTAACGTATCCATATTTCACAAGACTGAAATTAGTCTATATAATTTTACAATGTAACAAAATAATGTAAATAGACTTTTTATCAATGAGGGAAGCTTAAATCAGCAATGATTAGGGCTAATTTTTATGTCTTAATCTGTAACAATCGTTTATTCAGAACGTACTAATGTACAATTCAGTCTAGTACCTATGGGAAACTCATCCTCTAAAAAAATCTAACTACTTTCCATACCATGTTTTTATTGAAAAATGGACAGAAGCGCCGACGAAATCAAAGATCATTTATAAGTAAACCTTTTGCTAGCATAGTATGTGCCATTCTTTTCATATCGACTGCGGAAGTTTTCGGTCAGTCTACATTGAACGCAACTCGATTGAGCGAAACCAGTACCATAAGATTAGATGGCTTACTAGACGAGGAAATTTGGAAGTCAAGTGATAAGGCTGCTGATTTTATTCAGTTTACACCAGTAGATGGAGGTGTTCCTACTCAGCCGACAGAGGTATCAGTAGCTTATGATGATCAATATCTATGGGTTGGAGCTATGGCCTTTGAACAGAATCCGGACTCTATCGTAGCTCCCATATTTAGAAGGGATGGTTCCTTTGCCTCAGATTGGATTTATATAAACATTGATAGTTACAATGATAAAAGGACTGCCTTTACTTTTGCGGTTAATCCTCGCGGTGTCCAAAAAGACGTTTTGTATTATGATGACACTCAGGAAGATATTCTTTGGGATGCGGTATGGGAAGCAGAGGCAGTCATACTATCAAATGGTTGGTCAGTAGAAATAAAAATACCTCTGTCTCAAATCAGATATGATGCAAAAAAAGTGAACCAAATGTGGGGGATAAACTTTCAACGCCGTATAGCTCGAAACTCAGAAATCAATTTTTGGGCACCTATTTCACGTTCTGAGAGTGGGATGGTATCTAGATTTGGCACACTAAATGGTGTATCTAACCTTAAGGAGTTTAGCCGATTAGAGGTAACACCTTATGCATCTGTTACAAACGTAAAAGAACAGAGAGTGAGTGGTGATCCATATTACGATGTTAACAATATTAGCCAGAGTTTTGGTGGGGAAATTAAGTATGGTATCACATCCGATCTTACTCTGACAGCTACAATAAATCCTGATTTTGGTCAAGTTGAAGCAGATCCAGCTACTATAAATCTTTCAGTATTTGAAATTTATTTTCCTGAACGCAGGCCATTTTTTTTGGAGGGTAGCGACATTTTTCGTTTCGGTCAAACACAAACTGATTTCACTCCAGGTAACCCAATTACGTTTTATTCTAGGAGAATAGGGCGTTCCCCTTCAGGCTCAATAGCAGCATACAATGCATTCAATGGTAATTCAATTTATAATAATGACATAGCTCAAGTATATCAGGATCGACCTAACCAAACCCGAATTGCAGGGGCCGTGAAATTAAGTGGAAAAACACGGAATGGATGGTCTATTGGCGTCTTAGATGCGGTAACTAGAGGAGAGGAGGCAGCCTATACTGTACGTCTACAAGATGACACCGATCAGTCGAAAGGGGTATATCCAATTGAACCCTTCGCTAATTATTTTGTATCAAGGGTTAAGAAAGATTTTAATGAGGGGAATACAATAGTTGGAGGATATGTAAGTAGTGTAATTCGTTCTGTAGAAGAAACTTATTTTGAGCAGTATATGGCAAATTCATATTATTTAGTAGGATCGGATTGGGAACATTCTTGGAATAATAGGCAATGGATTGCTAGTGGGGTAGTCTCATTTAGTAGAGTAAATGGTGATAAATCTTTCATTACTGCCTTACAGCAATCTCCAACTAGATATTATCAGCGTTTAGATGCAAAATCTTTTGATGTGGATAATTCCATTTCCAATTTAAGTGGTTTTGCTGGGGAATGGAGTCTTAAAAAAGCATCGGGTGAACACTGGACGGGATCATTAACTTATTCATTGGTAACGCCGGGTTATGAAACTAATGATATAGGTTTTCAAAATAGATCGGACTACAAAATTTTATCCTTAGATGTTAGATACAAGGAGGTAAATCCAAGAGTTGGGCGCTATTTTACAATGTGGAATCAATATATGGTTGGTTGGAATTTCGACGGAGAAATTGGTTTACAAAATTGGGCAGTCGGATCATATAGAATGTTCAATAATCAATTAGTTTGGGTAACAGAAACACAACTTAGTTTTAATCGATTTGATGATCGATTAACTAGGGGTGGTCCTTTAGTTAAACCGGTAAATAGTCTCTATGTATTCAATAAAATAAATACTAATTCGTCTAGAAATTTAAGTGTGGAATACACTCAGTTTTTTTTAAGGGATTTGGATAGTAAAAGTGACGATATTTTTTCAATTAACTTGAATTGGATAGTCAATTCAAAAGTAAGATTGGTTATTGGGCCAGAGTATGTCAAAGCAACTCAGCGAGACCAGTATGTGGCAACAATTGCAAGAAGTGCAACAGATCCTGATGCTGATCAGACATATGGGTATCGATATATTTTTGCTAGGAATAAAAATTCAAGCCTATCCGCTAACATCCGCTTGAATTGGACATTCTCTCCACGAATGACCTTAGAAACGTATTTAAGGCCGTATGTGCAGTCAGCGCGTTTCTCTGGCTTTGGTGAATTGAAACAAGAAAAAACTTTTGACTTTGACTTTTATGGTGTAGATGAGGGAGAGCTAAACGATTTGGGAGCAGGCTTATACGAGGTTAGTTTTGGGGATGAAGAACCTACATCCTTTAGGTTTTACAGACCTGATTTTACCTACACAGCCCTCCAAGGTAATGCAGTCTTTCGCTGGGAATATAGTCCAGGGTCTACGTTATTCTTTGTTTGGCAACAACAAAGGGATGGTGTTATGGGAAATGGACTAATGGATATTTCCAGGGATTTTGGTGATATGTTCGATCACAAGCCCATTAATATTTTTCTAGTAAAGCTTAGCTATTGGTTTGGAGTGTAATTCCAGAGTTGTTATAACATTCTTTAGCGAAGAAGATGAGTCTTTATTCGTATATTTAAGGAGAATCTCAACCACGTCATATTCTATTAAACTCAATTATCTAAATCTTTTATTATGGATATGCAGTCAAGAACTTATATAGAAAGTATACCAACAGTCGAAGCTGATTTTATGCAAAAGATCTATTTGTGGATGACTTTTGCTTTAACTCTAACGGGCTTTGTAGCTTATCGCACCACCCAATCTGAGTTTTTGTTAGAACTAATATTCAGCTCTTCTTTTGGTTTGATTGGTTTAATTCTGGTTGAACTTGCCTTAGTATTTTGGATTATGTCAGGTATTCAAAGAATGTCATCTAATATGGCAATAGGATTGTTTCTTTTATACTCAGTTCTCAATGGAATGACACTTTCCGTGCTATTAATAGTCTTTACTGGGGCTTCTGTTGCTTCCACATTTTTCATAACCGCAGGTATGTTTGGGGCAATGAGTATATATGGCTATACCACCAAGCAAGATCTTTCAAGCTGGGGAAACCTCCTTTTTATGGCCCTGATTGGGCTTATTCTAGCAAGTGTTGTTAATATTTTTTTGCAGAGTTCTGGACTATATTGGTTAATTAGTTATATAGGGGTTCTTGTCTTTGTTGGGCTCACAGCCTATGATACCCAAAAAATTAAGCAACTTGCCGCTCAAGTGATTGTGCAATCAGAAGTGGGCAGAAAAGTGGCTATTTTAGGGGCACTTACTTTGTATTTAGATTTTATAAACATGTTTATTTTTATGCTTAGAATTTTGGGTAACAGGCGATAAATAGTAGAAGAAATATCGCAAGTGACGACGGATTCGTCAATCGATAAGCTCTCTTTTGTTGAGAGGGTACAAAACAAGATTTCTGGGATAGATTCGGCATGGGGCTTTCGTCGGTCTGCGCAATACATTGTTTGTTGGTCCTAGTTTTCGTCTCAATAATACCATTATGGCCTGCCTTAGAGCATGTATATGAGTTTACTCATTTGGTATTTTTATTAGCAATTGCGCCAATCGTAGTATTATCCCTTAAACGACTACATGCCAATAGGTGGGTGAGTTTTTATTTGATTTCTGGTACACTCATTATATTTTTTGCCTGGTTATTTAATAATCATCTTGGCGAGTACGGTAAGCCGGGTGTTACTCTCATTGGGTGTTTACTTCTTATCACTGGTCATTGGATTAACTACCGTGGGAAAGTGCTCTGCAAAATTTAATGATAAAGCCCTAGTGTGATACTCATAACTTCATCATTTAGCATTCATAACTAGACGCCTTTCAATCTGTTTATACAGAGTTAAGATTAGCTAAGTAGCTAGCAATCATTTCAGGTTTCTCAATGCTACTTTCAGACGGTATGGACGGTGAAAGGGTATGGGTACTGTTGATTTCTGGTGTTCCCAACAGTTCATTTGTCTTTGTTACTATCTCGTTTGCTAAGCCCCATGAAAGTGTAACCCCAGCCCCACCTAAACCATAAGCATGTATATAAGGCAGATCCCTGGAGGAATCCACTTTAAAACAAAGCGATGAATTAGGTCCTAAGTAACGGTATCCAAGTAACTGGGACTTAATTTGGGAAGCATCTATAGTCGCATTTATGCTATGTTCAATAAGAATTTTGTTAAGTTCAAAAATAGC
>DCQQ01000039.1:577-23063 GCA_002323515.1 Balneolaceae bacterium UBA1514 | reverse complement strand
TCCCCCTCGATCAAATGACCAGCAATTCGACTTCCGCCAAGAATCATCGAGCCGCTTCGTGGGTAACTGTATATATCTTGGGCTTTCCCATTCAACGTTCTGTATACCTTAGTTGGTGGGGTATAATTATATGAGAATAGCTCTCCCTCTGGATTATATAGTGTTGGCCCTTTTGAAATTTCTAATAAGTGACCTTTAAGTAAACTAAGAGGTTTATTACGTATTTCTTCGAAACCGGAACCACAAGCTAGTATAGCTAATGAATATTCACTGGCGGGGAACTGAGAATCTATCTGCGAAAAGTCAATGGATTCAATGACTAGAGAAATTTCAAGAGTGGTAAACGTACTTAGTAAATACTTCCAATAAATAGGCCAGTCAACGAAAAACATGGAGGATTTCCATGCTCGTGATAGAGGATTATTGGGAAGATGAGGAATGAAATAACGCCCATTAACAGGTATCTCAGTATAGCCTGGCAGCCACGGTAAATAGGTGGGATTACTCTGGAGTATTTCAGAAAATACTTCGTAGTGAATTTGGCGATGAATACCTGGGAAATTATGCTCAAATAACTGATGATAATACAGGGTTGAGCTTAGGAAAAGTTTTTTTGAAATAGGGCTTTTAAAGGAATGTGGAAGAATAGAAGCTGCGGGGAAGGAACTGGCAAAAAACGGGTTCTTATGATCAATTACGGGGTGTTCACGAGAAAATACCTCTACGTTGTATCCAGACAAACGAAGAAGTATTGCCGTCGTTAGTCCAGTTACACCAGCTCCAACAATAGCAATTTTTTTTAAACTCATACCTAAAATTAACTTATTTTATTCATTACTCATTAACATCGAAGTTACTATATCAGACAAAATTATGTCAGACAACACTACACTAGGCAATGCTGCGCCAGAAATTATCCTACCCGAAGTAGAGATTAATCTTTTTACCCCCAAAAAACCAACCACGGCAACAATTGCTGAGAATTATATTTGTACGGATAATTCTAGCCCTAACGTTATTCGCCATATCACCATTGATCTTTCAGGTACAGGCCTAGAGGGAGTATTTAGATCAGGGCAATCTATAGGCATATTACCGCCCGGAGAAAACGAAAAAGGTAAACCACATAAACTAAGGTTGTATTCGGTTTCTTCGCCATCAAAAGGAGAGCAAGGTCAAGCTCATCTCGTTTCAACCACTGTCAAGAGGGCAAATGAAGAGGTAGACGGTGTGTTTTATACAGGGGTTTGCTCGAATTATTTGTCTAATTTGAAGCCTGGGGACTCTCTTCAGATTACAGGGCCTAGTGGGAAGCGTTATTTGTTACCAGAAAATGTAGAAGAATTTAATTTTGTTTTTTTTGCAACAGGCACGGGTGTGGCCCCCTTCAGGGGCATGATCATGGAGTTAATTGAAGCAGGGCATAAAGGGCAAATTGTGTTGGTATTTGGATGTCCATACCGTACAGATCTGCTTTACAAAGAATATTTCGAAGGCTTAGACGCTATGCATCTGAATGTCCATTATCTGACCATGATTTCTCGAGAAGATCGTCGTGAAAATGGGGCGAAAAAATACGTTCAAACAGCTATTGAAGATTATTCTGAGTTGTTGTCGCCTATTTTAGGTGCGAATAACACCCTGGTCTACTTATGCGGGATGAAGGGAATGCAAACCGGCATTTACGAACAATTAGCAAAGCAAGGTTTCTTAGATTACTTGAGTTTACGTGGTGATTTAGCGGATAAAGATCCAATGGAATGGACTTGGGAAGAGCTAAAAACTCAGGTCAAACCATCCGAAAGGACCTTTGAGGAAGTATATTAGAGTGTTATTTCTCAGTTTGGCTCACTCCGCCTGAAACTATAAGTCGCATGGCTTGTGAAGGATCCATGTCCATGGGGTAGATTCTAGTCGACTCAACCAGAAAGAGATTTCCGGAAAAGTTGTAGGAATGAGGGCAGTAAACGGCGGTTAATTCAAAGGAGTCGACTTTAAAATGTTCTTGGGTGATGAATCCGATCCGGTAGGGACCATCGGCGCTTAGTTGAACGAGTGCAGGCCGGTCGAATTTTTTCTTTTCGCCCACAAAAGCTTCGGTTAAATCTTTGAGGGAATGATATATGATACTGATGATGGGTGTTTTTGTCAGTATTTTTTCGACGAATTGGATAATAGGTTTGGTCAGAGTGATAGAGAAAACCAGCCCTATGGCTACAATGATGGCAAATGAGAGCAGGAGTCCTAGCCCTGGTATGGATTGAGCCCAATCCCCTGGTATCCAGCTAGAGCTGAGTGTATTGAGCCATTCAATGGAGATGCCGGTAATAAAAAAGGTGGCACCTAATGGAAAAACTACAAGTAGGCCTCGAAAGAAATAATTAAACAGAGATTTCATAGAGTGTGGACTTGGTTGTGGGTATTAAGTTAATATAGCTAAATGTAGGCGAATTAAGCAGGGATTCATCTATGTGTCTGATAGGTATTTTTTCTATCTTCCTGCTTTAATAAGCATGTTATTTGTATGAATGAAATTGTATAAATGAAATCATATAAGTGATCCAGACCTAACTCACATATAATTCGAATGGCTTTTAAGACTTCCTCTCAAATACGGCAAGAATTTTTAGATTTTTTTGGTGCTAAAAATCATGCTATAGTATCTGGTTCACCAGTTGTTCCAGCGGATGACCCAACATTGTTGTTTACAAATGCAGGGATGAATCAATTTAAGCCCCTTTTTTTAGGTGAGCAAAAAACCTTGTCTTTTGAGGGCAAGGAATGGATACGAGCAGCTAATACCCAGAAATGTATTCGAGTTAGTGGTAAGCATAACGATATAGAAGAGGTAGGGCATGACACCTATCATCATACGTTGTTTGAAATGTTGGGTAACTGGTCATTTGGAGATTATTTCAAGGAAGAGGCCATTGCATGGGCTTGGGAGCTATTGGTAGATCGCTGGGAGTTGGACCCTTCTCGTCTGTATGCAACCGTCTTTGGTGGAGATCAAGAAGATGGTTTAAAAGTTGATCAGGAAGCCATTGATTTATGGAAATGTCAAACCAATATTGATCACGCGCATATTCTAGAATGCGGAAAAAAGGATAACTTCTGGGAAATGGGTGAGACAGGGCCTTGCGGACCTTGTTCGGAAATCCATATTGACTTGCGATCAGAGCAGGAGCGCGCAAAATTGGATGGGGCTAGCTTGGTGAACAAAGATGATCCAAGAGTAATGGAGATTTGGAACCTTGTCTTTATACAATTTAACAGGCTAAAATCAGGTGAGTTACAAACCCTTCCTGCTCAACATGTGGACACTGGTATGGGTTTTGAGCGAATTTGTGCGGTTATGCAAGCCAAAACCTCGAACTACGATTCAGACGTATTTAGTCCACTAATTCAGGCTATTTCCAATCGTGCAGGCTTAAGCTATGGAGATGATGAATATACCGATATTGCTGTTCGTGTGATTGCCGATCACATTCGTGCAGTGGCATTTAGCGTGGCCGATGGGGCATCTCCTTCGAATGATGGAAGGGGGTATGTGGTGCGTAGGATATTGAGGCGAGCCATACGATATGCATGGGATCGGTTGGGTATTAAAGAGCCCTTTCTGTTTGAATTGGTACAAGTGTTGGGGCAGCAATTTTCAGAGGTCTTCCCTGAGCTTGTTGCCCAACAGGCCTATGTAGAAAAGGTGGTGCACTCTGAAGAAAAAAGTTTTATTAGAACCTTAGGGCAGGGTATTGCACTATTTGAACAAATGACAGAGCATAGCGAAGCACTCACTGGAGAAGATGCATTTAAGCTACATGATACCTATGGATTTCCTATTGATTTAACCCAATTGATGGCAAGAGAGAAGGGATTAAGGGTCGATGTGGCCGGCTTTGATGAGCGGATGAATGAGCAAAAAACTCGGGCTAGAGCGGCTGGAGCTTTTTCAGTGGATCATGACGAGAAAGGGCAGTGGAGCTGGGTTTCGGGAAAAGAAACGCACTCGGAATTTGTAGGCTATGATCAGCTAAGTATTTCAACCAGTATTGTAGCTTATCGCGAAGTGGAAGATACTTTTCACTTATTGCTTGAAAAGAATCCCTTTTATGCCGAAGGGGGTGGACAAGTAAGTGATAAAGGACTATTGAAACAATTATTGAAACCAGCGAACCAAAACAATGAAACCGATCAAGAGTACGCGGTTATTGATGTCCAAAAAAGTCCTTATGGGTCGGTTTTGGTCGTGCAGCAACTTCCTGCCCTTGATCAACCGGTAGAAGCCATTCTGAATAGAATGTCTCGAGAGTATACCTGTGCTAATCATTCTGCTACTCACTTATTGCAAGCAGCGCTTATTAAGGTCTTAGGTACGCATGTAGCTCAAAAAGGTTCGTTAGTTAATCAGGACTATCTTCGTTTCGATTTTACTCATTTTGAAGCTATGACAAAACAGCAGCTCTTAGATGTTCAAGCGCTGGTTAATGAGAAAATAAGAGCGAGTATACCATTAGAAGAGCACAGAGAAATCCCTATTGAGCAGGCAAAAGAGCGGGGAGCCAGAATGCTTTTTGGTGAAAAATATGGTGATAGAGTTCGTGTTATCATCTTTGATTCTGATTATTCGATGGAATTATGTGGTGGAACACATGTTCAGAATACCGGGGAAATTGGGTTCTTCAAAATAGTGCATGAAAGTTCAGTAGCAGCAGGTATTCGTAGAATCGAGGCACTAACGGCTTTTGGGGCTGAGCAGTGGGTGACAGAGCAAGAAAGCAAGTTACAAACAGTAGCTAATCTATTAGGTGCTTCCAATGAATTTGCGGAATCTATTGAGCGGTTGCAAGCTGATAAAAAAGAGTTAGAGCGCAAAGTTGAAGCCTTGGTTAAGGCTAAAGCTATTGCTAGTCAACAGACTCTTATGAATACGGCAAAACAATTGGATAACGGTATTAAATGGGTTTGTGGACATATTGAATCCTTTGATATGGATACTATTAAAAACATAGGATACAGTATATTAAATGAATCACCTAATATGACAGTTAGTACTGTATTTACGCATGACCAAGATTCGGGTAAAGTGTTTATACTGGCGACTGTCACCGAGGACCTCATTCAAACAGGATTGAAAGCAGGGGCTATTGTTAGGAAATTAGGACGAATAATTGGCGGCGGCGGCGGCGGTCAGCCTAGTTTAGCTACGGCTGGTGGATCAAAGCCTGAAGCGATACCTGAGGCAATAACGGCTGCAAAGAGCATGCTTACTGACTAAGTCGGTCTTCTGGGCCTGTCTATGTGATTAATTGCTCAGATTTATTGATCTGCTTCATCTAGTTTATAGTTCAGCTTAATTAATATGGATGAACAAAGACCCTTTATTACTGCCACATAATTTGAAGAAAATTCGGTATATTATGAGTCTATAAGTATCGTGATTACTTGAATGAACCATTGAGAGTGTCCAATTGAACAATGAACAAAAAATATTCAATGACCTAGTAAATGGTAAATAACCAAATAGACATGATCAATGTTGCGCTTTTAGAATTTTGAAAATCGCGCATCAGAAACTTAAGCATCTACTTATTACTGTAAAACACAATAGCATGGTGAAAAAAGCAACATCTGATATCCGATTTGCTCCTACAGGTATGGAAAGCCCTGAGAAAGGTGGAGTCCAAAAAGGAGTAGATTTACCAGTAGCAACCAGAAAAAAGCATAAAAGCCTTGGTTTAACGGCCCAGCAGCTCAAAGATATGTACCATCAAATGTATCTGCAGCGACGATTTGAGGAGCGGGCAATGCAACAATATCAAAAAGGTAAATTTGGTGGCTTTTTACACCTATATATTGGTCAGGAAGCTATATCAACCGGGACAGTGTTTGCATTCAATAACGATGATGATATTATAACTGCCTATAGAGATCATGGATGGGGTCTGTGTCGTGGAATTAGTGCGAATGAAGGGATGGCAGAATTATTTGGTAAAGCTACCGGTTGCTCTGGAGGCAAAGGTGGCTCAATGCATTTTGCCAACGTTAAGAAACATTTTTGGGGTGGCTATGGAATCGTTGGTGGTCACATACCCATCGCAAGCGGACTTGCCTTCGCAAACAAATATAATGCTAATGGACGTATTTCAGCCTGTTTCTTTGGCGATGGAGCCGTTGATCAAGGTGCATTGCATGAAACCATGAATTTGGCACAGTTATGGAAGCTTCCCACTGTATTTGTGGTGGAGAATAACGGATATTCCATGGGGACAGCCGCAAAACGACATACTGTTGCAGAAATTGTTGATCGGGCGAAAGGCTATGGAATGAAATCGGCGGTGATCAATGGAATGGATGTATTTTCTGTGTATGAAAAAATGAAAGAAATTGCAGATGATGTACGTGAACATTCAGAGCCTTGGTTTGTTGAAATTCGTACCTATCGATACCGTGGCCATTCCATGTCGGACCCTCAAAAATATAGAACCAAAGAAGAATTAGAGGAATACCAAAATATAGATCCTATTGAGCGACTAAAGACCTATTTAGACGCTGAAAAAGTGTGCAAAGAGGCTGAAATTAGCTCAATAGAAGAGGGTATCGAAGACGAAGTATTGGCAGCAGTTACCTTTGCCGATGAGTCCCCATTCCCAGACCAGTCCGAATTATATACCGACATGTTTGTCGAAGACAATCCTTATTTTCACGTTTAAAATTTATTACGATGGCAGTTTTACAATTTAGAGAAGCACTCAAGCACGCAATAGACGAAGAAATGGCTCGTGATGAGCGAGTCTTTGTAATGGGTGAAGAAGTAGCTGAATATAATGGAGCATATAAAGTAACGGAAGGCCTGTTGGATAAATACGGGTATCGACGAGTCATTGATACCCCTATTTCGGAATTGGGTTTTGCTGGACTTGGAGTTGGAGCCGCTATGAATGGTCTTAGACCAATCGTTGAATTTATGACCTTTAACTTTGCGGTACTTGCTGCAGATCAGATAATCAACCACGCAACTAAGGTGAAATATATGACGGGTGGCCAAGCCGATTGCCCTATTGTTTTTCGGGGCCCAAATGCTTCGGCTGGACAATTAGGAGCGACTCACTCAGTAGCCTATGATTCTATGTATGCCCAATTCCCTGGACTAAAAGTTATCTATGTTTCAGAGCCTAATGACGCAAAAGGACTTATGAAATCAGCCATTAGAGACGAAAATCCAGTTCTCTTTATGGAATCTGAGCAAATGTATGGATTAAAGGGCGAGGTTTCTGATGAAGTGGATTTCATCATCCCTATTGGAAAAGGAAAGATTAAACGAGAAGGTTCAGATGTTACTCTCGTTGCACACGGTAAGATGTATCACTTAGCGGTTCAAGCTGCAAATGAATTAGCTAAAGATGGAATTGAATGTGAAATCATAGACCCAAGAACGGTTAAACCTCTAGATTTAGAGTTAATACTGCAATCAGTTAAAAAAACGAATCGATGTATTGTCATTGATGAAGCACATCCATTTGCTGGATTTGCCGCTGAAATTGGATTCTTAATTCAACGAGAAGCATTTGATTATTTGGATGCACCGGTACTGCGAGTTTGTTTACCAGATGTAAACGCTCCATTTTCGAAACCATTATTCGATGCTTGGTTGCCAAGTCCAAAACAAATTATTAACGCCGTTAAACAGGTAAGCTACTAATATAAACACTGCAAAAAATTAAGCTATGGCCATTAAGATTGAAATGCCCAAACTCAGCGATACTATGGAAGAAGGGGTAATCGCTACATGGAATGTTAATGAAGGTGATTCGGTATCAGCTGGGGATATCATCGCCGAAGTAGAAACTGATAAGGCAACTATGGACGTGGAAGTATTCGATGCGGGTACTATTTTGAAGATTGTACCAGGTGAAGGGGATGCGGTACCGTTGGGTGGACTTATTGCTATCATTGGTGAAGCGGGCGAAGATATTTCATCTTTGTTAGATAATAATTCTAATTCAGAAACGACTGACTCTGCTCCTGTGACTGAAGATGATAAAGTCACGAAAACCGAAGAAGCAGTGGCTGCTCCAACTGCCGTTTTAGCTCCATCAGTGGGGGACGGCCGAATTAAAGCAAGCCCACTAGCAAAAAAAATTGCTGCAGATAAAGGAGTAGATTTAAACAGCATTGCTGGTTCTGGCCCTGAGGGAAGAATCGTTAAAAAGGATGTAGAAACGGCACAAAGCGCAACTTCAAGTACACTTACCCGACCTGGAGCTCCTGCGCCAATGGCTTCATCAACAGCTAAGAGTTTCTCTTCTTTAGCCTCACAAGAGGTCAAAGTCTCCCAAATGCGTAAAGTCATTGCGAAACGACTCTCAGAAAGTAAATTTACCAATCCGCATTTTTATGAGACCATAGATATTGATATGAAAGCTGCTATTGAAGCAAGAACGCAGCTCAAGGATAAGTTGGACATTAAAATCAGCTTTAATGATATCGTTTTAAAGGCCTCAGCAGTGGCTCTTTCAAGACACCAAGCCATAAATAGTTCTTGGATGGGGGATATGATAATTGAGCATGGTGATGTACACATTGCAATAGCAGTTGCTATTGATGAAGGTCTAATGACACCGGTACTTAGACATGTAGATCAAAAAGGACTCGTTCAGATTTCCTCAGAAACCCGTGAATTGGCAGGCTTGGCAAGAGACCGAAAGTTAGCTCCAGAGCAAATGGAGGGAAGTACATTTACTATCAGTAACTTAGGTATGTTTGGAATAGAAGAATTCACCGCGATCATTAATCCTCCAAATGCATGTATTCTTGCTGTAGGTGCTATCCGAGACGTTCCTGTTGTGGAAAATGGTGCGGTTGTGCCAGGTAAGCGAATGAAGGTTACCTTATCTAGTGATCACCGTATCGTAGATGGGGCTAAAGCTGCTGAATTCTTGAATACACTTCGTTCACTTATTGAAAATCCACTATCGATGTTACTCTAAATTATTATGCTTAAAGGTGTTATACTTGCAGGTGGGACGGGATCTCGTTTATATCCTTTAACCAAGGTCACTAACAAGCATCTGTTACCAGTTGGCAATAAACCGATGATCTTTCATCCAATTGAAAAACTCACCGGCCTTGGTATACAGGATATTTTGATTGTCACTGGCACCGAACATATGGGTGATGTGGTGAATTTATTGGGATCTGGTGCCGAGTATAATTGCCGGTTCACCTATAAGGTTCAGGATCAAGCAGGAGGAATTGCACAGGCTTTGGGATTAGCCGAGAACTTTGCCGGACAGGATCCTATTGTTGTCATTCTGGGTGATAATATTTTTGAAGACGATCTCACTACAAGTGCTCGCACATATACAGGTAACGGCGCTATGATTTTGTTGAAACAGGTACCCGATCCACAACGATATGGTGTCGCCTTACTTGATGGTGATAAGGTCACAGAAATCCAAGAAAAACCAGAAAATCCACCTACATCCTTTGCAGTTACGGGTATCTATTTTTATGATTCTAAAGTGTTTTCAGCCATTCGAGATTTAAAGCCATCGAAGAGAGGAGAGTTAGAAATAACCGATGTAAATAACTATTATATCCGTCAAAACCAGATGAGTAGTGCGTTATTGGAAGGTTGGTGGACGGACGCCGGTACTCCAGAATCCTATCGGTTAGCTAATAAATTAACGATGGAATAATGAAGTTTTTGGTAGCGGGTTCTGGTGGACAACTTGGTAATGGGTGGCAAAGGAGTCTAAAAGGACGTTCTAGTGATGATTTTGTAGCCCTTGACAGAGGAGGGCTAGATATATGTGATGCCCAGAGTATTGCTAAGGCATTTGATATGCATGAACCCGATGTATGTGTCAATACGGCTGCCTACACAGAAGTCGATAAAGCAGAAATACAGACCGAGGAAGCTTATCTTGGGAACGTGTTAGGTCCTAAATTGTTGGCCGAAGCTTGTGCTGCGAGAGGGATTCAAATGGTGCATTACTCCACGGATTACGTTTTCTCGGGGAAGCTCACAGATAGGGAGATGTTTGAAGAAGGGTATCCGGAAGATGCACCAGCAGACCCTATCAACAGATATGGGGCCACTAAATTCGAAGGCGAGCAGGCTGTATTTAAGGCATTGCCTACAGCCTTAGTACTTCGTGTTTCATGGTTATGTGGATTGGATGGAAATAATTTTGTTAAGGCTATTATCAATAGAGCTAAGACAATGGGGCAACTGAAGGTGGTTAATGATCAGTTTGGAGTGCCTAGTTTTGTGCCAGATGTGGTGGAGCAAAGTCTGTTCTTAATTCATCATAAGCAATCTGGTTTATTTCACTTGGGAAGTGATGGATGTATTAGTTGGTATGATTTTGCTAAGAGAATTATGGAGGATGCCCAGGTTGACATTCCGATCGAGGCAGTTGATAGTTCTGCGTTTCCAACAGTGGCCAAACGTCCTCATTTTTCTAAACTTGCCACTAAGAGGCTGAACGATTTGGGGATGCCGATCCACTCTTGGGAAATTGGTTGTAAAACCTTACTATCTGCTTTAAATCATGAGTAATAAGAAGATATATGCAAATTCATGAAACTTCATTACCGGGTGTTAAGCTTCTAGAATTAAAAGCTTTTTCAGATGATCGCGGTTATTTTAAAGAAACCTTTCGAGGTACATGGGCAGCTGATTTAATACTGATTGATGAGTTTGTCCAAGATAATATTTCTAGATCTTATCAGGGTACGATCAGAGGGCTACACTATCAAAAGGAACGCCCTCAAGCTAAACTTGTACAGTGTATTAGCGGTCAAATTTTAGATGTAGCCGTTGATTTACGAAAAAACTCCTCCACTTTTGGACAGTATTACTCGGTAGTTTTATCCGAAAAGAATCACAAACAGTTGTATATTCCTGAGGGATTTGCACATGGATTTTCTGTATTGTCAGATCAAGCGATTGTCCATTATAAGTGCACCCGATATTATGATAAAGAATCCGAGCGTGGTATCCGCTGGGACGATCCTCTAATCCACATTGACTGGGAGATAAGCAAACCGATTTTGTCTGAAAAAGACCGATGTCTACCGCTTTTTTCATCACTTAAAGAAGAAGACATATTTTTATGAAATTAATAATAACGGGTGGAGCTGGATTTATTGGCTCTAATTTAATTCTCCATATTTTTGAAAAATATCCTGAGTGGAACATATATAATATAGATAAACTCACCTATGCCTCGGATCGTAATTACTTGAATCCGATCAAGCATTCTGAGGGTTATCATTTCAAAAAGATTGACCTCATAGATCGCCTTGCTGTACAAGAAGCAGTAAAGAGCTATCGTCCAAATGCTGTTATACATTTAGCCGCTGAATCGCATGTAGACAATTCGATTCATGGTCCGGAACCATTCATTCAGTCAAATGTGGTAGGGACCTTTAATATTCTAGAAGAGTGTAGACAGCTTTGGATGCAAGAACCTGAAGAGTTTGCCGACCCTCGATTTTTGCATGTATCAACTGATGAAGTGTATGGAGAACTAGAAGAGGATGGCTATTTTACTGAGCAGACTCCTTACGCTCCTAATTCTCCTTATTCCGCCTCTAAGGCAGCTAGTGATTTTATTGTTCGTTCGTATTTTCAAACCTACGGGATGAATGTAGTAACCACAAATTGTTCTAACAATTATGGGCCGCATCAACACGATGAAAAATTAATACCGACAGTTATTCGAAGTGCGATGCAGCTCAAAGAGATTCCTATCTATGGAAAAGGTGAAAATATCCGGGATTGGTTATTTGTCAAGGATCATTGTAGTGCTATAGAGGAAGTATTTCTGACTGGGAGAGCGGGTCAGACCTACAATATTGGGGGAAATAATGAATGGAAGAATATCGATTTGGTTCACAAGATTTGTGAGATCTTAAATAAACACATTGACAAAGGGCCTGAGAGTGATTATAAAAATTTAATCTCTTTTGTTACCGACCGTCTAGGTCACGATTTTCGTTATGCAATTGATGCATCGAAAATTAAAGATGAACTGGGCTGGGAACCTAATCCTGATTTCGATGGAATGTTAGAGGAGACAGTATTATGGTATATTAACAAGTACAAGTCCATTTTAAAAATTACCGAAAACTCGTAAAATTATTAACTATGTCTGGACGAAAGTATTGGTTGTGTAAATCAGAACCCGACAATTATAGTATTGAGGAATTAGATGCTGATAAGATAACACCATGGGATGGTGTTCGAAATTATGGGGCTCGAAATTACATGCGAGATGGGATGAATATCGGAGATTTATGTTTCTTTTATCATTCAAATCAAAAACCACCAGCTATTGTAGGAATTATGAAAGTGGTTACTAAGGCCTACCCGGACGCCTTACAATTCGACCCTAAATCGAAGTATTTTGATGAAAAAAGTTCCGAAGCGGAACCGCGTTGGATAAATGTAGATATGGAATTTGTAGAGAAATTCACGCACCCCATAACTCGTGATCAATTAAAGGAAAAAGAAAGCTTAGCTTCAATGGAACTGTTTCGACTAGGTAGGTACTCCATCACCCAGGTAAGTAAGGAAGAGTGGGATACGATAGTGACTTTGAAGAACGGATCTTAGTGGTTATTTTAGGCTGATTATAAATCAAACAGCATGCCCATAAAAACTCAAGAACTACATCTCAGAACCAAAGGCGTACTTCCCATTCAAAAACTTAAATTATTAAGTGATTCAGGAGTAATTGATAGTGACGACGCATACCCCATTCTAGACGATCAGTATCAACCGAACTCGATTGATTTACGTTTGGGCGAGGTAGCCTATCGCGTTCGCAGTAGTTTTTTACCTGAAAATGAAACCGTTAAACAAAAATTAGAACGCTTAGAGCAGTACCAGTTTTCACTTAGAGATGGGGCCGTACTTGAAGAGAACGCAGTTTATATTATCCCGTTACTGGAGCGATTAAACCTACCCAAGAGTCATTATGCACCTAGTAATAGGCCAAAGCTTTCAGCTGATGGTTTAGAAAATGGGGATCCCATTCGGCTATTTGCACAAGAAAACTTAAGTGCTAAGGCAAACCCGAAGAGTAGCACGGGCAGATTAGATGTGTTCACTAGGGTGATAACGGACTACTCGCATCGGTTTGAAGAGATTACTCCTGGTTACCAAGGACCGTTGTATGTGGAGGTAGTTCCGAAATCGTTCCCCATCAAGGTTAAAACGGGACAGCGATTAAATCAACTTCGCATCAGACATGGCTTTGAAGTGCTTTCGGATCAGGATTTGTTACGAATCCATGATCAAGAGCCTATTCTTTTCGATGACACTGGTTCGCCCATGCCTATAGAAACTTTGAAAGTGAATAAAGGTTTGTTCATGAGTGTTCATCTGAAGGGCAAAGAAGGAAAGATAATTGGATATAAAGCGAAAAAACACAATAATTATATAGATTTTGAAAAAATCGGTCACTATACTGTAAGTGAATTCTGGGAACCTATTTTAGCAGGTGCCGATTCTATGGTGATCTTAGAACCGGAAAGTTTTTACATATTTGCTTCTAAAGAACGAATACGAGTGCCAGCTAAATTAGCATGTGAAATGATGGCTTATGACACAGGATCAGGGGAGTTGAGGACACATTACGCAGGTTTTTTTGATAGTGGCTTTGGTGGTACCGAAGTAGATGCTGGTGCTAGAGCGGTACTAGAAGTTCGATCACATGATGTTCCATTCTTAATAGAAGATGGTCAAACCCTTTTTAGTATGCAGTTTGAACCTAATTCAGAACAACCTGATACCATGTATGGCCGTGAGATCAAGAGTAATTATCAGGGACAAGATTTAAAATTAGGAAAACATTTTAAGGACTCATGAACGTATATTTCTACGTTCATCCATCTCAGATAGAATCCAATACGGTGAGGCTGCAGGGTGTTGAATGTATTCATGCTACCCAAGTACTTCGACTCAGAGAGGGGGACTATTGTGTAGCCACTGATGGATGTGGTCATCGTTACGAGTTGAAATTAGTTTCCCTGACAAAGACAGAAGCACAGGCTGTTATTGTGCATTCGGAAAGTTTTCCAAAATCGCCTGTCCTGCGTGGGGTAGCTATGGGCAGTTTACATAAAAAAGATCGAATTGAATGGGCTCTGGAAAAAGCAGTAGAACTTGGGGTGGACTATTTTTATATATATCAAGCAGATCATTCTGAGCGCGCTAGATGGAAAAAATCACGATTAGATCAAATTATACTGAGTGCCTCTAAGCAATCGAAGCGAACGTGGTTTCCGGAACTTATACTGGCAGACAATCTCGAGCATATCAAACAGGATGCTCATCAGCGCTGTGAGGGGATTGATCTTAACCTTTGGGTTGCTCATGAATCAGCTTCACTCCACACAAAACAACCAGAAAAACTAAAAGAGGGGTGTAATCTGTTTTTTATAGGCCCTGAGGGTGGATTTAGTACAAATGAGCTGAGTTGGTTTGAACGTGAGAACATCCCTCGATTTCTTTTAGGCGACCAATTCACCGATGGTGGTGTGTTGCGTGCAGAAACCGCTCTTATCACTATACTGGCTAAGTATTTTTAAGTTGAGCAGTAGTTTTAGTCAATAAGCTTGAATCACGTATCTAATTATATGTTTAACTAACAGTTTCATTTAGACGGGCCTGTTGAATTATGTCATCTGATCCTTCTTCTGAATCTTGTAATGAATCTTCTGCTATACTGTTTGGTATTTGTTCGAAGTCTTCAAAATAATCCTCCTTAAGCTCCTTGTGCTTAGATGGAGCAAGATGTTTTTTGTCAAACTGAGTGATTAGTGGTGGATGCACGGTTAATGCGCGTAAAAATGGAGGATAATAACAACTAGCTAGGACCATTAAGTCTTCTAAAAAGTTAGTTTCTTCAGATAAAAACTTGAAAATACGGTCAATAGGACTGTTTTTGAATAAACTTCGGAATATTTTACGACTATCGGGTACATTTGTAGCTAAGACGCGTAACAACAGAAGGTCATAATATCTGAATCGATAAGAGGATGCGGTGGGAATGGGAGGTATTACACCCTTTACAAGTGCTTGAGCACATTTTTTTGAGTATTTATGTACCCGGCTAAATGTGTACCCCGTACTTGGCTTAGTAAATCCACCAACAGTACCTAGGTTTATGATTCTTGAAGAATATAACGGTGTATGAGGTCGATCATCCATCGGAATCTCACCGTATTCTTTTCTTTTTATGGAATAATTCTCCTTAGTCAGACCATATTTTTCTTCAAGATAATTTCGGATTTTTTTCTTGTATTGCTTCTTTTTTAATGGGTTAGCTGAAAAAATAGTGTATTCTACCAACGCCCGATTTTTTTTGATTGGCAACACATACATAAATGCAAAACCATCATTGAAGTCACTGTCCACGTCCATTAATGTGAAGGTTTTCTTATCAAAGACTTTTTCATCAGTTTTGATTTCTATACCTAAAAAATGCTGGATTAACGGATACTTACGAGCGTTAGGGTCATAATGACTAGGCATGAAAATGCTTTGAAAAATGAATTCGGCTAAGTAAGTGTTACTATCCTTTGTGATGAGGGCTGCTTTCGAAGAATTAGAGGAAAAATCCAAAATACTTTCCTCAAGAAAATCTACATTTGGAGCTTTTTGCAGAGTTTTTAGAATGGTTTCTTTATAATCACTTTCTTTTACGCAAAAATAAAGGTGTTCTTTTAGAGATAATTCAGAGCTAAAATCTAGTGCAGAAAAGTGACTCTTCTTCCAGATTCGATGAGCGATGTTTGCAAAAGGATGATCTTTTTTACCCCAAAAACACCAAGTTTTGTGATTATTTGGCGCAAAAGAATTGTCAATAAGTAAAATTTGGCCTTTATAGTTTTCCCTGACTAAATGCCATGCAAGACTCAGGCCCGAAAGGCCTGCACCTGCTATAATAATATCATATCTTTTCGATTCAGGCATGACAGCTAGAATACTCCTAGTCAACTATGGTTAACCAACCGAGGTAATAAAGAGATAGTTTACTTCAATCTATATAATCCATAAACTACAAAAATAAAATAAAATAATATCGTTCATTAATACAGACCATGAAAGTAATAGATTTGCGAAGTGATACCGTTACTAAGCCTACTCAGCAAATGAAACAAGTCATGTTGGAGGCAGAGGTAGGTGATGATGTATTTGGAGAAGATGAGTTGACGAATAATTTTCAAGCCAAAATGGCTACTCTTTTTGGTATGGAAGCTGGGTTGTATGTGCCTAGTGGAACCATGAGTAATCAGTTAGCTTTAAAGGTGCTAACTCAGCCATCCAATGAGGTGTTAATAGAAAGTAAAGGTCATATACTGCAGTATGAAACTGGTGGTGCTTCCTCACTGTCTTCGGTTCAACTTTTGCCCCTTGAAGGTTACTCGGGGAAATTAAGCTCTGAGCAAATATCTCCTGCGGTCAGAGGCGCTTATGATTGGGAACCTGAAACCAAAGTTGTTTGTATTGAACACAGTACGAATAAGGGGGGTGGAACGGTATATTCGTTGGATGAACTTAGATCCATAAAACAGGAGTGTGAACGGCACGGTCTATACGTACATGTTGACGGGGCGCGTATATGGAATGCACTTGTGGCTACAGGACAAAAACCTCAAGAAATAGGGCAAATAGCTGATACTCTTTCGATTTGTTTCAGTAAAGGATTAGGGGCTCCAGTAGGATCTATGTTGCTTTCATCCACCAAAAACATAGCAAAAGCTAGAAGATTCCGTAAGATGTGGGGTGGTGGGATGAGGCAAATAGGCTTATTGACCGCCGCAGCCGATTATGCCGTTGAGCATCACTGGCCTAAATTGGCTTTGGATCATGAACATGCCAAAACCTTTGCCCAAACAATCTCTGAAATATCTGCGCTACAAATCGATCTAGACAGCGTTCAAACCAATATTGTGCTTTTTGATACGGGCAACCGAAACGCTATCGAGGTGCTTGAAGTTTTTGGACAAAATGGCATAAAAATGGTTCCTTTTGGTCCATCAACAGTACGTGCGACCTTTCATTTTCAGATAGAAGAAGCAGATGTAAATAGACTCTTAGAGGTAACTAGACAATGTTTCAATACATAAGTTAATCTATTTGAAACAGGCTGATGTACGCCCAGATAGGATGAAATACTTAAAACTTTTCGAGCAAGAGGTCTAATTTTTCTACCGAACTATCGATTAATTCTTTAGATATAGTAAGTGGAGGTACAATCCGAATAGCTTTACCACCCGCTGAATTACTAAGTACTCCTAACTCAGCCCATTTATCCACAATGGGTCGGGTTGGTTGATTAAATTCCAACCCTATCATAAGTCCCATTCCACGCACTTCTGTAATAGATGGGCGTTTATCTGCTAAGGTTTTAAGTTTAGACATAAAATAGGACCCAAGTTTACTTGCCCGTTGGCAGAGCTCCTCATCTTCAATAATAGTTAATACTTCCAAAGCCACTGAACAAGCAAATGGATTTCCCCCAAAGGTAGTACCATGGTCACCATAACCGAATGCCGTTGCTACTTTTTCACTGGTAATCAATGCCCCGATAGGTATACCTCCCGCAAGTGCTTTAGCAGTGGCTACCATGTCTGGTTGTATATCAAAGTGTTCGTATGCCCACATTTTACCAGTTCTACCAATTCCCGTTTGCACCTCATCTATGATAAGTAAGATATTTCGTTCCTTGCAGTGTTGGGCTAATGCCTGTACGAAATTGTATTCAGCTAGGTGAACACCACTATTGCCTTGGATCAGTTCTAATGCAATTGCAATAGTTTCCTCATTTGTCTGCTCAATTACCTCTTCTATTTGGTTGAATTTGGCTTGAGTGAATCCGGCTGGAAGTGGAGCATAGCCTTCTTGGTATTTGGTGGAACTCATAGTAAGAGTACTCAAGGTTCTGCCGTGGAAACCATTACTAAGCGAAAGTATTGAGCCCTTTTTTCCTTGGATTTGCCCCCATTTTCTTGCCAGTTTAAGGCAGCTTTCCATGGCTTCGGCTCCAGAGCTACAAAAGAAGACACGATCTAATCCAGTGAGTTCGGTGAGCTTTTTTGCCAGCAGTGACTGAGGCTCTGAATAATAGAAATTAGAAAAGTGTAGAGGAGAAATCGCCGCACTTTGTATGACTTTTACCACCCTTGGATGAGCATGCCCTACATTATTTACAGCTATACCAGCCAGCAAGTCTATATATTCATTGCCTTCGCTATCCCACACTTTAGCACCTTGACCGCGGTTAATCGTTATAGGGAAACGATTATAGACTTGTATGTGATATTTATGCTCAAGGTCTTGGGCAAAGTCTGCTTGGGTCGTTATTGTAGAATCGGCTTCTATATTATTGGGGGTTATACTATTTGAAGTTGATAAGGAATGCGAATTACAAGGAGTCAGTGTTATGAGAGCGACTATTGTAAGAATAGTTTAGCCAAAATAAACAAAGAGTAAAACAAACCTACATACGTTTATAAAAAAACTAAAAAAAACACTAGACTTGGTAGAATTTTAGTCAAACACCATGTTATTACACCGTTACAATGAACGGCTTTGGTTTTTCTTTTGAATAAAATTGTACGTTCCATTCCTCTTAAATTTGCAGTATCATTATTGACAAGCCTAGTAGCCTTCTATGTTACCATAAAAGGTAGTGAATGGAAGCATTCCATGCATAGAACATTATTCAATTATACCTCACTAACACCCAATTTTAATTATTAACTAGTACTATGACAGATCTCAAGACCTTGGTCCAAGCAGCTGAAGAAATTGCTAAAATCGGAGGGGCTCATACTCTTAACTATTTTAAAAAAGAGGTAGAAGTAATTTCAAAAGCGGATGATTCACCTGTTACTATTGCAGATCGTGAAACCGAAATGGTGATTAGAGAAGAAATTGAAAAAAGGTTTCCGGATCATGGTATTATTGGTGAAGAGTATGGGGTGACCCGTCCAGATGCATCCATTCAATGGGTTTTGGATCCTATTGATGGGACAAAATCCTTCATTCATGGAGTTCCCTTTTATACAACCTTAATTGGTATCATGATTGATAAAGAGCCAATGGTTGGAGTTATCAATGCTCCTGCTTTGGATGAATGTTGTGTAGCTGGTAAAGGCTTAGGGGCTTATTTTAACGGGAAACCATGTAAAGTGCGTGAAACATCCGACATGCAACATGCTACCTTGTTAGTGACTGAAATCAAAAGGTTTCAAGATGTTGGTAAGGAAGAAGAATTTCAGGATTTGATGGCCAAAACAAAACTTCATAGAACATGGGGAGATGCCTACGGTCATATGATGGTGGCTATTGGGAGAGCGGATATTATGTTTGATCCTGTACTTAACTTATGGGATGCCGCTGCTTTATTACCCGTTGTTAAAGAAGCAGGGGGTGTATTTAGTGATATCCACGGTGTTGAAACAATCCATTCAGGAAATGGCTATTCAACCAACCCTCACCTACACCTAGAACTAAAAGTACTATTTGCACGCCATCGAGCTCAAAAGGGAGAATAGTAGTTTGGGCTTAGCCTTGTTTATGCTTATCGAAACAATAAAGTAATTTAGGCTTGCCTAATCCATTTATATAATTCTCTAAAGGTTGGTTTTTTGCCATACATGAGAATACCAGTACGATAAATGCGTGCGGCTAGTAATAGCATGCCAATCAAACTGAGAATGAGCAATAGGATAGAGAGTAGTACTTCCCATAATGGTACATTAGATACCAACATTCTAGTAACCATGTTAATGGGCGAGGTCAAGGGAAACAACGAAGCCACAATAGCAATGGTAGAATCTGGGGCCTCAGCAATCCTGAAATTGAGTATATACCCTAAGAAAATTGGAAGCATTACAGGTGCCATGAATTGCTGTGAGTCTTGCTCAGAATCCACAGCAGCACCAATGGCAGCAAATATAGAACAGTACATTAAAAAGCCTAGTACAAAAAACACGAAAAAATAGAGTATAAATAATGGGTCTATACTGAATTGTTCCAAAAAGCTCAAGTCAATATCTGATGGTACACTAGCTACTGTTCCTGTTGTATCCAATGTAGATAAGC
Organism: Balneolaceae bacterium UBA1514; assembly: GCA_002323515.1. Taxonomy (GTDB): domain Bacteria; phylum Bacteroidota; class Rhodothermia; order Balneolales; family Balneolaceae; genus UBA1275. Next base: position 2,932 of record DCQQ01000039.1, on the reverse strand, counting down.
TGTTTTGAAGCCCCCCCATTCTCTGATTAATGAAGAACTGAGCAACAGGAGCAGCAAGGATGGTTACTCCTGCATAGGTAACAATCCATAAACTGTATTGAGTTAATGCTACTAAACAAACTCCAAGTAACTTACCTAACATCAACTCTATGGGTTTTACAGAAGAGGTTATTATTTCTACGATTCGTGATGTTTTCTCTTCAATAACGCTGCGCATTAGAATGGCTCCATAACCGAATAGGCCAATAAATATAAATATCCCAATGAAAATCCCACCTAAACTACTTACAACAGCATTGCTCTGTTCATCAACACCAGCCTCATTTAACCTCCTATTTTCCAAGGCAGGCCGTTCTTCGAAAATGGCAATAATAGCATCTGATACATCATTATCCTCTAGTCGAATTTGACGGGTTACATCTCTAACATCGGACCTAAGAGACTCGAAAAAAGTAATACCACCTGAGCCATTATGAACAAAGGTGGCAGGGGTGCCTTCATTTAAAAAAGGTTGATCGAAGAAAACATATCCATCGAGTTCGTCTTCCATGATAAGATCACGTATTTGCTCAATAGACTGGTCCGCCTTAATGGGTTGGTACCTGGTAGCATTAAGTCGGGTTAATGGTTCAAGCATTCGGCCTGTTTCGTCAATCACAATAACTTGTTTAGGAGCTTCATTATCAGATACGGTCATAAAAATAACAAAGCCCATGAAGCCTAATATCAATAGAGGGGTAAGGAAAGTAGAGAGCAGAAAGGATTTCGTTTGTACCCGTGTTTTGTACTCTCGTTTAATAATGAGCCAGATTTTCAAAAAATTAATCATATCAGATTTATTTTGTATGTAATAGGATTATTTAATCTACGTTCGTTAACTAAACAGAGACTTTGGTATCATTGACTGTGCTAATGAAAATATCCTGTAAGCTAGGTTGTACAATTTCGAATCGTTGTATCTCCGCATGTTTCATCGCGATTTCTAATATATGTTGAGGAGAGGCTCCCTCTAATAAACGTATTTCGGCAAAATTGGTTGAACGGTTGTTGATTCGAACCCCATCTAATTGGTTTAAAAACTCTGAATCACCTATGAAATCTAGTAGCACTGTGTTGTTACCAAAACTTTGTTTTATTGATCGCAGGTTACCTTGTAAAACTGCCTTACCTTGATTAAAAAGACAAATATCGTCACACATTTGCTCAACCTGCTCCATTCTATGGGTAGAAAACAAAATAGTTTTACCTTGTTTTTTCTCTTCCAGAATGACTTCTTTAAGCATTTCTGAATTGATTGGATCAAGCCCGCTGAAAGGCTCATCAAATATGTAGATTTCTGGATCATGAGCAACGGTAGCAATGAACTGTATTTTTTGAGACATACCCTTAGAGAGTTCTGATACTTCCTTCTTTTTCCAACTACTCGCTTCAAATCGATCTAACCAAAATTCAATAGCCTTTTTGGCGGCCATTTGGCTTAAACCTTTTAGTTGAGCAAGATACATGAGTTGGTCAAAAACCTTCATTTTTTTGTATAAACCACGCTCTTCAGGTAGGTATCCAATCCGTTCCTGGCTTTTAGGGCTCACGGCTTCTCCCAATATCGATATATAACCTGTATCTGGATTCAGGATATGATTGATCATCCTGATCGTAGTGGTTTTACCTGCACCATTGGGACCTAACAAACCAAAAATTTGCCCTTGTTCTACTCCAAAACTAACTTGATTTACTGCTGTTGCCCTTCCGAAATGTTTACTCACATTTTGAACATCAATAACTAGGGACATGATAAATGGTTATATTGATTATAAGATATCTCGATTAGATAATTATTGTCAAAAGATACAAGTTTATGACTATTATTCATATAAGTGCAGAATGTTATCCAGCTGCCAAAGCAGGGGGACTGGGTGATGTAGTTGGTGCCTTGCCTAAATATCAAAATCGAGGGAATAACCGTACGATGGTATGCATGCCTCACTATCATACACCATGGCTACTGAAGGCCAATAAAACCCTAATCGATACCGCTACTTGCCAAGTGGGTGCTATGAAGGTACCCTATAATGTGTATGAAATCAAAGAATCCTTAGGTTTCATCCTCTATACCTTTGAATTACCGGGCTACACAGATAGAACGGGTATATATTTAGATCCGAATTCAGGAGATGGGTATTGGGATGAGTTCGAAAGATTTTTGAGTGTTCAAATTGCTGTGTTGGATACCTTGATTCGTTGGGATCTACAGCCTGATGTACTTCATTGTCATGATCATCACACAGGATTAATACCCTTTATGACTCAGCAGTGTACCGCTTTTAAATCTTTATCCAATACCCCTACCATTATTAC
>DCQQ01000039.1:0-204 GCA_002323515.1 Balneolaceae bacterium UBA1514 | reverse complement strand
TTGCCAGATTTTGACGGAATACACACGGGTTTGTTAGAATGGGCTGGAGAATTAAATCCATTGGCCTGTGGGTTAAAGTGTGCTTGGAAAATAAGTACGGTATCTACAAGCTATATGGAAGAATTACGAACCAATAGTAATGGATTGGAGTTTTTGTTTGAATTGGAAGCCGGGAAATCGGTTGGCTTATTAAACGGAATAGAC
>DCQQ01000038.1 GCA_002323515.1 Balneolaceae bacterium UBA1514 | reverse complement strand
CCAATGGATTTTGGTTTGGATTTTTTATCCTACTTGGGTTACTCGTAGATCTTGAACTCTTTAAGGTAGCTGCATATTCAAGTATAGCCTTTGCAACTTCAGATACATGGGCTTCTGAAATTGGTGGCAATCGTATTAAAGGTACGACCTGGTCCATCAATGGGTTCCAAAAAGTGCCACCAGGAACCGATGGAGCTATAAGCTTCGCGGGTACTTTTGCTGCAGTAGGAGGCTCTCTTAGTATTGGCGTGCTCGTTGGTATGTTGCTGCCAACCAACTCACTGGTCATGGGTATATTGGTGGCTAGCACTGGATTGGTAGCCACATTCATGGATTCTTGGTTAGGAGCTCATTTCCAAGGTCAATACCTAGTCAATTCAACAAACCGGTTTTTTTCTTCTCAATTTTTGTATGTTGGCAACAATACAGTTAATTGGTTGTCCGCTGGACTGGCGAGTCTGTTAACCATCCTTATTTATTTAATTATTCAGCAGTGAGTATGTGGTATAAAAAATTACATTGGCAAATCGTTATTGGTTTATTCTTAGGACTAACATGGGGTTTGTTGTCTAGTGTCATAGGGTGGAATGAGTTCACGACTGAATTTATCAAACCCTTCGGAACCATTTTTGTCAAGTTATTAAAACTCATTGCTGTACCCCTAGTGTTAGCATCATTGGTGGCGGGTGTAGCTAGCTTAAATGATACCACAAGGCTTTCACGTATGGGTGGGAAAACAGTTCTCATCTACATGATCACCACCTTGCTGGGCATAACTATAGGCTTGGTGACTGTAAATACCTTTCAACCTGGAAAATCTTTACCTCAGGAAACCATGGATAGTCTACAGGAGACCTATTCTAATTCACTGGAAGACCGGAGTGCTTCAGCGAATGAAGTGCTCAACCGAGGGGTTTTAGACTTCGTGGTTGATGTAGTCCCGGATAACTTTTTTGCCGCTGCCTCTGACAACTCAAGGATGCTTCAAGTTGTATTTGTTGCCATTTTACTGGGTGTTGGAATCATTCACATGGGCGGCGAAAAGGCGAAGACATTGGTCACGGTATTTGATGCATTCAATGATGTTATTATCCTCATAGTTGAACTTATCATGAAAACGGCTCCCTTTGGCGTATTTGCGTTAATGGCGTCACTCATTATTGATTTAGCAGGGGACGATATAGGAAAAGCTCTTGAGTTACTTGGAGCTTTAGGATGGTATAGCTTAACCCTTGTATTTGCTCTATTAGTCCACGTCTTTTTGGTGTATAGTACGATGTTGAAGATTTTCAGCAAAGACATAGGTCTGTTTCAATTCTTTAAAGCGATACGTCCAGCTATGTTACTTGGTTTTAGTACTAGTTCAAGTTCAGCAACCTTACCCGTCACTATGGAGCGGGTAGAAAAAAATCTTGGAGTAGACGAAGAGGTGACAAGTTTTGTCCTACCAGTTGGAGCGACCATAAATATGGATGGTACCAGCGTGTATCAAGCGATTGCAGCGGTATTTATTGCCCAGGCCTTAGGGATGGATTTAACCATTGCGCAGCAGCTCATGATTGTTGCAACGGCTGCTGCCGCTTCTATAGGTGCCGCTGGCGTGCCTGGAGCTGGTATCGTTATGTTGGTGGTTGTACTCGAAACCATTCAGGTACCCACCGCTGGTATTGCCCTGATTTTAGGGGTAGATCGAATTTTAGATATGTGCCGAACCGTAGTGAATGTTACGGGGGATGCTGCTGTAGCCTATGTGGTAGCTTCTACCGAAGGTTTACTTAACGAACCCAATTTCGATGACTGATCATCGGAGGCTTAGCTGGGTTTTTAGATAGTTAACTCATAACTGTACTTTGCTTTAATCTAATCTTTACACACACATGAAATCTAAGCTAATTCAGGGCATTGAAGTCCCTGAACTAGGACTTGGTACCTATAAACTAATCGGTAAATAAGCTGAAGAAACTATTAAAATAGCCATAAGGTTGGGGTACCGCCATATAGATATAGCACAAGAATATCGAAATGAGGCTGAAGTTGGCAGAGCCATTAAGGTTACTCATATTTCGAGGGAAGAATTTTTTGTTACGACCAAAGTGGAGAGAAGCCTTCTGGAAGCGGATAACCTCTACTTATCGGTTGAATCCTCCCTGATCAAATCGGAGTTAGAGTACATCGACTTACTCTTGATCCATTGGCCCAATCCACAGGTTCCTTCGGACCAAACAATCGAATCTATGCTTATACTAAAAGAGCAGGGTAAAGTCGCAAATATTGGGGTAAGGAATTTTCCATTATCCTTGTTAAAACAAGCAAGAGAAGAGTATTTAGCTCTTATATTTTGCAATCAAGTAGAATATCACCCTTTGTTGGGGCAGTTTGATTTACTTGATTATGCATTGTAATACGATCTCATGATTACTACCTATTCACCATTGGCTCAAAGACGTCTAATCAACAACCCTGTGTTGGAATAAATAGGGATGAAATACCAGAAATCAGCCGCACAAGTTGCCTTCAAATGAAGAACAGGTGATAGCTATTCCAAAAGCGACAACGCCCGAACATTTACAAGCCACTCAGTTTGATATGGATGATGAGGATTTCTTTGCTATCGACAACTTGGAAAAAATATCCGATTGGTCAATCCAGATTTTGCTCCTGATTGGGATTGAGTTAGGACCAGTTAGCCATTGCAATTACTTTTGATTCCATATTCAAGAGTTGTAACCGATTCTCCATTCTTTGTATTCGTAAAGCTTCCTGAGCTCCTAATTCATTGAGAAAAACCAAATCAAACCAACGCAATTTTTGTCGCTCCGATGGTTCAAGAATTTCAAGCAACCAATCGACATAATGCGTGTTATTGACATGTTTATTCATGTCAAGGTGATAGGTGTAGCTTTGCATGCTTAACTCCTGTTCTGCATCGGTTGAGTCAAACGCTCGAAGACGATCTCTAGTGGGTTCTAAGGCATGTGGCCGGTCTGAAAACCTTCGAGCAAGTATGGCTTCTGGAATACGCGTGGGTCTTCTGCTATCCAAATCAATAACCATCCAATAGCTAATTGATCGGACTAGTAGGTTCCCTAGAGTATCCCATACCTCATAATTTCGGTAAGCCTTTAAACCATCCCCAAGAGCTGGCCAAGTCCGAAGTTCTATAGTCTCTCTCCATTTGGGTAGGCGCTCAATCTGAATTTGTAGCCGATGTAGTACCCAGCTAATATTCTGAGCATGCAAGTCTGTAATGTCAAAAGAAAGTGCTTTCGCATTATTTCCAGCCACTTCTTGAAATAATCTGGTCAACGCACTCAGATGCATATATTCGTCGGGCGCCGATTCCGATGCTCGAACGGTGAATAATTCACTGTGAATTTGAGTGCTGTCAGGTGTGGTAGTATTTTCAAGGTTCATATAACGAACAGGTATAATTCAAGAGAGTAAGACGAATGGATACGTGTGAATACATCCTAGGGACTTGCTGTGTACAACTTATCCTTATTTGGGATGCTAGAGTATAAACTTTAATATTTATTTATGATAAACATTTTGGATTAATTCGTTGAGCGATTATATTGTCAACACTCTTTGAAATAGTGTTGGTTCTCTTAAAATGAGATGAAAAGGGAATCCGGTGTAAATCCGGAGCTGTACCCGCAACTGTAATTCCATTTGAATGTATTCATTATGCTAATGAATAGTTCATATTAAACCTACGAGCAAATCTTGCCACTGTTAGTTAGCTAACGGGAAGGCCTCGAGGTGGAAAAGTCAGGAGACCTGCCATCAACGCATTCAGCATCTATTTCTCAGGAAATTTTCGGGAGCTAGAATTTCCGTGAGCTATCATAAACTCTTTTTTTTATAACACACTTTTATTAACACACAAATAGACGTCACACGAATACTGTGCATCTGGCTGTGAACATCATATGATGGGTAGCTTTTTACGTTTGTTTTGTTGGATTGATCTAATTGCAGTAAAACGTCTTAATATTAGACGCATCACTGATTTGTTACATGGTCGATTTACTAGTTCTAATACAGGTGGCACTGATCCTATAACCAATCGTCTTACTGAAGATCTGAGTCAAAGCTTTGCAGATGTTCAATCAGTCTACAAGGCTAAGGGAGGATACTACTATTACATTTGGTTTGCATGCCTTCTTATTCACACTACGTTCAATCCCAGCGGACATGCAACTGTGCATGAGTTGCAGATAGAAACTAATGATACCACGGCAATTCTACCCACCATTGGCCTTGCCGAAATCGAAATTATAGCCGAGAACCCATATCAAGACTATTTTCTACTTAGTACTCAGTATGGGCGATTATCAAAAGAAATTTTAGAACTTAGATTAGCATCGCATTTGGGTAGTATTGCACAAGAATTTAGCTCCGCTTATGTGCAAACTAACGGACCCGGAAGCTTGGCATTACTTTCACAAAGAGGGTTGCCAGCTTCTAGAACTCAGGTAGTTTGGAATGGTTTCGGGTTAAATCATCCAATGTTAGGTGTAGTCGATTTATCCTTAATTCCCAGTAATTTATTTGATGCGGTTTTGTTCACTCCTGGCTTAGGCCAAGCTCGATTTGGACAGAGTGGTGCGGGGTCGATGCACATTCTCCAACAATCAATTAATGCGGATAAAATAGCAATTCAGCTATCGATTGGTAGTTATGGGGCAAAGCAGTCTACTATACATGCAACATCTTCAAAACATGGGAGGTCTTGGGATCTACGGCTGTACGGCAAAACAGCCGAAAATAATTTTAGCTATAAAAAAAGATTATTTGATCCAGATCAGCGAACAGTCGTGCCCAAGTGGTTTAGCCGTGCGAATAACGAAAGCCAATCCAACTCGGTCATGTTCAATTTTAAAAAGGAATCCGGTGCTGCTACTCTAGAATCTTCTCGGGATAAGGCTTCAGCTAAAACAATCCCATCTTTCCGAACTTTTATATCCAAAAGTGAATATCAAACTACCGTTTGGGCTTTTACCCAGAACAACAATATACCAGGAAGCAAGCTATCGCCTACGGCTAGAGCGAGTCAAGAAGATGATTTCATACGCTGGATGCAAGGCCTGCGTTGGGGGAGTAAGAATCAGTGGAGAATGCAACATTTTAGTCAATGGCAGGCACTCGATTTCCAAGATCCTGACAAAGACATTGATAGTGAGAGTGACATTTGGAGTAGTATTCTTAGGTTGGAACACCAATCTAGAATAGGTGAAGGTGCTTTTTGGCAAAGTACAGTAGAGTGGTCAACTACGGGTGTGCAAAGCACTGATTACAACGGAACTCGCTCTCGATGGTCACTATCTCATAGGCACTCACTGCAGCAAGAGCTTGGTGTGAAAAGTATTCTTCGGGCCGATGTACATCAAGCCTTTTATAATGATTTTGGGTGGGATTGGTCGGGAGAGTTGGGTTGGAACTCAAAGCTAAGCTCTGCTCTTGGAATTCGGTTTCTTTCAGCTAAAAGCTCAGTCATACCTACCTTCAATGATTTATATTGGCCAAACTTAGGAAATCCAGATTTAACAAGTGAGCAGGTTTATTCCCTCGAAGCAGGGCTGCATTGGGCTCAAACCCCGCTACGTTGGAATGGTGGAATGATCAGAACCGATGTTCAAATGAGCCATTATTGGAATAAGGTGAATAACGGCATACGTTGGCTGCCGGATGAGCAAGGCCTCTCAAGGCCTGGAAATATAGAGGCAATCACAGCTCAAGGGCTAGAATCAGACATAGCCTTAGCATTTCAGCATGCTCGGTTTAGCGGTTTGGTAAAAAGTGGGGTGTACCAGGTGATTGCGCGTATGGAGAAGGAACGCTATGAAGATGATCCAGCACTAAACAAACAACTCCGTTACACCCCCCAGTTTCAGTTTAAACATTATGCTCATCTCAGGTATGAGTCCGTGCAGTTTATGCTATCTAACTCCTATGTAGCCGAGCGTTACAGCAGTGCTGACCATTCTAGCCCATTTGACCCTCTTTCTTCGTATTCAACATGGAACGCGTCCTTTGGTATAGATATTCCTTGGTCGGGTTCACGATCCTCTGGTTCAGAGGACGTCTCGTTACGTTCTACACAAACCAGTAGAAATATTCCAAAACAGCCTCTATGGCAACTTCGATGTAGAGTGGAACTAAATAATATTTTTTCAGAAACCTATGAGCAGGTGCTTAACTACCCCATGCCGGGGCGGCATTTCATGCTAAGCATTCAATTAAATCGTGTGGACCACGGGAGCAGACCCCATCTCGAACGAGTAGTGCACTAACTATCACTTTTGTAATAAACTTAAAATAAATAAACCTTAGACTAATGAATTTACTATCAAGCCAAATTGAACCGAATCAGACCAATCTGAAT
>DCQQ01000001.1:6689-41061 GCA_002323515.1 Balneolaceae bacterium UBA1514 | reverse complement strand
ATTCTTTTTATAGATGAAATACATACCCTTGTTGGAGCGGGTGCCACCGATGGAGCCATGGATGCGGCTAACATTTTAAAACCAGCTTTGGCTAGAGGAGAAATGCATGCCATTGGTGCGACCACTTTGGATGAGTACCGTAAATACATTGAGAAAGACAAGGCATTGGAACGGCGTTTACAAACCGTAGTAGTGGGTGAGCCAAGTGTGGAGGATACAGTTTCAATTTTAAGAGGGTTGCAAGAGCGCTATGAACTCCATCATGGGGTTCGAATAACCGATGCTGCAATTGTGGCCGCCGCCGAATTATCTCATCGATACATAGCAGACCGATTTTTGCCAGATAAGGCCATCGATTTGATTGATGAGGCTGCTTCTCGTTTACGCCTACAAATAGACTCCCTGCCAGAAGAGCTAGATGCCTTGGAGCGACAAATTCGGCAACTTGAAATAGAGCGAGAAGCCTTAAAGCGGGAACAAGATTCTACTACAAAAAAACAAGTAGAGAAAGAGTCTGCTAAACTTAATCAACTCGAAAAAGAACTTGCAGATTTAATCGAGAAGCGAACTGGTATGCGCACTCAATGGGATCAAGAGCGGTCGGTAATTCAACAAGTACGAGATCTCAAACAAGCAATTGAAACCACGCGTAATCAGGCAGACAAGGCTGAGCGAAAAGGGGAGTATGAACGAGTAGCCGAGCTTCGCTATGGTACTTTAGTACAGCTTGAAAAAGAGTTGCAACTTGCTCACGAGCATGCACAGCGATTACAAGAAGGAACAATCCTGCTAAAAGAAGAGGTGGTTGCTGAAGATATAGCTGATATCGTGGCGCGCTGGACCGGCATACCCGTCAGTAAAATGGTGCAGTCTGACAGGGAAAAACTATTAATGCTTGAAGACGAGTTACATAAGCGTGTAATTGGGCAAGACAATGCTATTGAAGCTGTCGCTAATGCTGTTCGAAGATCTAGGGCAGGCTTACAGGATGAAGATCGTCCCATCGGTTCTTTTTTCTTTTTGGGTTCTACTGGGGTTGGGAAAACGGAATTGGCTCGCACGTTAGCTGAGTTTTTGTTTAATGATGCTCAGGCCATGATTCGTATAGATATGAGTGAATACATGGAAAAATACTCGGTGAGTCGTCTAGTTGGAGCCCCTCCGGGATATGTTGGTCATGATGAGGGAGGTCAGCTTACCGAGGCGGTTCGTCGCAGACCCTATTCAGTATTATTGTTGGATGAGGTGGAAAAGGCACATCCCGATGTCTTTAATATTTTACTACAAGTTCTCGATGAGGGACGATTAACCGATAGTAAAGGCATAACGGTCGATTTTACGAATACCATCATCATTATGACCTCTAATCTTGGTTCCTCCCTAATTATGGAAGAAATGGAGCGAAACAAAGGACCATGGGATCAATCGCAGTATATCAGAATGCAAGAGCAGTTGATTGATTTGTTGAAGAAGAGTATTCGTCCTGAGTTTTTAAACAGAGTGGACGATATCATTGTATTTCATCCGTTAGAGGCCCATGATATTCGATCTATTGTTGATATTCAACTCCAGAAGTTACATCAAATGTTGGCTAAACAACAGGTTGTGCTTCAAATATCAGAGGAAATTAAAAATTGGCTGGCTGAACGAGGATTTGATCCTGTATTCGGTGCGCGACCATTAAAGAGAATGATTCAGCAGCATTTGGTTAATAATATTGCCACCGAATTATTGAAAAAGGAACTCAATAGGGCAATAGAATTTGAAGCTCAGGTTTCCGAAAAAGGGGATACCATTCTATTTGCAGAGATTCTATATGATCCACAAGAATGGGCTAAAGAAGATTCTTAGCGTCTGCTTCTATTCGGCAAAGTAAATCCTCAACAGTGTATTCTTGTTCGGGCCGCATAAGCACACTTCTTAGTAGAATCACATCGGCGCTATCCGCCGGGATTTCAGGGAATCTTTGGCTAAATTCTTTCGAACTTATCGTGTAAAGTGAAATAAAGTACTGCTGACTAAGATCCTTGTGGGCCATACCTTGGTGGAATATTTCTTTGGACAGATTACTAATGGTTGATGTAGACCTTAGCGAATCTTTTTCCCCAGCAAAGTAGGTGATAATATCGAGTTCAGGTGCTATATAAGCCGTCAGTACATCGCATTTATTTAAGTAATTATAGGCCTTGATAGCTGCACGGTGACAAGCGGTTAGTATAGGCCCAAATCCAAGATTTGACTGCAATGGAAAACACTGTAAAGTAGCCCAAAAAGCAGCTGCCGAGGCGCCTGCTCGAGAACATTCTAAGCTAATTTCACCTAGATGCAACTCTTCAGAACTGAAGTAAGTGTAGGGAGAATCATGTTTGTAAAATACACCAACTTCTGGGTTTTTAAAAAGTACGCACCCACATCCATAGGGTTGTAACCCATGCTTATGTGGATCGATTACAATACTATCGGCCTCATGCATCCGGTCCCAATGGGCGACAGGACCTGGGAGGAGGTTCGAGATTGACTTGAAAAAACCACCATAAGCAGCATCGATGTGAATTCTAATGTCCCTGGAGTGAGCCCAATCGAGTATATGTGCAAGGGGTTCAACTTTCCCCAAGCCAGTAGTACCCATCGTGACGATTAATGTACCAATAGAATCGAACGGGAGTGCGTCTAGATGTTCAGTAATGGAATGCTCAGAATCTAACTGAAAAGAGTGGGCTCTCATGCCTAGGACTTGAGCCATTCTACCATGGGTGTAGTGGGCTTCGCTAGAATATGCGATCCCTTTCTTTGGGTGTATACTCCGGGCAACCCAAAGCGCTTCTAAATTGGCAATGGTACCACTTGAACTAAGGTGCCCTAAATAAGGATGATGATAACCGAACAAATTGGCCAAAGCTTGGACACACTCTTTTTCCATTTCAGAACTAGGTGGCCCTCCGTCTAAAGCGTGATTATTTGGATTTAACCCCATCGTTAGTGAATATGCTAGTGCTGCAACCGGATGGGGGGGTTTGAGCATTTGACCTGCATAACTAGGATGATGAAAAGGATAATTCCCAGTAAGTCGTTCACTAAGTGTACGTAGAGTTTCTTGAATGATTGAATCTTCGACTACTAAGCTAGGGTGAGTCGTAAATGAACCAAAAGAGTTTTTCCACTTTTGGAGTTGCTGTAGAGATGGTTGAATGGTCTGATATAGTGAGCTGTCCATTATCAAATAGGTGATTTAAAATAAATCCATTGATACACCCGCGCTCAGTACTTGCTTAAGCTGAATATCCGTTGAAAAATCATGGTCATAGCGCAGTTCAAACTGCAATGAAGTTCGTAGAGTTGAATTTATTTTACCAATAAATTCGTTAGACCAGTATACATCGGTTTCGTTTACAGGGTGCAACAAATTGGTAAAAGTTTCTATATCCGTATTGTATTGAACATTTTTGAGCACCTCTTTTTGGAAAGTAATACCCGTTGTAAGACCACCCTCAAATCGATAATTATCCCCTTGCTTAAGACCGTAATTAGGGGCTAAATTTTCTCGCAGAATAATGGTTTGTTTTAAACCAAGTCCTGCTTCCATTTGAAAACTTTTTTCGACATTAAAGCTTATCCCTAACCCCTCGGTTACATAAGCTGGAGCAAAGAAACCAGAAATCAAGGAGTCAGCACCTGCGGGATTACGTTTGGCATTGTACTCGAAACCGTCTCGAAACTGTGTGCGTAACATAACCGTACCATAGGCAGAAAGTCGTTTACGGTCGGAAAATCCAAAGGTGCTACGTGTCCGGATGGTCAATAAATCATCAGATTTACGGGTGTCTCCATTCAAGCGTGCTTGACCATACCTACCATTTATGCGAATCCCAAACGCAAATAAATCGCCTCTGTAAATCTTGGAATAGTTAGTTGAAAAAGTACCACTAATGGTGTTTACCCCTCCTTCACTCCAGTTGTCAAAGCTTGCCTGAGCACCATTCAGATTTGCAACCCAATTATCTTCCCAGCCTCTTAATGTGTCTGGTATAACAATAGTTTGGGCTATGGTAAATCCACCAAATAATAGAAATAAAATAAAGGAAACTAGCGCCATTAGGCGTGAGTACGGTAGCCTCATTTTAAGCGATTTATGAGTTTTTAAATAATACTACAGCTTCTAAGTGGTTTGCGTTCAATAATACCTCTACATGCTCTCCAACTTTTGTTGGGATGTGTTCGCCAACAATATTGGCTAATATTGGGTAGCGTCTGTGTCCTCTATCAATTAAAGATACAATTTCGATAGCCTCAGGTTCTTGTGAATGAAGCAATACAGAAAGTGCCTGAAATAAAGTTCGACCCGAGAATACAACATCGTCCACGATAAGAACGTGTAAATCATTAAGATCGGGTATGGCTTGATTACCTTTACTGAATACATCTAAGTTATACAGAACATCACCCTGCCTGGGTCTAAGCTGTTTGAGTTCGGAAACCAGTTCTTCGGCCAAGGCAAACCCCCGTTTATTCAATCCAATTACGTGGAGTGGTTGATTCGCTGGGAAGCGTCCGTAAACCTGAATAGCCATTCTTTTAATGCATCGAGAGATTCGGGCTCGATCCATGAGTGTAAGTTGGTGTCCCATGAGCTCTAAACATTGTTTTTGGGTATCATACAATTATGTAAAGATACAATTTTAGTCATACTAATGAGTGTGTTTTTTATAGCGTATGTTCTCCGTATTTCCTCAATGTTAAAAAATAGATGGGTTCTGTCTTGATTAGGGATTCGTAGCTCCCTATCTTTAAATTCTGTTAACGACTTTTTTGCCCGGTCGTCTAATGGCAGGACACCTGGTTTTGGTCCAGTATGTGGGGGTTCGAGTCCTCCCCGGGCAACAACACTCGATGGATGTAAAGGTTAAAAGTCCATCGTTTTATGTAATCCTGAACATTTCAGTGCTAGCAAAATAAAATAACCTTGGACAGTCCTCTCGCTATATTCTCTGGTACAAGTAATCCAGCCTTGGCTCGCACCATTGCAAAGGAGTATGGAACCAATCTTGGAAAAATTACTATCAAACAGTTTTCTGATGGTGAAATCTACGTAAAGTACGAACAGAGTATACGTGGTGAGGATATATTTATTGTTCAACCAACTCCCCCTTCAGGCGACAATATTATTGAGTTACTACTCATGCTGGATGCTGCAAAGCGTGCTTCAGTTAAACGGGTGACAGCCGTTATTCCTTACTTTGGATATGCACGCCAAGATCGAAAAGACCAACCTAGAGTGTCAATTGGGTCTAAGTTGATGGCTAATCTACTAGTTGAAGCGGGTGCAGATCGTATACTCACGATGGACCTTCACGCAGCGCAAATTCAAGGATTTTTTGATATTCCTCTTGATCACCTTTACGCTTCCCGAGTATTTATTGATCATATGACCAAGCATCCAATTGATAATTTAGTGGTGGTTGCACCTGATGTTGGTAGTTTGAAAACGGCACGATCCTATTCAAAAAAGCTTGGTGCTTCCCTTGCCTTCATTGATAAGCGCAGACCAAAGCAAAATGAATCAGAGATAATGAATATTATTGGTGAAGTAGAGGGTAAGAATGTACTAATCGTAGATGATTTAATTGATACAGCAGGAACCCTGACCAACGCGGCTACTGCCATGAAGGAGCGTGGTGCACTAGACATACGAGCTATGTGTTCACACCCTATACTCTCAGGACCGGCATTTCAGAGAATTGAAGATTCACCCATTGATGAACTATTGGTAACCGACACCATTCCATTGCGTCAGCCATCTGAAAAAATTAAGGTGCTCAGCGTAGCAAATATTTTTGCTGAAGCAATTGAAAGGATTCATACCAATGACACAATCAGTGCATTGTTTGATAATTAAAAAGTAGAATAGGAAAAAAATGGCAAAGCCAGAATACGTTAAACTTGAGGGAACTCCTCGAGAAACCAGTAAAAAAGCAAACCATGACCTGCGAGCAGCCAAACGCGTACCTGCCGTATTATATGGTCCTGAAGTTCAGGAAAACACACATTTCTCAATAGATGAGTTAGCACTAGAGAAGATTTTGAGTCTTGCTCAAACTAAGGTGCAAGAGCTTACAATCGACGGGAAGGTGTACAAAACACTACTAAAGCGAACAGAATTTGATCCGGTTACGGATCGTCCAATTCATGCCGATTTTTACGTGTTGAGTGATAAGCATAAAGTGACACTTCGGGTACCTATTGGTATTAGAGGAACCGCACGTGGGGTTGTAGAAGGAGGTGGACGCTTGTTTCAGCCTATGAAATTCCTTCGTGTACGTGTGTTACCAGAGAACATTGTTGCTGAGTTTGAAGTGGACGTGACTCCATTAAACATAGGTCAATCGTTTAATGTATCTGATTTAGAGTTGGATGGTATTATTCCATTAGATTCTTTGAACAGAACAATTGTTACTATTCGACCACCAAAAGGACAACTATTGAAAGATGTCATTGAAGATGAGGATGGTGGCGATGCTGAAGGAACAGAAGAAACTTCTGAAGAATAAGTAAAAGGGTACCCGTGGCGCTTTTAGTTGGTCTTGGAAATTTGGACGCTGAGTATGAGGGTACTCGACATAACATTGGTTTTGATATCGTGGATAGGCTAGCCCATAAATTGGGCAGTTCTTTCCAACCAGGTGAAGGTTCCTTTGTCTTTGCAGAAGCACGATATAAGGGCCAGAACTTGTTTTTAATAAAACCGACCAATTACATGAATAACAGCGGTTCCTCCGTCATCAAAGCCATGGTACAGTTCAATCAAAAGCCAGATCAAAGTTTAATCATCTATGATGATTTACATTTAGCTTTAGGAGACTTAAAGTTAAGACCTAAGGGCAGTGATAGTGGTCACAATGGAATCGCGGATGTTCATGAGAAAATTGGCTCTCAAGCCATACCTCGTTTACGCATAGGCATTGGGAATGATTTCCCTAGGGGCAGACAAGTTGAATTTGTATTATCCCCATTTAGAACTGAAGAGCTAGAAACGGTGAATCATATAATAGATGAAGCTGTTCAAACAAGCTTAGATTTTGTGGGGTTAGGACTAATCAGAGCAATGAATATACATAACTAAGATACCTCTTTTTTTACAGGTGCAGTGTCACCTAGTTAATTATCATATAAAACATAGAACGCAGAATTATGCAAACCATACTATATTTAATACCAATTGCAGGACTTATAGCTCTGCTCTACACGTTTATAAAGTCATCTTGGGTTTCCAAACAAGAAGTTGGAACCGAACGAATGGAACGGATAAGTGAAAGCATCGCCGCAGGTGCTATGGCTTTCTTAAAAGCTGAATACCGAGTACTTGCAATTTTTGTTGTTGCAGTAGCTATCCTTTTAGGAGTCAGTGCTAATCCCGAAACATCCAGTTGGATGGTAGCCATTTCCTTTGTGGTAGGTGCTATTTGTTCAGGTCTTGCAGGATTCATCGGTATGCGTGTTGCCACCAAAGCTAATGTGAGAACCACAAACGCAGCCCGTACAAGTCTAGGTAAAGGCTTAGAAGTTGCTTTTGCAGGTGGGTCTGTAATGGGACTCGGAGTGGTAGGATTAGGTGTACTTGGTTTAAGTTTTTTACTAATTACTTTTGGAAGTATTTTTGGTCTTGAGGGCGCAAGTGCAGTAAACAAAGTATTAGCTATTGTAACAGGCTTTTCATTTGGTGCCTCATCCATTGCTTTGTTTGCAAGAGTGGGTGGCGGAATTTACACCAAGGCAGCGGATGTCGGGGCTGATTTGGTTGGTAAAGTAGAGGCAGGCATTCCAGAAGATCATCCCCTAAATCCAGCTACTATTGCTGATAATGTGGGTGATAATGTGGGTGATGTTGCCGGTATGGGTG
Organism: Balneolaceae bacterium UBA1514; assembly: GCA_002323515.1. Taxonomy (GTDB): domain Bacteria; phylum Bacteroidota; class Rhodothermia; order Balneolales; family Balneolaceae; genus UBA1275. The sequence continues at coordinate 33,167 of DCQQ01000001.1, read as the reverse complement.
CCGATTTATTTGAGTCTTACGTTGGTTCCATCATTGGTACCATGGTATTAGGTGCGGCATTTATGACAATTCCAACGTGGTCGGACAATTTTGAGGGGCTCTCGGCAGTGTTGCTTCCATTAGTATTAGCAGGTACTGGAATCCTTACCTCCATTGCAGGTACTTTTTTGGTTCGAGTGAAAGAAGGTGGAGACCCTCAAAAAGCTCTTAATTTCGGAGAAATATTCTCTGGTGTAGTAATGTTAATTGCTTCCTATTTTATCATTAATTGGATGCTTCCAGAGAGTTGGACATTTACTGGAATTGAATACACCAGCACAGGTGTTTTCATTGCGACTATTTTTGGATTGCTTTCTGGCTTAGCCATTGGTTTTGTGACCGAGCATTATACGGGTACAGGAACAAAACCTGTTCTTTCCATTGTTAAGCAATCCGTAACTGGATCTGCTACTAACATTATAGCAGGTTTAGGTGTAGGAATGATATCTACAGCTATACCAATTTTGATTATAGCCGTTGCCATTATTGGTGCTTATAGCTTTGCCGGATTGTATGGTATAGCCATTGCAGCAGTTGGTATGCTAGCAAATACAGGCATCCAATTAGCTGTTGATGCCTACGGTCCTATTTCAGATAATGCTGGTGGTATCGCTGAAATGGCGGAACTAGAACCAGAAGTTAGAGAGCGTACCGATAAATTGGATGCGGTAGGGAACACAACAGCAGCTATTGGTAAAGGTTTTGCGATTGGTTCTGCTGCCTTAACGGCCTTGGCTTTATTCGCTGCATTTATAACTGCTTACGAAGCGGTTAACCCAGACGAAGTAATCATCAACGTTACTAATCCGTATGTGATGGCAGCTTTATTTGTAGGAGCAATGTTACCGTTCTTATTCTCTGCTCTGTCTATGAACGCAGTGGGTCGTGCTGCGATGAGTATGATTGAAGAAGTACGTCGTCAGTTTAAAGACATTCCAGAGTTGCGCGCAGCACTTGACGTGATGAACAGTAATGACGGTAAAGAGTTTGCTGATTGGTCAAAAGAAGATCAAGCTACTTTTGAAGCAGCAGATGGTAAAGCTGAGTATGAAAAGTGTGTGGAGATATCTACCGCGGCATCTATTCGTGAAATGGTATTCCCTGGTCTGTTAGCGGTTATCGTACCGGTATTATTTGGTTTTGTTCCTGGTTTTATTAGTGATGAACCTACCTTAGGTGCTCAAATGCTAGGCGGTCTATTAGCTGGTGTTACATCTGCAGGGGTTCTAATGGCTCTTTTTCAATCTAATGCAGGTGGAGCTTGGGACAACGCCAAAAAGATGATTGAAGAAGGGGTGACTGTTGACGGTATTGAATATAAAAAAGGTAGTGAGCCACACAAAGCCGCGGTAGTAGGTGATACAGTTGGTGATCCATTCAAGGATACTTCTGGACCATCACTCAATATCTTATTAAAACTTATGTCTGTTGTGGCATTGGTTATAGCAACGATGATTTAACGATTATTTTCCAACCGATTTTACTAGGAAAATAATGTCCTCAAATCAATTACTTAAACTGGTGTTCTTCCATGATCAGCGCATGGAAGAACTTACCAGTTCAAGTTCAGACTCTTCTAAGGTTGATAGCGATGTACTTTCATTATTTACCAAACCTGACCCTACCTATTCTTGGTTGTTTTTTATGGGAAGTGATCTTGCAAACAATCGCTACGGAATCAATTTACTAGATGCCTATCCTTCCGTAGTTACCATTATTGAAAAACTTTATACCTTACCTTTAAAGCTTGAATGGTCAAATGAGGAAGGAATAGGTGATTGGATGCAAAATGCTCCGATGGATGCCTATCTTCGATTAGTTCGGAAATCTAAAGACAGAATTACCACCCCAGCTAATGGTTTGGATACTTCCTTTACAAAGGATATTCCAGCTACGGGTAACAAGAATCTCGAACAAGCTTGGGGATACGAAGTAGAAGCTTCTGTAATTCATCGTTTGCTAATGAAAGATGAGGTTATTTTAGTTAAACGCGCAGCAATAGATGGCTACGATATAGATTTATATAGTAAACGTAATCCTTACATCGATTTTTTCTATCCTTTACAGTCTTTATTACCGGACGCATTTAGATTTTTTTCCATAAACGGTAAGCGAGTGCATTCCAAAGAAGCCTTGTATTTTGAAAAAACGCGTCTATATAGACCACCCCATGGCTTTGAAGAAGTTCATCCAGAATCCGTGCTATAAATCGTTGGTCCTTATGGTCTCATAAACCAAGCGGCATTCTTTTTAAATAGTAGAATTTTTCAATACAAAATAAGCCAACAAATATTTATCTTATTTAGACTATATTTAAATAAGGATGATCGTACCACTCACCACTACCAAAATAGGCGAACAAGTTCGTGTTAGTTGTCTAAACTGCACGAGTGAAGACACATGCAGGTTGCAAGAGCTTGGTTGTGTAGAGGGCGCAACAGGAACCGTTGTTTCTAATCAGAAAAACATCATACTGCAGGTCGGTGAATGCCGGCTAGCGATTACGCACCCTTTGGCAATGAATATTTTAGTTGAACCGGTCTCCAAAAAAAAATCCTCTAACCTATAGAGACTTAGTTTATGTTTCTTTCTGATGCACATGTTCATAAAAAATATAAAGTTAAGCAGATCCAAGGGGATAAACTTGTCAGAATTATGGAGATGGGTTTAACTCCAGGTAGTATTTGTGAAGTCATACGAAGAGCTCCAATGGGATATCCAATGGAGATAAAAATTCGCGGATATTTGCTAAGCTTACGAAAAAAAGAAACCGATGCGGTTGAAGTGAGTCCTATATGAGTAATCAGACCATTAATGCTCAAAAAGAAATATTGCGACAGCCTAGTACCATCGCTCTTGTTGGGAATCCAAATACAGGTAAGTCTACTATTTTTAACGCTCTTACTGGATTACGACAGAAAATAGCAAACTATCCGGGTATCACCGTTGAGCGTAAAATGGGAACCACCATTATCAATGGTGTATTGCATAAAATTATTGATCTACCCGGTGCCTATAGCCTAAACCACAAAAAAGCGGATGAACGAATAACCTATGAAACTCTGATAGGGAGTTATGACCACGAAGAAAAGCCAGACCTGCTATTGATGGTGGTCGATGCAAGTAATTTGGAGCGTAATTTATTTTTGGCCTCTCAGGTCATGGATTTGCAGATTCCAATGCTTATGGTCTTGACCATGAGTGATATTGCTGATGAACGAGGTATTCGGATTCAATCTCAACAGCTGTCCAACGTATGGGGCGTACCAGTAATTTCGATAAATGCCCGATCTAAAAAGTGCGATGTACAGATTAAGCAAGCACTTTTTGAACAGGGGGTGGCTACTCCTAAACCTTTTAAATGGAATCCTTCAAAGCTACTCAGACAAGCCGTTGACCGATTGGATAGGGAATGGCTATCTGAGCATACTCAATTGCCGGAGCGCGCTCGCCCTATAGAAGCCTTGCGACTTCTTGCAGAAGGTAGTCTTGAAGATAGTTTTTATCAGTATTCTGAGGAAGAAAAAGCCAAGAAACTAATCGAGGAACTACAAAACACTCTGGAAGCTCAGGGTGAAAATCCAACGGCTGTTGAGGTAGTGCAACGGTATAGTTTTATTGGCGATAGTTCAGAAGGAAGTGTAACTAAGGAGCAGAGGGACGAGCAGACTTGGACCGATCGATTGGATAATGTACTCACCCACAGAGTAGCAGGACCCGTCATCTTTGTACTGGTCCTATTGGTTATGTTTCAGTCTATCTTTAGCTGGGCTACTCCCTTTATGGATATGATTGATATGCTATTTATTGAGTTTGGTGCCTTTGTGGGTAGTTCACTGCCTGCAGGATTGTTAAACAGCCTACTGGTCGATGGTATTATTGCGGGTTTTGGGGGAGTGGTTATATTTTTACCGCAAATTATTTTCCTATTTTTGTTTATTTACTTCTTAGAAGGATCGGGATACATGGCAAGGGCTGCGTTTGTGATGGATGGGTTTATGACAAAGGTCGGCTTACACGGTCGATCGGTTGTCCCTTTGATGTCCGGTTTTGCTTGTGCTATTCCTGGAATAATGGCAACAAGAACCATAGAGAACTGGCGAGATCGGCTGATCACGATTATGATTTTACCTTTTATGGCCTGTTCAGCTCGTTTACCGGTCTATGCGGTAATGATTTCTGCCTTTGTCCCTGACAAACGGATTATTGGCTTTCTAACTTTACAAGGTTTGGTATTTTTTGGGTTATATCTATTTGGTATTGTGATGGCAGTTGGATCCGCAGCGGTGATGAAGCGTATTTTTCCTACTGGGAAACCCACCCCCTTTTTAATGGAATTGCCATCGTATAAGTGGCCGAATATTAGCTCAGTTGTCATCCAATCATTAGAACGGGGTAAGATTTTTGTTACAGAGGCGGGAAAAATTATCGTAGCTATTTCTATTATTTTATGGGTTTTAGCTTCATTCCCAACCTATGAACCTACGGCAAATGATTTAGCTGATATGGACGCAAATCGGCAAATAAGTGAGCAGATGCTATCGACCTTACAGTTGAATCAAAGCTATGCAGGAACCTTTGGGCAATGGATTGAGCCAGCAATTGAGCCGCTCGGATTTGATTGGAAAATTGGTATTGGTTTATTGACTTCTTTTGCTGCTCGTGAAGTAATGGTGGGAACGCTAAACACGATTTATAGCATAGAAGAAACAGAGGAACAGCTGGGATTGATAGAGCGTCTAAGAGGTGAAATAGATCCCGAAACTGGGCTTCCTAAGTACACTTTGGCAACGGCTCTTTCCTTGATGATATTTTTTGCCATAGCCATGCAATGTATGAGTACTTTGGCCATCGTAAAGCGAGAAACAAATAGTTGGAAATGGCCTCTGATTATGTTCGGTTACATGACTGTTTTAGCCTATTTTAGTGCATGGATAACCTATGAATGGGCGAATACTTTTTTACTTGGTTAGGTTGTATACGTGCTTGGAACGCTATTTTTGATTCGCAATTAATACCGTAAAAAGAGATATTTGGCAGATGAAATTTTTAACCAAATTAACTAACTCAATACTCGAATCTTCATCGGTATTGTGTGTAGGACTTGATCCAAATAGTGCTCGATTGCCTGAGCAGGTTATTACTTTTTCTGAAGATCCGGTTGAACAGGTAGTATATTTTTGCCAGCAGGTCATTCAGGCTACCGAGAAACATTGTGCAGCCTTTAAACCTAATTTAGCCTTTTTTGAAGCTTTAGGGCCTCATGGTCTGGATGCATTTAACCGTGTTGTTTCTGCTATTCCCAATCGTCATATAATTATAGCCGATGCTAAAAGAGGGGATATAAGCACCACTGCAGAGTACTACAAGCAAGCATTTTTTGATCAATTTAAGGTTGATGCTATCACTCTAAATCCATTAATGGGTATGGAAACCTTAAAGGCTTTCAATGGCGATAGTAGTAAAGCGGTTTATGCACTGGCACTGACGTCCAATGCCGGTGCACAGGATTTTCTAATGGCGAGGAGTGGTAATTTTGAGAGTCTTTCAGCTCATATAGCGCATCAACTAGCCAATACCCAGAAGTATTCCGAGACTCATCTGGGCATGGTCATCGGTGCCACTCAAAGCCAAGTAGCACAGCAGGTCTTAGCTCTACATTCAAAGGCTGCCTTATTAATTCCTGGGTTTGGCGCACAAGGGGGAGATATCGAAGCATTGGCAACATTATTAGCAACCCACTCTGGACTACCCCTAATCAATTCTAGCAGAGGAATACTGTTTGATGCAAACGACAACAGGGATAACGATCCAACCCATGGAAGTTGGCAGGATCGAGTACTTGACCGAACTCTTACTGCAAATCAACGATTGCTTCCCATTTTTGAACAAGTGGAGCTTAATTAACAATACTATGAGTATCTCAGAAGTCATTATTTACACCGACGGTGCGTGCAGCGGCAATCCTGGACCAGGAGGTTGGGGAGCTTTGTTGCGACATAATGGGAAAGAAAAGGAGCTCTCAGGTGGAGAAGCATTCACTACTAATAATCGAATGGAAATGATGGCGGTGATCGAAGCAATAAGAGCCATAAAAAAGCCATGTTTACTTAAGATTCATAGCGATAGTGCGTTAATTATTAATGCGATGACAAAGGGCTGGATAGAGTCATGGCAGTCAAAAGGGTGGAAGAAGGCAGATAAAAAGCCAGTGGAAAATCAGGATTTATGGTTGGATTTATTGAAGGTGATCGGGGCTCATCAGGTGGAGTGGATCAAAGTGAAGGGACATTCGGGTATTCCAGATAATGAGCGAGTGGATCAATTAGCGGTGCAGGCGGCCAAACAATTTATGTGAATTTTTTTGTAGCTTCGTAACTGAAAATTTATCACGAATCTCTAAATTAAATCACCATGGAAGAAAACAACGATTTTGCTCCTTTTCACCTTGCTTTTCCAGTCAAAGATTTAACAGAAACGTATCAATTTTATACTCAAATATTGGGTTGTAGCACAGGAAGAAGCTCTGATCACTGGATAGATTTCAATATGTGGGGTCATCAGGTGGTAGCTCATTTAAGTCCAGATGAGGCAAAAGAATCTTCCAAAAATGCCGTAGATGGACATGGAGTACCCGTTCGCCACTTTGGAGTAATTTTGAGCATGGAAGAGTGGGAAGCTTTGGCCGAACGTGTGAAAATTGCCGATGTCAGTTTTATTATTGAGCCTTATATCCGTTTTAAAGGAGAGGCAGGTGAGCAGGCGACCATGTTCTTTTTGGATCCTAGCGGAAATGCACTAGAGTTCAAGGCTTTTGCCGATAAAAGCCAAATATTTGCTACCTAATACATTACTTCTTATCTAAATACGATTATGTAAGGACTCACAGTTAAGCGTCTTGCTCAAACTCGGCTTCGATTTGTTCAACACTTTGTTGAAATTCTTCCCACTGAAACATAAGCTCGGTCAATTCTTGCTTAATCTTTTTGTATTTTATGCTGGTTTCTTTTACTTGAACCGGATCCTCATAAAAATCGCCTTCGGCCATAGTATCCTCAATAGTACGTAATCTGGTTTCGCAACCCTCAATAGCGGTCTCTACTTGAGCAATCTTTTTCTTTAGAGGCCCCATTTGCTTGCTAAGAGCATTTCGACGTTCTGCTTCTAGGCGTTTTTTTTCTTTTTTTGAGAAAGCATCCGACTCCATGGCGGCGACTTTTTTGAAGGTATCTCTACTTTTTTGAGGTATTTGTGCTAATTCGGCTTCCTCTTTCTTTTTATCCAAATAATAGCTGACATTACCCAGGAAAAGACGAACGGTACCGGGTTGAATCTCCAAGACTTTGTTTACAATGGGGTCTAGAAATGCTCTATCATGAGAAACAATCATGCAGGTGCCTTCATATTGCTGTAGGGCTTGTTGTAGTACCGTTTTACTGCTCATGTCCAAATGATTCGTAGGCTCGTCAAAAATGAGAAAATTTGCAGGAGATAGGAGCATTTTTGCTAAAGCAAGACGTGATTTTTCACCGCCAGAGAGGACCTTAACTTTCTTGAATACATCGTCGCCAGTAAATAAAAAACTACCTAATATTGATCGCAAACGGCTCTCTTTTTCGCCAGATCCAGCTCCCATCATAATACCAAGAGGGTCTTCAGTATCATCGAGTTCATCTGCTTGATGCTGCGCAAAATACGCATTTTGTACTTTATGGCCTAGCTTTTGAGTTCCATTTTGAATGGGTTCAAGTCCGCTCATAATCCGGATAAGAGTAGATTTACCTGCCCCATTAGGACCTACAACTGCAATTTTATCTTCTCGTTCTATTTCTAAATCTATGCCATCGAATACAGTATGTTCTCCGTATCGTTTTACGACTTGGTCTAATTGAACGACGACTTGTCCTGTTCGCTCAGGTGTAGGAAAGCGAAAAGATACCGTATCGAGTTCAGATTCCACCTCTATTTGATCTAATTTTTCAAGTTGTTTTACTCGGCTCTGTACCTGTCGAGCTTTACTAGCTTTATATCGAAAACGGTCTATGAACTCTTGAGTATCCTTGATTTGTTTCTCTTGGTTACGTTGCGCATTTATAAGTAATTCTCTCTCTTCGGCCCATTTACGCTCATAAAAGCTGTAATTACCAGCATAATCCTGCAGTTTTCCTTGCCGTATTGCAAGTGTTCGATTGGTTAGACTATCTAAGAAGTATTGATCGTGAGAAACTACAATAACTGCTCCATTATACTGAACCAAAAATTGCTCTAACCATTGTAGCGACTCAATATCTAAGTGATTGGTAGGTTCATCCAGTAATAGGTAAGTTGGATCTTGCAACAATAGCTTAGCTAGGGCCATTCGCATGAGCCAACCACCACTGAATTCACTCGTAGTTCGACTAAAATCCACTGAGCTAAAACCAAGACCTGTTAACACCTTTTTCACTTTTGAGCGGATGCTATAAATGCCAGATTGTTCTAATTCGGTTTGAAGAGAACCAAGTTGATCAAGATAGCTTTCGTACGAAGGGGAGTTAGGGTCCAGCTCTCCTAATGTGAGTTGCATTTTTTGAACTTCCTTCTCTAAATCGTATATGCCTTGAAAAACACTCTCCACTTCTTCTATAACGTTGAGGGAGAAATTAGGTTTTACCCCATCTTGTGGCAGGTAACCCAAGCTTTCGGTTTTAACCATACTCACCAAACCTTTATCAACTTCTTGAAGCCCCATAATTACCTTGAGTAAGGTAGATTTTCCGGCTCCATTAGGGCCCACTAATCCAATACGGTCTCCTGGATTTATAATGACTGATATATCATCGAGCAAGGCCCGATCACCTAGTGAGAGGCTAATATTAGCACATTGCAGCATAAACTTTAGTTGGTAAATTCAATGGATTTTGCTTCAAGTGCACCCGCTATCAGCCGTGCTGTAATATCTAAGCCATCCGGGCCTAGCTGTGACATCGATTTTTCCTGACTAACACCGTATCCACCTCCCATAATTGGAGTAAAGCCATTTTCTATGAGGGTTTCAAGAGATCCACAATGTTGGTAAATGCTCATTGTATTGGGGTTTGCTTGGCCATATTCATTATCGGTTTTTATGAGCTTAGTAGCCTCAACATATTGTGTGAGTATTCCCCATGAAAGAGCCGTTTGACTTAGTACAAAAGCAGCCATTTGATCACCAATAGGAAGGATAGAATCCACCCATCTGTCTTGATAAGCGAGCATTTTATCGGCATAGCCCAGAAGTTTTTTTAGCCGGAAGGTGTATTCTTCCAATTTTTTGTCTGTGGTTTCTAGTATAAGGGTATTTTTTGGATTTGGATTGCTCTCTAGGGCTTGTTGAATGAGATCATAATACAGATCGTATATTTCATCACATAGGGCATGAGCCGCATCTAAATTACCTGAAATAGCAGTGTCAGTAATAGCTAATAGCTTGTTACGAGTTTTTTGGAATGCGGTGATGACGATGATAGCTCGATCGTATTCTTTAATGTAGTTAACTGCATTAACCAGATTGGAAACATCCGTGATACTTTGTCCTTCAAAACTTAATACGTGTATGTCTTTCATATAAATGTATTGGTTTGCACGGTGATGGAATACAAATTCTAGGGTTGATCGCTAATTTTATCGGAGTAGATCACTGGAAAATCTGGTCGTAAATTGTAATTGCTTTTCATCACTTGTCCATAAGCTCCAGCACTTCTTATAGCTAGTAAGTCGCCACGTTGCAATACAGGTAATAGATAATTCTGGGCAAATGAGTCAGAACTTTCACAAATAGGGCCTACAACATCATAATTTTGGTAGGTGTTGCTGGTATTTTCATGGGAATCTATTCGTTCTATTTGGTGAGTCGCTTGATATAATGCAGGTCTTATGAGTTCGGTCATGCCGGCATCTATGATCGCGAAAGTTTTTTTACTTCGTTCTTTTATAAACAATACTCTCGAAATTAGGCTACCCGATTGAGCAATGATAGACCGGCCCAATTCAAAATGGATTTCTTGATCACTACGCCGATTTAGATGGGTATCAAATACATTAAAAAAAGCTTTAAAATTCGGAATTGGTTCGGCATCTGGTTCGATGTAGTTTATCCCGTACCCGCCGCCCATATTTAATACCTTTATGGTGAATCCTGCAGCTTCTATTTGCTCTACATATTTGTTTGTCTTTTGAGCTAATTCAATAAACGGTTCAAGGTGATTGATTTGTGAGCCAATATGAAAATGGATTCCTAAAAATTCGATACATGATAGATTGGGTAATGCCTCCAATACCAGGATTAATTCTTCGTCATTTATGCCAAATTTATTTTCATTTAATCCAGTAGCTATATACTTATGAGTTTTAACAGGAATATTTGGATTTAATCGAAGCGCAACGGGAGCTTTAGTTTGTTTCTTTTTCGCTATCTCATTAATCACAGATAATTCCTGAAGAGATTCAACGTTAAAGCAAAAAATACTACTCTCTAAGCCTAAGTTGATTTCTTGATCTGATTTACCTACGCCTGCAAATGCAATTTGGTCGGGCTTGAAATCATTATCGAGAGCCTGTTGTACCTCCCCACCACTAACACAGTCTGCACCTAAACCTGCTTGTCGTATTTTTTTTAGCAAGTAAGGCTCATGATTAGCTTTCAAAGCAAAATGCACATGATATCCTTTGTCAAGCCCATGTTTACGCACCTCTTTCAATGTTGCATCTAACAAGGCTATATCATAATAATAGCAAGGAGTTGAATGATCAACTAGACTAGATGGTGAGACAGTTAGTGGCATATAATATGCTAAATATTGAAAAAGTTATTTTGAGCAGATTGAATACAGAGCAAATTGTAAAAGGATAATTTTTTAAATCTAGTATCAATATTGACACATTAATTTTAAAGCAATATATCTTCAATTCTACTAATGAAATATACACATATAAAGGCAATAATATAGACTAAGCCTTATTATCATACTGAGTAATTGTTTACAAAAAGTGTGTTTTGTAAAAGATTGCTAGGACAACATATGTGGCGTTATTATGGAATCACTTTGCCTACACATCTGCAAATAGTTGAAAAGAACGATACGTAAATAAGTACTGTAGTATTAATAAATAAATTATTAATGGAATCTAGTTGTTGATTTATTTTTTATTCTACATTAACAAAACTGCAGGATGACTATATTGATTGATGCCAATATTATTGTCTGTTATAGAATTTTTCCAGTTAAGAGTTGTCATAAAAATAAAATAATACACTATGGCTAAGAAAGAGCGTCTATCAAAAAAATTGACTTTATTCGATGTGTATGCTGTTAGTACGGGTGCTATGTTTAGCTCTGGATTCTTTCTACTACCAGGTATAGCAGCAACGGAAACAGGAAATAGTGTTTATTTGAGTTATCTAGTTGCTGGTATCTTAATATTGCCTTCAATGCTTACGGTGGCAGAACTCTCGACCGCTATGCCAAGAGCAGGCGGTGCTTATTATTTTTTAGACCGTAGTTTGGGTCCATTAGTGGGTACAATTGGTGGCTTAGGCTCATGGATTGCTCTTATCTTCAAGAGTTCTTTTGCGCTAATTGGTATGGGTGCCTACTTAAGTTTATATATTGATGTTCCCATGTTACCTCTGGCACTTGTTTTGACTGTTATTTTTGGGCTGTTAAATGTGTTTGGAGCTAAAGAAACGGCCTTTCTGCAACGTCTCCTAGTGTCGGCCTTGGTTTTAATTATGGGTTATTTCCTATTAGAAGGGGTTGAATATTTGTCTGGCAATTCTTTACTACCAGAAATGCAAAAGGGTAATTTTATCACCAATGGATTTGGTGGTTTTGCTTCAACTGTAGGCTTAGTATTTGTTTCTTATGCTGGATTAACAAAAGTTGCGAGTATTTCTGAAGAGGTACAGAATCCGGATAAAGCAATTCCTTTAGGAATGACCTTATCGTTAATGACGGCGAGCTTAGTCTATGTATTGGGTGTTTTTATAATGGTTAAAGTCTTGCCTGCATCGACTTTATTTTCAAGTTTGACACCGGTAACCGATGCGGGGCAAGTAGTCATAACTTGGATACCTGAATCAATTGGTATTCTATTAATAGTTGTGGCAGCCATAGCTGCGTTTGCATCAACCGGTAATGCTGGTATAATGTCTGCCTCTAGATATCCTTTGGCAATGAGTAGAGATGGCCTTATGCCAACCTTTTTTGGTAAGATTGGTCGTTTTGAAACACCGCATATTTCTGTTATTAGTACTACATTTATAATGATATTGGTTCTTCTGCTATTCGATGTGGAAGCAGTAGCTAAGTTGGCAAGTGCTTTCCAATTGCTTCTATTTTTTCTACTTAATCTAGCTGTAGTAGTGATGCGAGAGAGTAAAATAGAGGCCTATAAACCAGGATTTAGTTCCCCGATGTATCCATGGGTACAAGTACTTGGTATGGTGATATCTTTATTGCTTATTGCACAAATGGGATTCTTGGCTGTTGGTTTGACTGGAACGTTAATTATAATCTGTATAGCTTGGTATTTTTACTACGCTCAAGGTAAAGTTAAGAGACAAGGAGCCATATATCACGTTCATGCCCGATTAGGTCAAATGCGCTATGAAGCACTCGAGCATGAGTTAATGACGATAATTAATGAAAAGAATATGGATAGCTCAATGAGTTATCAAGAGGTTATTGCTCGCTCTGAAATTATAAGAGCTAAGTCTAAGGATCGAAATTTAGAAGCATTATCGAAGAAAGCGGTGCTTAGTTTAGAGCATCGACTCCAAAAAGAGAATAATTTAGAGACGGGTTGGGCTTCGGCACTCACGGATATGGCGATACAAGCTACAAGATTAAAACAGGGGGTTTATTTTAAGTATGTCCAACTTGAAGGCCTCCGAATGCCTGAAATGGTTGCGATTCAATGCCAAGGCGGCTTAACTATGCCCGCATTCAAAGACGAAAAAATTCATGCTCTTATTTTTCTAGTAACCCCAGAAGAACAACCTCTGCTGCATATGAGAATAATAGGTCATATGGCTGAATTAATCGAAGCAGAAGAATTTTTAGATCGTTGGATCTCGGCTAAGAATGAACGATCTCTTAAAGAGGTTCTTTTAAGTGATGAACGACTCATTCACGTACGATTAGGGCAAAACAACCAATCAAGTCTTTGGATAGATAAGGAAATTATGGAAATGGAGTTACCCGGTGAATGCCTTGTGACTATTATTGAGCGGAATAAAGAGATTATCATACCCAAAGGTAGAACTAAGATGCAAGAGGGCGATGTGTTATCAATTCTTGGATACCCCAATGATATCAAAGAACTAAGGGAGTGGTTAGAACAGAAAGGCTAACAGGGTGGCTCATTAGGTGTACAAATTAACTAGCTCTAATGATTAACGGTTAATTTAGCTTTTTTTGTAGGCTAAAACATTACTAACAATTTCACTGGCACTAATAGCTACTTCATTACTCTCGGTCATGTTACGCAGAATGAATGTTCCAGTGCTAAGCTCATTTTCTCCAACAATGAGTGTAAAACGGCTAAGTTCCCGGTTTGCCTCCTTCATTTGAGCTCTCATGGACTTTCCTGTGTAGTCCATACTAGCTGATAAACTATGGGTCCGTAATTCCGGTAGAATGCTTAATGCCCAATTACGTGCATCTTCTCCTAAACTAACAATATATATATCGAGTGCTGATTTCTTTGCCAAGGATACATTTAATTTTTCACAAGCAATAAGTAATCGCTCCATACCTGCCGCAAAACCAACCGCAGGTGTGGGTTTACCCCCAATTTCTTCTACTAATAAATCGTAACGGCCACCACCGGCTAAGGCATCTTGTGATCCTAAAATTGGGCTGCTAAGTTCGAATGCAGTACGCGTATAATAGTCCATACCGCGCACCAAATGAGGATCTATCTCAAAGGCTATATCGAGCGATTCTAAGCCACATTTTACCTGTTCAAAATGAATGGAGGAATCTTCATTCAAGTAGTCTTGTATTGTAGGGGCTTTGGCTATGAATTTTTGGTCTTCAGGTTCTTTGGAATCTAGAATCCGCATAGGATTTTTATCTAACCTTTGCTGTGATAGCTCACTTAATTGAGATCGTTTAGGCTCCAGATAGTCTCTAAGTACTTGTTTATAGCGTTCGCGACTTTCAGGATCTCCCACCGAATTAAGCTTAAGGGTAAAATTTTTAATCCCGATACGTTGGTAAACGCGCATCATGAAAGCAATAGTTTCTATATCTGCAACAGGATCAGCACTACCAATAACCTCCAAGCCAAATTGATGAAATTGACGTTGCCGGCCTTTTTGGGGACGTTCGGCACGAAACATTGGACCTATGTAATAAAGTTTTTGGATACCACCGCGCTGGTCTAGATGATGTTGTACGTAAGAGCGAACTACAGGTGCGGTTAATTCTGGTCGAAGTACGTAGTGTGTATCACCTTTTTTAAAGGCAAAGATTTCTTTAGTAACAATATCGGTAAGTTGTCCGACACCTCGCCTGATGAGCTCGGTGGGTTCTAAAATAGGTGTTCGAATTTCCTGAAAATTAAACTTGGCTGCTTCTTCGTGAATAATTTGTTCCAATGCTCGCCACGATGGAGTTTCTTCTGGTAGAATATCTACCATTCCAAGTGGGGTGCTGAATGAAGGCTTAGCCATAGAGTATGATTTTGTTGTATCCTGAAGATATCTCTTAAAGAGATCTGAAAATAACAGGTATTTTTTAAAACTGCTTTATAAGCATTTATTTTTTCCGAGTTAATTTAGCTACTAAATCTTTAATAGTTGAGTTAAATTCGTTCGACAAACGAAACGTGTAGGCAAGCCCTAAGTAGCTTGTTCCCAGTATAATGGACCTTATGATAATTGAGAAGATTGGGTGGATGCCGATGTTAATGTATTCACCTAAGAAATAACAAATAATACCAAGTACTGCAATAGATAGCGTATGCCATTTGAAAGGTTGAATGCGGAGAACTACCCAGAGGAATATGGTTTTGATGAGGTTATATAGTCCAACAGACGTGGCAGTTGCAATTGCCGCACCCATTAAGCCATATCTTGGTATCAAAAAGTAGTTGAGTAGTACAGCCGCAATCATGAGTATTAATGAAGAGATAAAATCAAACCTAAAGTATTTAGAGGTTATGATAATTTGTCCATTTGAGCCAGTTGCTAAATCAAACAGATAAGCAAGACCCAGTACAGCAATAATGGGTTTACCTTCTGAAAATTCGTTTGGTAATATACGATATAAGTCATCTAGGTTTGTTAAAATACCAACGTAAATAATTAAAGAGAAGAGTAATTGATTTATGGAAGATTGTGTATAAAGCCGTTTAACTTCGGCAAGGTTATTTTCATTAAATGACTTTGTTAGAATAGGGTGGATAACTTTAGCCAAACTTTTTCTCGGAACGGTGATAACAGTACCCATATACATAGCTAAGGCATAGATACCAGCGTTTTCAAGTCCTTCGAACATATCAACCATTATTAAATCAATATTGCTCACTAAAATCATGGTGAAGCCACTAAAAAAAGCGAAGAAACTGTAAGTAAATGTTTCTTTTAAGTCAAAAGGGCTATCTGCCTTACTTGTAGAAGGTAGATAATATTTTTGGCTTAAGCTGTATGCCAATAAAATGAGCATATTTATCAAATAGGCACCTACAAAACCTAACATAAAATGCGGAAAACTGAGTATATCAAAAAAGTAAAGAACTAAAAAAATCAGAATAAGTATTCTTAATAGTACATCCTGTAAAAAAGTGACAAAAACGGTATCTAGTGAAGCTTTTATAAAAGCGGAAAAAAGTGAGAAAGTGGTACTTGCGAAAACCATAGGTATTACCAGCCATAGGTAAACTTCGAGAAGGGGTGAGTCGGCATATAGACTAAGCCAATGGGATTCAAAGAAGAAATAAGAAGTCACATAAATGGTGAGGATAAAAAAGGAAGGGCTGATGACTCTTCTGAAAAATTTACTTCTACCTCCCTGATCTTTTTCTAATGTTGGTACAAATTTTAGTATAGTATTCGGGATGCCAAGTGTGATTATCTGGCTACTAATGGTTGTAATAGCGATTAAGCTTCTGGTTAGTCCATATTTTTCAACTCCCAAAATATGAGGAAATAAAAAGATAGTGGATAATAGACCTAACCCGATACCTAAGTAAGTTAAGGTTGCGTTCCGAATACTCTGTTTAATTATAATACCCAAATAGTATATGCCTTGGTCGAAGTAATGTTGAGTGAAATATACACATAATTATTTTTTACCTTACTCACGCTAGAAGCAGGTATACAAACAATCAAATGACTAAAAAGCATATTGTACATATTGGCACTGAAAGTCTACTTATCAGGGACTTCATTGAGTTTGTTAGTATAGTAGATGTGGAGAATAGGCATCGTTATTTTGTTTGGAAAAAAAAAGATGTACAATTGTTATCTAGGAATCAGAGTATAATACTTCAACCGTACTCTCTAGTTAGCATGCTCCTACAGCCTCTTTTGTTAAGGCGGCTATTTAAGGAACTAAGCCGGGCTGATAAAATAATTCTTCATGGCCTAAATGAGATATTTACTATGTTTTTAATCCTTCTTAGACCATCATTATTTCGGGAAAAAGGTGTTTGGTTTTACTGGGGTGCGGAATTACATAAATTTAAAAGTACTATTCTTAGTCTAAAAACTAGGCTCTTGCTTCTTATTCAAACGAAGACGGTACGGAGTGTTGGTTATTTAGCAGTTGGAATACCAGGGGAGTATGATGATATCAGAACATTTTTTGATATAGAACCTACACCTATTTGGTCGTTTAAATATCCAAGTAATGTGCTTGATTTTACAGAAACTCATGAAACAGACCCAGTTGATTTTATTCAGCCAACATCTTTAAAAATAATGATTGGTCATTCGGCTGATCCATCTAATGAGCATTTAAAATTATTAAATAAACTCAATCAGCTTTTATCTAAAAAGGATGATTACTCACTTTATATGCCATTATCGTATGGTAAAAATGAGAGCATAGAGGAAATCAAAAGAGAGGGTAGTAATTTATTTAGCGAGAGATTTGTTCCTATATTAAACCTTCTTTCCTTAAGTACTTACCGTAGTTATCTATCGGAAATTAATATGGCTATTTTTCCACAAATACGGCAACAAGGTATGGGAAATATCACCTATTTATTAGCAAATGGAGCGACTGTTTACTTGCATCCCGAGGCAAATCATTCCGTATATTTTAGAAAATTAGGAATAATTATTGGTTCAACAGAAGAAATCGTGTTACGGCCAATTTCAAAGGATGAATCCACATCTAACAGTCGTATAATGGCAGAAGTTTTCTCAAAAGAAACATTAAAAAAGCAGTTATTAGATCTTTTTAACAACAAATGTTAGAACGAATACCATTTAACAGGCAAAATTTGTTTGGGCCAGAAATAAGGTATATAGAAGATGCATACCTTAGGAATAAGGTTTCAGGTGACGGGTTTTATACGCACTGGTGTCAATCATTTTTAGAAGAAAAATTCGGTTTTGAAAAAGTACTTTTGACAACTAGTGGGACACATGCCATTGAAATGGCTATGTTATTAATAGATATTGGTCCGGGAGATGAAGTTATTATGCCTTCCTATACATTTGTTTCAACGGCAAATGCTGTAGTCTTAAGAGGAGCCAAACCGGTATTTGTTGATATCCGTCCAGATACACAAAATATAGATGAGACGTTGATTGAAGAAGCCATCACCTCACGTACAAAGGCAATCATGCCAGTACACTATGCAGGAGTTAGTTGTGAGATGGATTTAATTATGGATATTGCGCAGAGACATCATCTTAGCGTAGTAGAAGATGCAGCACAGGGTATCAATGCTGAATATAAAGGTAAATATTTAGGGGGTATTGGTCATTTAGGCTGCTATTCCTTCCACGAAACCAAGAACATTTCGATGGGAGAAGGTGGTGCATTAATCATTAATGATCCTACTTTGAAAGCTAGAGCAGAGATTATTAGAGAAAAAGGAACTAATAGAAGTAAGTTTTATAGGGGAGAGTTGGATAAATATTCATGGGTAGACATTGGATCAAGTTTTCTTCCTTCGGATATCAATGCAGCCGTTTTAAAAGCCCAGTTAGAGCATTTGGATGAGATTCAGACCAAAAGAAATGTACTATATCAACGATATTATAATTCTCTTTCAGGTACTGAGGCCCATTCAATTACCCTACCGGTTGTACCTAATAGTATTGTATCAAATGCCCATATGTTCTATCTATTATTAGACAGTCTAGAACAAAGAGACAGCTTTATAAGCTATATGAAAAGTAAAAATATCCTTGTTGTTTTTCATTATGTGCCATTACATAGCAGTAATTTTGCCCATCAACATTTGAATAAGTATCATTTACCGACAACTGTAGAAAACGCTCAAAAGCTTGTTCGTTTACCCATTTTTTTTAGTTTAACTGAAGGCGACCAAAAACGTATAATTGATGAGGTACAGTTTTTTTTTACTAATAATTAACTCTAATATGATTTCAGAAAACGCAAAAATCGGAAATAATGTAACGATACATCCTTTAGCTTTAGTTGAGGATGATGTTGAAATAGGTGACGGAACAACATTAGGACCATTCTGTATAGTAAGGAAAGGTGCAAAAATTGGGTCAAATTGTTCATTCACAGCATATTGCGAAATAAGAAATAATGTTATCATTGGGAATAATACCAAGATGGGTAGCAGATGTACAATTTCAGCAAATGCAGTTATAGGCGATAATTGTTTGATTAAGTATTCATTTGTTTTAACAGATACACCCAATTTAGAAAAGAATGATGTTAAACAAGTGAAGGGTGTTGGACATGGAAGTATGATTGGCGCTAATGTCACCCTTATGCCCAATACTTCAATCGGGAATAACTGCGTGATTGGCGCTTGTTCACAAGTTCGCGATGATGTTCCTGATAATGAGATATGGTTTGGTAATCCCGCGAAACTCTACAAGAAAAAGTGATTATATGAAACTAGATTCATGGATGACTGAATTTTATGGTATCCAGTGGTATCGATTAGATTCCACTGATGATCCTAAGTTATGTAAGGAAGAGGGGCTCTATGAACTTAGGCTGTCAAGTGACGATTTTTCAGGAATAATTGAGGCTCAAAAGCATGGATTTTCACTTGTAGAGTCTTTCATTGAATTTGCGACAGAGGTTGAACCATCTCAAGAAGTGTATGAAGGTATTCGTTTGATTGAAGAGGATGATCATTCACTTATTTCAGCATTGAACTTAAAATCCATGTGTCAAAATGAGGAATACAGGACCCGTTTTAATAACCCAATATTTTTTGATGAGAGTGCTTGTAAGAAATATTACGGTGCATCAATTACAAATAATATAAATGACCCAAATATTTTAACCGCTGTTATTGAATTCAGCAATGAGGTAGTTGGATTTTTTATGTTAAAAATAGTCGATCATCAGACATATAAGGGATTGATGACAGGGGTTATTCCTAAAGCTCGGGGAATGAAATTTCACATCAAAATGCAGCAATTCCTCATCAACCATATAGGTCATTCTTTCACATTAATAAATACAACCCAGTTGTCCAATCTAGCTGTAATAAAAAATCACATTCGTTCGAATCGGAGTCTTTCTAAGATTGAGCATATATTTTATAAAAAAGTACAATAACCTAACTTAACCCTATGCAAAGCATTCAAACAGTCCTTATTCTAGCCCCACATACCGACGATGCAGAGTTGGGTTGTGGCGGAACCATTGCACGCTTTTTAGAGGAGGGTAAGAAGATTTATGTTGCCGCTTTTTCAACCGCTAGAGCATCCTTACCCGAAGGTGCCAATCCAGATCAATTGAGGGATGAATTCCATGCGTCTATGGATATTCTAGGCATCCCAAAAGAGCAGTTATTTGTCTATGATTATCAGGTTAGAATGTTGTCCTATCACCGACAAGAAGTTCTTGAGGAATTAGTTAAGTTACGCCAGCAAATCAAACCAGATTTAGTATTGGTTCCCTCTGGTAGTGATCTGCATCAAGATCATCAAGTAGTTCATAATGAGGGGTTGAGAGCGTTTAAGCAGGTTAGTATTTGGGGATATGAACTTCCATGGAATCATATAAGCTTTTACACTCAGGCTTTTGTGCCACTAGAGCAGCGACACTTGGATTTAAAGTGGAAGATGATGCAAGCCTATTATTCACAGTTCGAAAAACAACGCCCATATTTTACAAAAGAATTTATAGAGGGTTTAGCCCGTGTTCGTGGGGTACAGGTCAACGAGGCTTTTGCTGAGGCTTTTGAAGTTAAAAGACTTAAATTATAGTTGCTTTTCTATTCTAACCTGAGTTTTTAAATCTATGGCCAATAATCAGCCTTTTTTCCTTAATAATCTATTAGAGGTACTGCGTGGTGCCTACAGCCGAGAGGGTTCGGCTGATAATTATCGCTTAGATTTAGTGGCTTCTATAGACGATAAAAAATATGATCCTAGTAAAAAAGCCATTACATGGTGTCATCCTAGTGCAAATAACAAACAAGAGATCGTTGAAAAAACTCAAGCAACTGTTATTGTGTGTGATGAGAGCATAGTGTTGAGTTCGAAAGTTCAATCCACAAAGTCACTGATTAAGGTGGTGGATCCGAAACTTGCCTTTACTAGGATGACTCGATCAATCACTGTTGACCAAAATGAACTTGGAGTACATTCTAGCTGCGTAGTACATCCGGAAGCAGAGATAGATCCCTCGGCTAGTATAGGACCTAATTGCACTATTGGTAAGTGCGTAATAGGAGCTAGAACCAATATTCATGGTAATTGTTTCCTCTATGATGGGGTGATAATTGGAGATGAGGTAGTCATTGAAGCAGGTGTAGTTTTAGGTGCTGAAGGCTTCGGATTGGCTAAAACTTCTCAGGGGGCTTGGGAGCGATTTCCTCATCTTGGCGGGGTTCGATTATCCAATCGGGTCGAAGTAGGGGCAGGCAGTACCATTGATAGAGGTGCGATTCAAGATACCTTTATAGGCGAAGGAACTAAGATATCGAAAGCAGTACACATCTCACATAATGTGAAAATAGGGAAGCATTGCCTAATTACTGGGGCAGTTTCTATCGCTGGTTCTACCACTATTGGGGATCATGTTTGGCTTAGTCCGGGTGTAACTATTTTGAATAAACTTAGTATTGGTGATCATGCATTTGTTGCAATTGGTGCAACGGTAACCCAATCTATTCCTGATCACTACCAAGCAATTGGGCAAAAAATTATTCCTAAAACTTGAAAATGGTAATGAACAACATAGAAGAACTGATTCGACAAACACTCATGTTGTCAGCAGATACACAAATTAACGACCAAACTACTTCTCAAGACTTACCTGGTTGGGACTCTCTAGGTCATATTAATATTATAACCGCTATCGAAGATGAGTACGATATTGAAATTACCCCTGAACAAATTGCTAAGCTTGAATCGGTAGCTCATTTCAAAGAACTAATCGAAGAATTATCCTAAGCGGAATGTCAACGCCCAATTCCATTATTCATTCTTTTTTTCAAGTAGTTGAAGAAAACCCGAATAAAACAGCCATAATTTGGAAGGATTATTCGCTAAGTTATACACAACTTGCGTATTGGGTGGAAGCATATGGCTACTTTTTTACAGCTAAAGGGGTCAAACGGGGGGATAGAATATTATTTCATGGGCAGACATCCTTGCGCTTTCCAGCCATTTATTTGGCCTGCCATCGAATAGGTGCTATTGCTGTACCTGTTGATGCGAGGATGGCACCAGCAGAACTAAATGAATTATTTATTCAAATTGAACCAGCGATAGCATTATTCCCAGGCTCCCTAGAAACTAGTTTCGCCTTTGAAGAGTTGGATCAGGATATCGATACTCATCAACCAGGAGAAATAAACCCTTTTCCTCAAGGCAATGAGATTGCAGATATTTTATTTACCACAGGTACGACAGGTTCTCAAAAAGGGGTACAACTTACCCATGAAAATATCTTTGCTGGGGCTGTCAACTCAAATGAATTCATCGGGAATACACCTCACGATAAAGAAATAATCCCACTATCACTACATCATGCCTTTGGACTTCGAAGGTTACGGGTAAACTTAATGATGGGGGCGACAGCTATTTTAGAAGAAGGGTTTATGTTTCCCCAGCGGTTTTTTGATCATATTTCAGATGGTGCTACTGGCTTATGTATGGTGCCCACCGGTTATCAAGTGGTAAAAAAATTGATGAAAGATCGTTACATACCTTATTTTCAGAAGTTAAATTACATTGAATTTGGTAGTATGCCCATGCCGGCTGAGCAGAAGAGAGAATTGGCGGAACAGCTTCCATCCACTCGGATTTGTATGCATTATGGATTGACGGAGGTCGCGGCCAATATTTTTACTGAGTTTCATGATGATGCAGCCCATTTGGATACCTTGGGTAAGCCGGCGCCTAATGTAGATGTTGCAATTGTGGATGCATCAATGAGCCCTGTATCCGTTGGGGAGCTAGGTGAAATTACGGTACGTGGATCCATACAAACCCCTGGATATTGGAATGACCAGGAGCGAAGTCAGCAGGTTTTGGTAAACGGATGGTTTAGGACGGGGGATCTTGCTATTCTAACACCCAGTGGGCATATTCAATTGAAAGGTAGGAACGATGATGTTATCAATATTGGGGGTAAAAAAGTATTCCCTCAGGAGATTGAGCGACACCTCATGAGCCACCCAACTGTCCAAGATTGTGCTTGTTGCGCGATGGCCAATGAATTACTGGGTGAACAAATACAGGCATTTATTGTATCTAATGATATAAAATTGAGCACACAGGAGTGGGTGAATATTTTGCGTGAATCGCTCGATTCGTATAAAATTCCAACTCAGTTTGAATATGTTGGTAGCATACCCTATACCAATACTGGTAAGAAAAAAAGAGAAGCGTTAGTTAACGAAAGGGCTCACAAAAAAGCCATAAACTAACGAATAAGCTCCTTCATAGTCGAGTCTAATTGCTGAGAGAGTTTATTGAAGCTGTATTTCTCCATAGACTCGTTTCTATTAATATATGGTGACTCATCGCGATTGAATGCCTCAAAACAGGTGATTAAATAAGCGTAAACGCCTGCTGTATCATCTCTTTCGAAAAATTTGCCAATACCTGTTTTGGCAACTACTTCCGCAGCGGCGCCTTGGCTAGGGCCAATACCAAGAACTTTAGAGCCAGAAATCATGTATTCAAATACTTTAGTTGATAAGGCATAATTACTGTTTTTCGAGTTTCCAATGGATAATAGTAAAAGGTCACTTTTTGGTAGTAAAGTCATCATATCTGAGTGCTGAATAAACTCATTTCTTTTGAAGGTGATATTATCACAAATCGACTCTATTTCTGCTTCTACACTTGAATCCAAACTCCCGAAGAATTCGAAACGTATTCGATGGGCAATTTCAGGAGTTTCATTTTCGATTCGGCTTAGGGCCTCTAAAAAAGCAGTTGGTCTTTGATTTATTTTTAAACTTCCAAAATATCGAATCGTAAAGCCTTCGTTTCTATGAGGAATATTTTCTTGAGCTTGGATGTGATCCGGATCATACCCATTGGTTATTCGCTGCATTTTGGCCATTATTGAATCGGGTAATTCATCAAAAAACCCATGATTTACCACGGTTATCTTATCGGCAGAGCGAATAACTTTTTCTTCTAATCGTTTATTTTTTTTCGCCGCTAAAGTTCCTAAAGGAGTTTGATCATAGTAGT
Source organism: Balneolaceae bacterium UBA1514 (assembly GCA_002323515.1). Classification (GTDB taxonomy): domain Bacteria; phylum Bacteroidota; class Rhodothermia; order Balneolales; family Balneolaceae; genus UBA1275. Next base: position 9,271 of record DCQQ01000001.1, on the reverse strand, counting down.
ATATGTTGGTCCATGGATCTCTGAAATCTGCTAACCAAGGGATTGCGCTCCAGGAAGCTAATTGTTGCGCTATTCGATGAGTTGTAGGAGGTGGTGAGGTGGAAAAAATGATATCGGGTGCTTCTTGCTTAATCACCTTTCTTCCTAATGGGACAGCAAACCATTTCCACGTTAGTTTGGCATCTGGGATGAGGATATTTAACCGCATCCAAACAGCTATTTTGGCAAGAAATCCTTTGTTTTTAGCGTAAAATATAGAAGGGTTGTGTGTAACACTAGTTTTGCCGGAATTCTTTTTCGAAAGTAATTGAGTCGGTTCAATGATGGATGATCTATATACCTTCACGCGAGCAAGTAATGGATCATCAGGATCTGAACGGTGACCAGATGAGGCTTTTTTTGCAGTTAAAACTACCACTTCCCATCCTAGGCGTTGAAGATATTTTACAAATCTAGAAACTCGGTAGGTACCCACACCTGCAAATGGATACCAGTAATAGCTAATAACTAAGACCTTAGGCTTTTTTTCCATCTACAATTCTTTACTTCGGTACCACATTATTCCCAACCAAAGCCCTAGCAGCAATTGTAAGGCTACCGAGAGCCAAGAAATAAGTATGCCCTGACTAAATGAGTTGGGTTTGAAATCAAGAGTGAGTTCGTGTTCACCAGGTGGTATGATTAAACCGCGTAAAAAGTAGTTTGTTCTATAAATTTGAATCTCTTCGCCATTCAATAGGGCTTTCCATCCCGCTGGGTAATACATCTCATTGATTACTAGAAAACCTGGTGATGAGCGTCTTATACTAACTTCAAGCTCTGCGCCATTGTACCTTGTAACGGTTGCGAGACTGGTCGAATCAACCAGTGAAGAATTTGATAATCCGTTGATTTTTTGGGTAGCTTGGTCTTGCCATAAGTCTACTTGTTCTACTAGAGCAGTGGATGAGAAATCAATTCTAGCTGGATTTTTTAAATAGTCAAATGCTTCTGGGCCGCTGTTAACAAGTCGGACGGAATCCACAAAAAATGCTTTTGGTAGTATGTTTGTTACTTCATAGACCGACCCCTGTTCAGTAGAGTACACAGGAACTATGCCAGGTACATTTAAGCCTCCACCATAGGTTATATATTTGGTGCCAAATAATCGCAGTAAATCTAGGTTGATTCCCAAGGGGCCGTCGAATAGAGCGGCATTATTGGACATAAAAACATCCTGGAACAAACTTAGTTTTGCCCCACTGTACCCTCCAATGGTAGGGTAAAAATAGGATGGTACTGCGTTGTTGAATGGGTTGTCTAGAAGAGGTAAGACCCGGTGTTCATAGATTCCGTTTTCGTCATATATATTTTGCTGGATGAAGCGATCAAGTGGGCGTGCTTGCCGTTCCATAAATGCTGAATCGTAAGGGTTTTGGTGAGTAAAGCCCGACTCTGGCACGAATCGAAATCCAACCTGTAACAAATCGTAGCCTTGCAATCCGAATAAAAGTAGTAAGACCACGGTGTAGGATAGTTTAGCGCTAAAATAGGCATAGAGTAGGCCAAAAAGTACAACACTGAGTACTCCAAAGCGTATAAAATCAGCTCTTGCTAGGTCTTCCCGTTCAGGTACCAATCGTTGTTGAACATAATTGGCAGCTTGACTTCTAACTTGCGCATTCGAAGGACTAACTTGATTTTGTTGAGCAATTTTATTGGCAAATCGGTCAACTTCTTGGGGATTCGTATAGTCTAAGCTGCTATAGCTTAAAAATGCAAAGCCAAAAACCCCTGCAATCACTATCAAAGGAACCCGTACTTTAGTCAAGCTAAATTTATTTGGTTTAAATTTAGGCAGTGCCTCCAATCCATAGGTCACTAAAATAGACGCACTGAATGAGCTTATAACTAGCCAGGTCTCGGGCGCTCTAAATTTGTCAAAAAATGGGATGGTGTTAAAAGCAAGGTTATTGAACGTTGAGAAGTTTTCTCCCCAAGAAAAGAATAGTGCAAGCATGCCAATGGAGAGAAAAGCAAAGGGAGTGTAATCCCTGCGTTTGATAAGGCCAAAGATGATAAATGGAATTGCAAGAAAGCCGAGATAGTGAGGGCCACTGGTAACCGTTTTAGGACCCCAATAGTTTGGAGAGGCACCACCAAAAGCATTTGGAAGCAGAAGAGTCAAAGTTTCTTTAATGCCCTGAGACCAAGCAAAAGCATAGGATTTATCTAAGCCTGTTGTTTCGGAAATGTCAGATCCTCCACGGATACTATATTGAGCATATTCTTGCAAGGGTAGTAACTTTTCCGCATTACCAGCGACTCCAATAAGTCCCCCCACAAGTAGTACTAGGGTTAGTTTAATCCACTTTTGCTGCTCCTTAGTTTTAAGTCCATTCCACACATCAAACAGCCAAACAAAGAGAAGAACAAATAAAAAGTAATAGGTGATTTGCGGATGCCCGGCTCTGAATTCAAGGCTTACTGCAATCGAAAATACCAGTAGACCTCGCAAGATATTGGGGCTCCTAGTAATGATCCAGTATCCAACTAACATCCAAGGGGCCAGCGCTAGAGCGAAAAATTTGGAGGGATGACCC
>DCQQ01000001.1:0-6406 GCA_002323515.1 Balneolaceae bacterium UBA1514 | reverse complement strand
CGCTAGAGCGAAAAATTTGGAGGTATGACCCGCCATAATGATAATGGGGAAATAGGTAGTTAAGCCGTATATGATGCTACCAGTAACGGCTGTCCATGGCCGGAATCCCATCAGAGTGAGCAGTACATACATGCCTGCTAGCAGAACCCAATATTCGAACGCTGGATACCACTTGTTAAAAAAGGGTTTTATGATTGTATCAATGTGAGGAACTTGTCGTGCGGTAGAGATAACAAACGAAGGCATACCACCAAACATGTTTTTTGACCATAAAGGCTCTTCACCAAATTCTTCTCGATAATCTATGATGGATTCTGCTCCAGCTCGCCACTGAGTAATATCGTGACGCTGCATTTCTTTTCCCCCTATAGTTGATGGGAAAAATAAAATGAGAGGCACAAAAAACAATAGGCCTAGGGCAATCAGATGCTGTGTTCGGGAGGAAAGAGAATCTAGCATGGTAACTTATTCTATGACTTTTGGCACTCTAAAGTAGTCAGAATCGGTATCTGGAGCGTTCTTCAAAGCATTTTCATGAGCTAAGGGCTCATATGCTTGGTCTGGACGATATGTTTTGCCCAATTCAATGACGTGTTCTAATGGCTCTACGTCCGAGGTGTCAAGGTTATTTAAGCGTTCCATATAACCTAGAATAGCATTCATATCTCTTGATAGAATACTAATTTCGCTCTCGCTTAAATGTAACTTGGCAAGGCCTGCGACATACTGAACTTCTTCTTTACTAACAGACATGATGCTCACTCATTTTTTTGGGTTAGAATGCATATAAACAGGGAGTAAGGTACAAAAGAATAGCCAAAAGGGTAACGGTGATTTACTGAGAAATCCAAACCTGCCCGTAGTTGATTTGAGTCAAGGATGATAGAGCTAAATTATTGAGCCCCATACTTTCGAGTAGTTTATTTACGCTAGAATGCTATATTCCGATATAGGAACATTAAATAATTACTATGATTAGAAAAAAGGTAACGATCAAAAACTCATCTGGGCTACATGCGCGCCCATCAGCTGCGCTGGTTAAACTAAGCAGTTCATTTAAATCGGACTTTTTTATACATATGTATGGTTATAGGGTAAATGGTAAAAGTATTTTAGGGGTGATGACACTTGCTGCTGAGCAAGGCGCCGAAATGGAATTAGAGATAGATGGACCCGATGAAAAAGCCTGTTTGGAGGCGTTGGAAGAATTAATTGATCAAAAATTTGGAATGAAGGATGAATAAACTTGAAGGTCTAACAGCCTCGGACGGTTCGGCTGTTGGTCCCCTATTTATTCGAGAACAATCGAGCTATGAGACTTCGTCTAAGCAGGTATCTTTAGGCGAAGTTCAACAAGAGATACGGTATTATCGGCGTGCATTAGAGGTATATGAGCATGAACTTGAGCAATTACTCATCAAGTTAAGAGGAACGGCTTCCGAAATAATTAAATCACAAAGCTTAATTTTACAAGATGAGCAGATAAAGGGTGAAATAATTAATTCAATCCGGACAAACGTAGTTTCAGCATCCTATGCGATTGATCAAGTTTACGAGCTTTATATAGGTCGACTTCGCGATAGTGCCTCTAATTTATTTCGTCAACGCATCATTGATTTAATTACGATAAAAGATCGCTTGGTTAAGTTAGCCGCTGCATATTCGGAGCGTTCCAAGTCAGATGAACAAGCTGATACTAACCTAGAACTACCGGTATCAATTGACTCTACACCTCAGATTAGAGGATGCATTGTGGTTGCACGAGATTTGTCTCCCACCGAGGTGGTACAACTCTCAGAGTCTAAAGTGATGGGAATAGTGTTGGAAAAAGGCGGATTGACAGCGCATGCTGCAATTGTTGCGCAGTCCTTGAATATCCCTTGCTTGGTCCAAATTGGAACCCAAATTCAAGATATATCTTCAGGAAGGATAGGGATCATTGATGGTGAAGAAGGGGTACTACTAGTCAATCCAAGCCCTGAAACCATCCGGGAGTATAAAACCAAAATTTCTGATGCCCAGGTGGCTAAGAAAAAAATTAAGCCAAGTCGTCTACCTGCCATTACTAAAGATGGTGAGCGAGTGCAGGTTCACGCTAACATAGAATTTATACAAGAGTTACCTATGGCCTCTAGTTACCGGGCCGAGGGAATAGGTTTAGTTCGAACAGAGGGATTGTTATATGGCGGGCTAACCCATAAAAGTGAAAAAGAGCAGGATATGTACTACAGACGTTTACTAGATGATAGTACAGGGCCGGTTGTTATACGTCTGTTCGATGTTGGAGGCGATAAGTTACACGGCTTCACCACCGAAGAGTCAAATCCATTTTTAGGATGGCGTGGTATTCGGATGCTACTCGACGAAAAAGAGATGTTGCATTCACAGCTACGTTCTATTCTAAAGTGCACTCAAGATTACCCAGATCGAATACGTATTCTAGTCCCTATGGTGACTAACATTCAAGAGGTACATCTGTTGAAGGAAGAGCTGAGTATAGTTAAAAGTGAATTGATAAAAGAAGGATTTACTCAGGTGCAGGATGTCCCCCTTGGGATTATGGTTGAGGTACCTGCCGTAGCTGTAATGGCTGATAAATTTGCCAAAGAAGTCGATTTTTTTAGTATTGGAACTAACGATCTTACTCAGTATACCTTGGCGGTGGATCGAACAAATGATCAGGTTGGTCGGCTTTTTGAGCATGATCACCCAGCCATTTGGAAATTGGTTCAACAAATTCAGTTAGCTGCCCAAAATGAGGATATTGAAGTAAGTGTTTGCGGCGAATTGGCTAGTACTCTTCTAGGTGCGAGTGGGCTAATTGGATTGGGTATCCGTAATTTAAGTATGAAGCCCTCGGCCATTTTATCGGTCAAAAAATGGATTCATACCTATATGCTATCCGAGTTTGAGTTGTTTGCTTCAAAAATAGTTAAGGTTCAAGACCGTGAACAGGTACATCAGCTATTTTCAACCATTTTCCATCGAAGCTAAACGGTATTTTAATATGTGTTTTAGCTTGAATTCACCATTTCTTAAAGTTGAAATCGGTTCCAAAAAGAAATAGTTTAAAATTTTTATCTATATATCCTTAATAGATTATGCAAAAAAGATTTTAGTAACAATTAATTAATAAAAATTACTTTAATCGATTAAATAATATGTTTATAATTAGGTGTTCAGATTTATTGAGCGACAAACTCTCAAACATCATTTAGACTATTATGCTATCAAAAAAATTTACACCAAAGCGAACAGTATGTAAGGTCACTTTTACCATGCCAGCTAATGTTGCAAAAGAACAAGTAGCCATTGTTGGCGATTTCAACGATTGGAATCCAGCTGACCATTTACTTGAAAAAAAGAAGGACACGTATCAAATCGAGCTTAGATTAAAGCCTGAACAAAGCTATAGATTCAAATATCTAATTGATAATGAACTATGGGAAAATGATTACGCAGCAGATGAGTATATTCCGAATCAATTTGGGACAGAGGATTCTGTTATAATCATAGGTAATTAATATTGTGTGATAGATATAGAGATATTTGAGAGGCACCTAACAACTAAATGGGTGGGCAGAGATCGTTTACTCTTAGAGCAGACTGATTCTACAAACAACTATGCCAAAAACCCCCCACGTGATTTAGTGCATGGAAGTTTAATACTTGCGAATTACCAATTGAAAGGACGTGGACAGTCAGGTAAAAGTTGGTTTGGGGATGCTCACAAGAACCTTTATTTCTCCATTTATACAAAACCCCTTAGAACGGAGGGGCTTTTTTTACTATCGCTAATTTCGGCCCATTCTATTATTGAGAGCATTCGGTCTTATAACTTGGCTCATCCGTTAATGAACCAGTTGAAGATTAAGTGGCCAAACGATGTATATATCGGTGAACATAAAATTGCAGGAATTTTAGCCGAAAATATTTTTCACGGCGGATTTCTAAAAGGTAGTGTGATCGGAACTGGATGGAATATTGATCAAGACCATTTCCCTCCGAATCTAAAGTCTAAAGCTAGTTCACTGCGATTATTATTTCCTGAGACTTGGATACGCGAAGAGTTACTGGCCCGTTATTTGAATTTTTTTGAGCACTACTATTCTTTGTGGGAAACCCAACCTATGGAATTAGTACAGGTTTTGAATACCCATTTACTGTGGTATAATACTTCAGTTCGTATTGTTGTGGATGGTTCTCAAGTACCAGGAATATTTACTTGTCATGGGGTAGATATCCTGGGACATTTGCGTGTATTGAATAAGGAGAGGGAAGTCGATACTTTTACATATGAACAAATCCGAATACACCCCGTCTAGTTTAGGAAATTCTACATTGCTTGAAACACTGGAAGAATCTTTGAGGAGTCATGAATTATGGGGTAAAAAGCTGATCATAGGTGTGAGTGGTGGCGTGGATTCAATGGCCCTTTTAACCGCATTGCATGAACTAAAGCAACAACTTTTTGTAATCCATATAAATTACGGGTTAAGAGGGGTTGATAGTGATCAAGATCAGGAATTAGTGGAGCATCTAGCTCAATTTTATGCCTTTGAAGTGGCTTCATTTAGGCTACATTATGATTCTTCATTTGGTAACCTCCAGGCTTGGGCAAGAGAAATACGATATCAAATTTTTAGTGAATTACGAAGAGAAGAGGCCGCCGAAGCTATTGTTTTAGCCCATCATCGTGAAGATGTTTTAGAAACAGTTTTCCAGAAATTATTTCGCGGTTCTTCGCCTGTTCATTGGGATGGAATGAAGGTGTGGGAAGAGGAACAAGCACTTTTTCGACCTTGGCTAAAGCACTCTAAAACCGAGCTAATTGATTATGCAGGAATCAGTTCGGTACCTTATCGCGAGGATTCCACGAATGCCAAGTCGACGTACAATCGTAACTGGCTACGCAACGAATGGGTGCCTATGCTAAATCAACGATTTCCAGGTTGGGATGAACACCTACTAGATTTGGGTGAATATGGTCGCTTGTTAAGGAGTTATCAGGATCAATGGGCAGCTAGATGTATTCGGTTTCATGTAGATTCTAACCAGCATAAAGTTGATCTCACTGAATTGGAGCCTTTTTCAGAAAGTGTGCAGCTAGACCGGTTAAAGATATTCGTGGAAAAGCATCCATTATTTCGAAAGGAAGAACGTCTTAGTCGTGGTCAGTTGAATCACTTGCGAGGGCTTATTAAGGCAGAGCCAGGAAAGAAAGTGTCCGTTAATGAACATTTGAGGGTATATAGGCAGCGTACGTGCTTACTAGCCATGCCAGACCAGACTTCCACTCATGCTACTGAGCTAATTGAGCAACCTGGGAGTAATGAATTACTGCAAAAGGAACCCTATACTTTTCAAGTACTAAAGGGTATGAACCTTCTTGAATTAGCCAAAAACGGGCCAGAGTTGTATTTGGATGCACACACTGTATCTTGGCCATTACGAATTAGAGATTGGAAAGAAGGGGATCGATTTACCCCACTCGGTATGAAAGGAACGACAAAAATGTCAGATTATTTGATCAATAATAAGATCCCCTTAGCAGAAAAACCGGATTATAAAATTCTCGAAGATGGCAATAATTCAATAATTGCTGTACTATTCCCCACAAATAAATCTAAGGACATATCCCATTACGGTATTCCATCCGATCAGCAAAAGTGTACCCAAGCGACTACATTAGTCTTGCAAATTGGATTGAAATCCTCTATTAATTGAAAATATAGAATTATGTTTACCCCTGACAGTATAGAAGTGCAAGGAGAACGTTTCGCTCCTTTTATAACCCAAGAACAAATTAGCACCCGAATTTCATTTATGGGTAAACAACTTGATAAAGATTTTGCAAATTTGAATCCAATCTTTATAGGTGTATTGAATGGGTCATTTATTTTTTTAGCAGATCTTATGCGGCATGTGGAAATACCTTGTGAAGTAGATTTCGTTAAACTAAGTAGCTATGGGGACAAAAAAGTATCCTCAGGAAATGTTACCACACTTAAAAAAGTCGACGCACGTTTAGAGGGACGCCATATCATATTAGTGGAAGATATTGTCGATACCGGACTTTCTATGAACTATATGCTTGACGAAATGCGAACCCACAATCCAGCCTCATTATCAGTGGTTACACTACTGCACAAAAAGGAGGCTACCGTTCATCCGGTGGATTTAGCATATGTTGGTTTTGAAATTCCAAATGCTTTCGTGTTAGGTTATGGACTGGATTATGCACAACATGGAAGAAATTTGGGGCAAATTTATATAGTAGAAAATAAAAAATAAGCCAATCACACATTGCGTACTGCTGTTAAGGGCCGTATATTTAAAATCCTTAAATTGTTATTCACGTACAGAATAGCGTTTGATTGGAGAGGTGGCTGAGTGGCTGAAAGCG
>DCQQ01000029.1:4601-21653 GCA_002323515.1 Balneolaceae bacterium UBA1514 | reverse complement strand
ATTGTCAAAGTCGGTATAGGTGCTGATACTCTCCCCGAAATTATACAGGAGCAATGAGGTGAAGACAATGATTGCAATGCTTCCAAAAATTAATTTAGGCTTCATTTGATGAATGATTTAATTGGTTTTCTAGCAAGGATATTTTTTTATCTACACGAGTAAGATACACGATCAGTACCGTCCAAATAATTAAGGTAACCCCTAATACAACAAAAATGAGATTATTTGAACTCATAAAGCTTGCAAAGAATCCCTCCCCCTGATTAGCTGCCGAAATCCATTTATCTGAATATGCCTCGCTTAACGTATCCATGGGGGCAACGTCTGTAGAGTCTTGAAACATACTCGTTACTAAAAATAATAGCTGAGTTAAGTACATAGTTTATATTGGATTTTTAAGTGGTTGTTCTGAAATATATCTGACTCGATATACTCGGTAAGTTATGTCGTATACCCAATACGATAACGCGATGAAACCTATCATGGCTGGGTATAAAATAAACCTAAGTTCGTCAGCAGTAATTTCAGAAAAGGCTGGATTCCCATCTGCTCCTGGATGCAGGCTAGTCAATTGACGTGGAACTACGTACAGCAAAAATGGAATAGTACTTACTGCAAAGATATTATAAACTGCAGATATTCGCGCCCTTTTCTTGGGTTCGTCAAATGCAGATCTCAACATGAAGTAGGCAACATAAATCATCAAGGCTAGTGCAGCCAAATTCATTTTAGGCTCAGCAAAATTCCACCATGTTCCCCAAGTGAACCGAGCCCATAATGAACCAGTCAAAAGTCCACAAACCCCAAAAACAATTCCTGTTTTAGCCGCTGCCTCTGCTTTAATATCTGCTAACCAATCTGCTTTTCGCAGGTAAGTTAAACTATGAAACACGCTTATGACAAACATGGCATACATAGCCATCCACATAGGCACATGGAAAAATAAGTTACGGGCGGTCTGCTCTAAGATGGGTATAAATGGGATATTTATCAGGAACCCACCCGCAATAACCAGACTCATCCAAATAATAATTAGACATTTCCAGAATTTCACAGAAGCATCTTTGAGTTTAAATTAGATACAAATATACTAAATCAGACCTTATTCTGCTCTTAAATTGGACATATTTTAGAGTTCTTGTCGAATAATCATCAATTAGAATTTAAATAGAATTGAAAACTGCAATTCGTATTCTCGCTCCCATTCTTTAAGAGCTGTCTCACTCATTATTATTGAATTAGATCAGTCCTTTTTGTACCCAATTACGCTCCCAATTGGCTACTGTTGCCAGCCACAACAATCCTGATACCATCAAGCCTACCGCATATGAGCTAATCAAGGTTTGAAGCGCTACAATTTGCCACTCCAGCAGCACCGATGCCACAATGACCGATAGCGAATTACCCAGGGTAAACAGCAACCACTCGGTACTAAACACTCGGCCTCGAAAGTTATCTTCTGATCTTTTTTGCAGGAGTACCGTAGAAGTGACCCAATTTGCTCCTGATGCGGCATGAGCCAACAAAACAAAGACAAACATCATCCACCAGACATGGGTCAATCCTACCACCAAGTACAACGCACCTGACAATGCAATACTAGCCCCCATAACCACTACCCATTGCCGTTCATCGGTGAAATATTGCCGAGCTATAACAGGACCAATACCAGTCCCAATTCCCCGGGCTGCGTACAACAATCCCAGACCAATGCTCCCCATTTGCAAAATGCTATCACTCACCAATACCAACATGTACACCAAGCCACCTAAAAATATGGTAGAAGTTCCTTTAGCTACCGCTGGTCGCAGAATTTGATGGTTGTCGAGTAGATAACGAACGCCTAATACAATGTCAGCACCAATATTTTGACGAATATCTTCCCAGAATGATAACTTTTTCTGTCCTTCCTCATAGTTAGGGCGCCGCTCCTCTTGTGGAATGACCGCCCGATAAATAAACCATGCCGAAACTAAATAGGTGAAGGCATCTAGAATGAAGACACCCTCCACACCAATCCATTCAGTAGCAAAACCACCTATCGCCATTCCTGTGGTGAAAATTATACTCCATGTAGCCGTCGATATAATATTGGCATCAACTAAACGCTCAGGTGGGACCACATTAGGAATAGAGGCTGTTTTAGCGGGTTCAAAAATAGCTGAAAGCATCATCTGAAACCCCGTCAGCGCATAGGCTAACCATAGAAGGCTTTCCTGTTGAACGAGTAGCATGAGGAGTAAACTTAAGGCCCGACCTCCATCACATATAATCATGAGTATGCGGCGATTAAAGCGATCCGTCAGATAACCAGCAATGGGTGAGAAAAATGCTAAACTCAGCATCTTAACTATGATCACTAAGCCTAACAAGAACTCCGAATCGGAGTATCTTTGCACCAAAGCATACAACGCCAAAAGACCAAACCAATCCCCAAAATTAGATATTGCCTGCGCAATCCATAATCTACGGTAGAAAGGGTACTCTTTTATGAGCTCGGCAAAGGGAGTAAACGCCTGCCTAAAAGAGTTTTTGGGCGTTCTAGCATCCACCATAATTTATTCTACCCCGGTTGATCCAAAGCCGCCATGGCCTCGCTGAGTTTGGTCTACCTCACTAGTCTGAACAATCTCTGCCTGATGTATTCTTTGCACCACCATCTGAGCCATTCGGTCTCCATTTTTGACCGTAAATGCTTGCTGTCCGTGATTTATAACAATGAGATGAATTTCTCCTCGGAAATCGGAATCAATAGTTCCTGGACTATTTACCATGGTTATTCCATGCTTAATTGCTAGACCACTTCGAGGCCGAATCTGAACTTCGTAACCCTTCGGAATGGCCATTATTAAGCCGGTAGGCACTAAGGCACGCTCTCCTGGCTCTAACGTGATTTCCTTCATTAAGGCTACCCGAACATCCATACCAGCAGCTCCCTGAGTCTGGTACGAGGGTAACGGAAGGTCCTTCGCATGGGGCAATTGAATACACTTAATTATCGGTTTTTCCATCATATTTGTTTCCGTCTGTAGTTTGTCCATCGCGTTTGGTTCTATCAGTGGTTTTAGGTCCTTCAAATTTATCACTCCATTCCCTGCCGAATAGTTTGGCCTGAATTTCCTTTTCGATATTCAATCAGTTTTACAACAGCACTGCCTAAGAACATTTTAACCCTCGCTTCTAATGGAATCCTTAGATCATCCTGTGCAAAAAAAGCTGCAAAGCGACCACTAAATCCAAATGGCCCAACTATATCGACAGTACGCCCATTGGTTTTATAGGTTACTATCGGTTCCTCAAATGCCTCATACGCTCGCATTTCGGTGGCTGAGCTGTGATCAAAATCAAGATATCCGAGCTTTTTGCTTACATATACTGGCAGTTCCGTATTCGCCCCACCACCGGCAAACAAACGCGAATAAACAAACACAATGTGTCCAGCCGTAGCTGGCTCCACCAAGGAAAGCTCTCCTGTGGTTTCATCTTCCTCTTTATAGAACACCTGCTCAGTCTCTCTATCAAAACGGTACACAATTTCATCCAATTCCTCTTCGTCCACATTATCCTTCCAAAAAAGACTGCTCACTGGCAAGCCTTCTTCATTGACATAAAAAAGGGTATGAAACTCATCCCGTTCATAGCCAATCAAAGGGAGCCGGTCGTTCGATATCATCCGTGTTAGTAAGTGATGATGCACCCGCCCATTATACACCGTATCAGATAAAATACTCACCTCTACCCATCCTAGGGTAAAAAATCCATAGCTTACCTCATACCTAAACCACTCTCCAGCACTCAAAATATCTGGCACAGTGGGTTGTACCTTGGCTAATATTCCCTCAAGCTCGGGTTTATACGTTTCTAGTTCCTGTGTTTCGAGATCAGATTTATGAATTTGCTGCTCAAAATAAGACACGGAAGCTACTGCTTGCGTCATACACAACAAAGACAAAACCGCCATCACAGACAAACGAAATACAGCCTGCCTCATATCCATCAACCCGAAAAAAGATGCTTTTTTAGTCCAGTAATTCATGTTGTTTTGCAAATTGTTCAAATGCTACCTCATCAAAACCCACCAAAACTGACTCCTCTAGTACTAATATTGGGCGTTTGAGCATACTTTGGTGCTCATGAACCAGCTCGAGCAATTCCTCATTGCTTAGATTTTTATCTTTGATTTCTAACTTTCTATAGGTAGTACCGCGGGTATTTACGAGCACATCGACGCCAACCTTATGGGCCAAATCAGAGATTTCATCTTTAGATAAAGGTTCTTTTTTAACATGGACAAATTCATAGGTAATACCTTTTTCCTCTAGCCAAGAACGTGTATCTTTAATTTTATTGCAGTTGGGAATGCCGATAATATATAGCATGATGAATGTGATTAAATTAATTGCTTCTTACGTAAAATACGGGTCGAATTCGTCTAAAACCCACACCTAATATTAACAAACCAATGAAAAGCATTAACCGTTTATTAATTCCTATTTTTTTTCAAATGCTTGGGCTGATGCTTATTAGCTGCCAACAGGACAGTGCTCAGCAACAGTTTGAGGCAGAAGCCTATGGTCCAGCCGAGGGCTACACTGAAACGGATTTACAACAAAATGTACTCTCTCAGGATAAACAAGATTGGAGAGTATCACCCTATTACGAAGGGTTAATCCGAGTACTTCCCCTTTTTCCGAATCCAATAAACTACGGCGGGACGGCCTACTTAGAAATGACTCTTAATGGCGCTCCCGTTCAGTCCTACGTAGAATTGGGATATTTAAATTTTAATAACCGATGGATTCCCCTTCAACAAGAAACCGTAGGTTCGGAGTTTGAGTTGGTTACCTTTGTGATTGATTCACGGAATTTTGGATCTAGTGCAGAATTAGCTCGTGGTCTGCATCGACTACTTCTATACGACGGAAACCAGCGACTGATTACCTATGGCGACATTTTTATTCGATAACCTTTTTTCAATATAGAATGAGAAAATTATATACCTCTGAAATCGAGGTACTTTCTCGACTTATTTTCCCCGAACCCTACGATGTGCTGTTGGAAGAAACAGGACTCCCACCAGGTGCGCTCAGAGATGATTTAATTACACTCATCAACTTTCGTTTAATCGAAGTTTGGCAAAGTGGGTCAGTGGAAATTAATCGCGCAACTTCTTATGATTCAGACCATATTGAAGGGTATACCTTCAGGGCTACGGCGACGGGTCTAAAACATATTCGCAAATAAATTCCCACGTGAAACAGCAAATCAGCTACAATAATGAGCATATAAACCTTGAAATCGGCCCTTCTGAAGGGATGGCTCAAGTAAATGGGGAATATTGTGAATACGAGTTTACCGAAAATAACGGGCGTTTTTATTTCCGCGTTGGAACACGGCAATGGATTCTTGCTAATGTAAAAATAGAGGGAACCCAAATTCGATTTGACATCGATGGACAACCCGTAGAACTTCAGGTAAAAAACGAACAAGCTTTATTACTTGAAACACTTGGGATGAAGGCAGAGCTAGAGCAATCTGTTGGGAATATTAAGGCTCCTATGCCAGGTAAAGTACTATCCATAGATGTTCGACAGGGAGATCAGGTCCAAAAGGGTGACACCTTATTAGTGCTCGAAGCCATGAAAATGGAAAATGAAATTAAAGCACCCATTCAAGGGCGGATAAAAACTATTCAAGTCGAATTGGGGCAGACCATAGAAAAACAAACCTTATTAGTGGAGTTAGAATAATTTGGACAAATTTATTGTAAAGGGGCCTACCCCATTGAATGGAGACATTGCCATTAGTGGTTCTAAAAATGCTGTATTACCTCTTATAGCTGCGGCTTTACTAGCTGATGAACCCGTCATCTTAGAAAATGTTCCTCGGCTACAGGACATTTATACTTTCAACAATGTATTACGTGTGGTTGGTGCACAGGTACAGTTTCAGGATGCCGAGAACCGAGTTATCATCGACCCTTCTAATGTTAATTATCTAGAGGCACCTTATGATTTGGTTAGAAAAATGAGAGCCTCATTTTACATGCTCGGAACTCTGGTTGGCAAACATGGCTATGCCAAAGTATCCATGCCTGGTGGTTGTGCTTGGGGTCCACGTCCGGTGGACTTGCACTTGAAAGGCTTGGAGGCGATGGGTATTTCAATTAACTTGGACAAAGGGTATGTAATTGCCAAAGCTGGAACAAGCGTTCCCGGTGGTCGGTATAGACTAGAACCAAGTAGTGTTGGAGCAACCATTAACTTACTTCTTGCTGCGGTTCTTCGAGCCGAGTCTTTTACCATTGAAAATGCGGCAAAGGAACCGGACGTAGTTCAATTATGTAAGGTATTAAACTCAATGGGGGCTAACATTAGTGGCGTAGGCAGCGATACCTTGACCATTAAGCAAGTACGGACACTCTCTGGAGGCACTTTCCGAAATGACCCTGATAGAATTGAAGTGGGAACCTTTATGATTGCTGCGGCTATGCTCCCAGGGTCTTCGCTTCGTTTGATTGGCTGCAATGCCGAACACTTAGGTGATTTCCCTAATTTGCTTCGCCAAACAGGAACCAAGGTCGATGTGGAGGGTGAAGTTATTTCGGTTCAAGCGCCTGAAATCCTTAAACCCATGAGTATAACCACCGATATTTACCCAGGCTTTCCTACTGACCTCCAAGCACAATGGGCGACTATGCTTACACAGGCTCATGGAGATTCTACGGTCACCGATACGGTCTACTTTGATCGTTTTAGTTATGTGCCAGAACTCAGTCGCCTTGGAGCCCAGATGAAGTTGACGAAGAATACCGTACTTATACAAGGACCCAAGGTGTTGGAAGGTGCCTCTGTGATGAGTACTGATTTACGCGCAAGTGTTAGTTTAGTATTGGCAGCTATGACGGCTAAAAATACTTCTGAGATTTTACGTGTATACCATCTAGACCGAGGGTACGAAAGTTTAGAGGATAAACTAAATGCAGTTGGGGCCAAACTAAGTAGAGCCCAAGAATAAATTTACTTTAGTGCCACATTGACTGTATATTATGCATGAAGCAATTCAAGTTGTGAACATGCATTTCTATTTTAACAGAAACATCGCACTTCACATCGTTAACACGAATATTTCACTATAAATGGTACGGTTCAGTTCTTACAACACGAGTACTTTGGTACTTATGATGCTGTTGATTCACGCACAGAAAAGCGTTATAAACCTACTTTATTTACTTATCGCTGCTCTCAAAGCAGCAACCTCAATACTAAGCTCACCCAATTTCGAGCATAGTCCAAACCAAACAAATTTAACAAGGGCATCTGCCCAACCAACGACTTGTAAATCTAGAAAGATGAATTCAGCAGACCAAATAGCGACTGATAAAGATGATCTATGGCGAAGAATTCAACCTTTGGTTAACCAAGCTCGCTGGTGTTTAACACTGAATTTCGATGAAAAATCAAATTATAATACACTCTTCCGGCAATCAAAACCGGATTGCGCTCCTAGAGAATGGAGAATTAGCGCAGCTCTTTATAGAATCAGAGGAAAATCAACGTACCGTAGGCAATATATATGTAGCACGTGTCCATAAGGTAATGAGTGGCATTCGTGCCGCCTTTATAGACATGGGTACACCGAAAGATGCTTTCTTGCATTTTTCAGATGCCGGAGATCATTTAGACGAGTACATAAGCATGCTGAATGGCCCTAAAGCCATTCCTAAACACATGAACAGTACCCTTTCCAAAAAAGAGGAAATGACGAATTCAGAACGTCAAGTACTCGCAGGCAAGATACTTAAAACAGGTCAAAAATTACTTGTTCAGATCGTTAAAGAGCCGATCGGATCTAAGGGGCCAAGGGTATCCACCGATATAACTATTGCCGGTCGTTTTCTTGTTCTCATACCTATGGGTGATTATATCGCTGTTTCAAAGCGCATTAGCAACTACAAGGAACGTCGGCGCTTAAAAGGGATTTTAAATGGGATGGTCCCCGATGGATTTGGGGTTATTGTCCGAACAGTAGCCCAAGACCAGGAACAGGAGGCTATTGAAGAAGATTTACGTACCGTACTAAATAAATGGGAAACATTAGCCGAGCGTCTTGAAGATGCAGAACCACCTAGTTTACTGTACAACGATTTAGACATGACCGAGAGTCTAATTCGAGATTTATTTGCCAAAAATTATGACCGGGTTCTCGTAGACGACCCAAAAATGTTCAAGCAGATAAAAAGTTATGTGCAGCAAATTGCTCCCCAGATGATGCCTAATGTTGAATTATTTAAGGGTAAGGAGCATATCTTTGACCATGTGCTTATTAGTGAGGATGTGAATTCCATTTTTAACCCACGCGTTCGAATGAAAATGGGGGGCTACCTAATTTTTGAGCAAACCGAAGCCATGTATGTGGTTGATGTGAATTCAGGTCCCTATGCTGCTAAGCAAAAGCAGGAAGACAATTCGTTAAAGACCAATTTAGAGGCTGCCCGAGAAATTGCCAAACAACTCCGATTGCGGGATATCGGCGGAATCATTGTCGTTGATTTCATTGATTTAAAAGACGAAAAAAATCGAAAGAAAATTTATGATGAATTAAAAAAGGAATTCAGAAAAGACCCCGCTAAGACAAATATTATTGGGATGAGTGATTTTGGTCTTGTACAAATTACTAGACAACGTATTAGGCCATCGGTAATTAACTCCGTATCGAATGCTTGCCCAATGTGTGGTGGATCGGGTAATGTTATTACACAAGATACCATACTTACGGATATCGAAAGTTGGATTAGCAAATTCAAGCATTCCACAAGTTACCGGGCTATAGATCTGTATGTAAACCCCTACCTAAAAAGCTATCTAACTAAGGGTGTTTTTAGTACTCGTTGGAAATGGATGACGAAGTATCATGTTCGTGTTACTTTAGTAGGGAATGATAAAATATCGTTAAACGAATTTCACGTTACCCTAGCAGGCTCAGAAATTGACATTACCGATGCTGTGCTCCAAGGAGCTTCCCTAGACGAATTGCTTGAAAAGCATGAATTAGAAGATCTAAAAGTCAATAAACCCGACCCAGATCAATTGGAATACACTAAAAAAGACCGATCGGGTAACGGCAGTAGTAACCGTAAAAGTGGCACCAAAAATCCTAGAGGGAATGGTCGATCTAGTACGTCAAAAAATAAAACTAAATCTAACGACCGTACTACACCAAATAATCGGTCAAATGGTAAAGATTCTGATGAATCTAGGAATGGCAATTCAAAGGTTACCGTTATTCTTAAAAAAGATCAATCTGAGGAAGTATAATAGTATGACCTTTGAATCAATGTGTATCTAAACTTTTTTGGAATGGTACACTCGAACCAGATATTCATGAAATTTTATAGTTTTATACATCTTTGATGTTCCCCAATTTTACTTGCGATAAATAACCTCAAAAAGCTCCTAAGAACGATTTTTTATTAAATATTTATTATGTCAACATTTCAACTTCACGCTACTACCGTAGTAGGAATTATTCACAATGGAAAAGCGGCTATTGGTAGTGATGGGCAGGCCACCTTGGATAAAACCGTTATGAAATCAACGGTGAAAAAAGTACGCAAAATAGGTCAGGGGACTATTTTAGCTGGTTTTGCAGGCTCTACTGCTGACGCCTTTACCCTATTCGAACGCTACGAGGAAAAGCTAAGTGCATACAACGAGAATATGCAACGAGCAGCCGTTGAACTAGCCAAAGACTGGCGTAAAGATAAATATCTACAGAAACTTGAGGCACTCTTAGTTGTCATGGACAATGATCATGCCCTCATCATTTCCGGTCAAGGAGACGTCATTGAACCTGATGACAATATTGTGTGCATTGGAAGTGGAGGCAGTTATGCCCTATCTGCGGCACGAGCAATGGTTAAACATGCTCCTGATCTTAGCGCTCAAGATATGGTCGAAGAGTCACTTCGAATAGCAGCCGACATCGATATATACACCAATCATAATCGTACCATTTTAGAGCTTTAACAATGAAAAAGGCCATGCACTTAACACCTCAACAAATTGTAGCCGAGTTGGATGAGTACATCATCGGGCAAAAAGAGGCAAAAAGATCCGTTGCCATAGCCCTTCGAAATAGATGGCGTAGAATGAACGCAGATCCTGAGATTCGCGAAGAAATTGTTCCTAATAACATACTTATGATTGGTCCAACTGGAGTTGGAAAAACGGAAATTGCACGGCGTTTAGCTAAGCTTGCCATGGCACCATTTATAAAAGTAGAAGCCTCTAAATTCACTGAAGTAGGCTACGTTGGCCGCGACGTAGAATCCATGGTTCGAGATTTAACTGAATTCGGAATTACGATGGTTAAAACCGAGATGCAAGAACGCGTAAAAGGAAAAGCAGCTGAACAAGCGCAAGAACAAATTCTAGATATACTTATCCCACCTCTAAATTCCAAAGGCCTTGGCTTTGGCAACGCTACTAAACGCGCTAATACCGAGGTAGAAGCAAGTTCGTTAACTCAACAAGGCACCCCTGCTAGCTCCGATGAAGAATTAAATCAACGAACCCGAGAACGGTTTCGTGAAAAATTGAACAATGGGGAGTTAGACGATCGAAGTATCGAAGTAGAGGTTAAAAAATCTACTTCGCCTACTATGCAGGTATTTGGCCCTGGCGGCATGGAAGAAATGGGCATAAATTTACAGGAAATGCTTGGAAATCTAAGTGGAAAGGGCAAAACCACTAAACGAAAAATGACCGTAGCCGAAGCCCGTGACATTCTAGTCGATGAAGAAGCCGAAAAGCTAATCAATCATGATGATGCCATTCAAGAAGCGTTGGAACGAGTTCAAAAACAGGGCATTATATTCATAGACGAAATTGACAAAATTGCCGTATCCAGTGCAGGTAGCAAAGGTGGCCCAGATGTAAGCAGGCAAGGGGTGCAACGAGATTTACTTCCAATTGTTGAGGGTAGTACGGTGAATACCAAGTATGGCTTGGTAAAAACAGATCACATTTTATTCATTGGGTCGGGCGCTTTTCATGTAGCCAAACCATCTGACCTAATTCCTGAACTTCAAGGTCGATTTCCAATTCGTGTTGAATTAAACTCGCTGAGTGAGGGAGATTTTTACAATATATTAAGTCAGCCAAAAAATGCCTTGACTAAGCAATATGAGGCTATGCTTGCATCAGAAGGGGTTCATATATCGTTCACCGATGAGGCAGTAAAAGAGTTAGCCCGGATTGCAGCAGAAGTCAATGAGCAAGTTGAAAATATCGGAGCCAGACGACTTCACACAATTATGTCGTCACTTTTTGATGAATTATTATTTGCCGTTCCAGATGATATTAAAGAAGGAAACATTACTATCGATAAAGACTATGTGAACCAACAACTCGAAAGCTTGGTTAAAGACAAAGACTTAAGTCAGTATATACTTTAAAAGAAGTTCTTTTTTTTGTATTTAAATACAGTTTATTATCATTGTTCTTATTCACTTGGAAGTACTTATTTATTCAAAAAATATTCATCCATAGAACTGTTGATCAGTGTAACCCAATATGATCTTAAAACGAATTATTGTGCCTAATATATTCATCACCCTCCTTCTTGTTTTCTTAAGCCTCAATGGCATTGATCCCGTTATTCAACACAAGGATGATCACACTAAAAACCTTAGAAAATATGTAGAGGCTCAACAACGGATACTCCAAAACTATTTTGGCGAGCCAGACTTGAATGAAATGATGAGCAGTAGTATTCGGTACATGGTGAGTGAGCTCAATGATTCATCTTTAACTATTACAGGTACGCCTATTGACACTGCACAGGTGTTCACATCTATAAATTCACTTCGTAGTTCGTACGAAACTTTTGAGCAGGCTTACCTCTACATTGCAAATAAAGTGGATTCAGTGGATATGTACAAACTCACAGAAGAAGCCTTGCGAGGCATGTTTGCTACATTAGATCCGCACTCGGTATACATTGAGCCAGAAATTAGCGCGGTAGATCAAGAAAATTTTGCAGGCAAATTCCAAGGAATAGGAGTTCAATTTAACATTATCCAGGATACCATTACCGTCGTATCTGCCATAGCTGGGGGGCCAAGTGACCAGCTTGGTATCATTTCAGGTGATCGCATTATTGAAATTGAAGATAGCTCAGCCGTTGGCTTTGACAATGACATGGTTCAGAAAGCTTTACGTGGAGAAAAAGGAACCAAAGTGAAGGTGGGCATTATACGCCCAGGCGTTGAAGGAATTCAGTATTTTACCATTACTCGAGACGACATACCCATTTACACTGTAGATGCATCCTATTTACTGGATGATGTGACTGGCTATATCAAAATCAACCGGTTTGCTGCTACTACGCATGATGAATTCATGCAAGCCATGGAAGACCTGAAAGGTGAGGGTATGCAGCGACTTGTGTTAGATTTACGTGGTAATCCTGGTGGATACCTTGGCCAGGCTATTGCCATTGCTGAAGAATTTTTTCCTACACAAATACCTCTACTCTCAACAGTTAGCAGACATTCACGCTTTAATCAGTCCTATTCTTCCAGAAAAAATGGGGTATTCGTAAACAACCCAGTCATTGTTTTGGTAGATGAAGGCTCCGCCTCTGCAAGTGAGATAGTTTCCGGTGCCATTCAAGATCATGATCGGGGGTTGGTAGTAGGCCGTAGATCCTTTGGTAAGGGTTTAGTCCAACAACAATACCAATTGGTAGATACCAGCATGGTAAGAGTTACTATTTCAAGGTACTTAACTCCTTCAGGCCGACTTATTCAGAAGCCATTTACCGAAGGTGGTGGAGAAGAATATGCCTATGAAATTTATCGTAGGGATGATAGTGCGAAAAACGATGCCATAGAGTTTGTTGATCATATTCCGGATTCACTAAAGTACCGAACTACTGCAGGTAGAACTGTATATGGTGGAGGGGGAATTGTACCCGATTATATCATAGAGGCAGATACCACACGATCAGCCTATATGATTAATTTTGCCCTTAGAAAACGTGCTTCATTTGAATTTGTTCGTAACTATCTCGACACTAAAGGCGAAGAATTCCGCAGTGAATGGGTGAATAATTTTGAAGCTTATCGAACCGATTTTAGCTGGTCAGAAGAGGAATTAACAGCCTTCAAAGGTCTACTCGAAGAGAAGGGTATGGTTGAAAAAAAGAACTTGAGCGAGCCTGAATTCAAAAATGACTCCCTCTTTATCTATCCCGGTTATTTCGACGAGGTTGCATGGATGGCTGAGGGACGTATGAAAGCTGAGTTAGCTAGGCAGGTCTGGGGATTACCCTACTTCTACCCTATTATTAATGATGTATTTGATTCCACCTTGGATGAAGCTAAAACCTTATGGGATGCAGTTGACCGCTTAGGAAAGTTAGCAGCTGGAACTCTGCCTCTAGATAAAGCGTCTAAGATGTAATCAATGATTGCTGTATTGACTGCTGAAAGGGCACTTCTATATTTTTTTTATGGACAATCCTTGAGTGCTACTCAAGTTGCCCATTATTTAGTTCAAAATAAAAGCAGGGTAATATTGACCATACTCTTTACATTTAAAATTAACATTTACGCTCATGGCAACAACTCATTTAACCAAGCAAAGCTTTTTAGACAAAGTTTTTGATTATAAAAACAATTCAGAATGGACGTTTAAAGGTGATAAACCGTGTATCATCGATTTCTATGCCGATTGGTGTGGTCCTTGTAAAATGGTTGCGCCAATAATGGAAGAATTATCCAACGAATATGCGGATGAGGTCGATATATACAAAATTGACACCGAAGCTGAGCAAGAATTAGCCGCTGTATTCGGTATAAGAAGTATTCCTTCCATCCTTTTTGTACCTACTGATGATCAACCTCAAATGGCTATGGGAGCATTACCTAAGCACACGTTCAAAGAAGTGATTAGGGATAAGTTTGGAGTTGCAGAATCAACCAACTAATCGAGTTACACATTGACACCATGGCCGGTTATGCGCGAGGGTATCGAATGGATTCTACCATCTCCTGAACTTCTTCAGGGGGATCTGGAAAAATGATCCCGACAGCCAGTGATACAACTAGGTTAATGAGCATTCCAAAAGTTCCAATGCCTTCAGGTGAAATACCAAACCACCAATACTCTGGTGTGTTGTATTCAGGATAAAGGAGCTTAAAGAATCCAATATAAGCAAAAGTGAACAGGAGCCCTACAATCATACCAGCAATAGCTCCCTCCCTGTTCATTTTTTTATAGAAAATCCCAAGAATTATAGCAGGAAAAAATGAGGCTGCAGCTAGTCCAAAGGCTATGGCAACAACCTCTGCTACAAAGCCTGGTGGATTAATCCCAAAATACCCTGCCACTAACACTGCAAAACCAGCCGCAATCCGGGCATAGAGTAGTTCTTTTTTGTCGGATATGTCAGGGTTAAATTGTTTTTTAATTAAGTCATGAGAGACGGAAGTAGAAATGACCAACAGTAATCCAGCCGCAGTCGAGAGAGCAGCAGCCAAGCCACCTGCGGCAACAAGTGCCGCCACCCAATTAGGTAAGCCAGCAATTTCTGGATTGGCCAATACCATGATATCTCTATCAACATAAAGCTCATTTTCTGTTGAGGTTAAAGGATTAAGAAGGGTGACTTCCCCATACTCTCCCCTAACTATTTCGCCATTAGTGCGATTTATTTCTGGACTACCCACTATGGCTTGACCCGGAGCATAAGTAATTCGACCGTCTCCATTTTTATCTACCCAATTGAGAAGAGCCGTTTCTTCCCATGTTATGAACCATTCCGGTATCTGATCATAGGGTTGCTGGTTGACTGTTGTAATAAGATTGGTTCTCGAAAAAACTGCTATAGCAGGTGCAGTGGTATACAAGATGGCAATAAAAATTAGCGCATACCCCACTGAAATCCTTGCATCTTTAACCTTTGGGACAGTAAAAAAGCGTACAATAACATGTGGAAGCCCTGCGGTGCCTACCATTAATGCCACGGTTATGAAAAATATATCCTGCATACTTTTTGTTCCGGATGTATATGCAGCAAAACCCAATTCAGTGTGTAATTGGTCAAGTTTATCCAATAAATACATATCCGACCCATCCACTAATTTTGAACCAAAACCTAATTGAGGTATAGGATTACCGGTAAGCTGAGCCGATATAAAAAAAGCGGGCACCATGAAAGCAAATATCAATACACAGTACTGAGCTACCTGAGTATAGGTTATTCCTTTCATCCCACCTAATACAGCATATAGAAATACAATGGCCATTCCGATAATAACTCCCCAAAAAATATCTACTTCTAGAAATTTTGAAAACACTAATCCTACTCCACGCATCTGTCCAGCTACGTAGGTGAAGGAAACTATTAAGGCACAAATAACCGCCACAGTACGTGCTATTTGTGAATAGTACCGGTCTCCAATAAAGTCGGGGACCGTAAACTTACCAAATTTTCTTAGGTAGGGTGCTAAGGTTAAGGCTAAAAGCACATACCCTCCGGTCCAACCCATTAAATATACAGCGCCATCATACCCCATGAATGATATAAGGCCAGCCATCGATAAAAAACTAGCCGCTGACATCCAGTCTGCAGCAGTTGCCATCCCATTGATTAATGGATTTACCGTTCCTTTTGCTACATAAAATTCCGAGGTACTCGAGGCTTTAGACCATATTGCTATTCCAATGTATAGACTAAAAGTAATCCCAACAAAAATGTACGTCCACATCTGAACACTCATGGGCCCTTCTCCACTTCCTGAACCCCAAAACGGATATCCAGTTTATTCATGAGATAGACATACACGAAAATGAGGATCACAAAGACGTATATTGATCCTTGTTGGGCAAACCAAAATCCTAATTTGAAGCCCCCAATTTGAATGTTATTTAACGTGGGTGCCAAAAGTATGCCAAATCCATAAGACACAACGAACCATATTGAAATTAGAATAAGGACATATCGAATATTGATTGCCCAGTATTCCTTTAAATTGTGATTATTCATACAACCATTTAGTTACTAAACCCATTTTTTCGAAGTATGCACTATTTCCAGAAACATATCAACCCGAAATTTTTAACCCCAGAAGATAGAATATGCATAATTTTTAGCTAGTTAAAAGATTAACTATGTTGTTTTTTTTGGTTCCGAAACTGATGGAGAATCCAACTTCCTCGAGACCAAACTCATGAAAAAATCGTGCTCGCTTCTTTTTGATACGAAGTACTCGCTTACTGAAGTTACATGGTGTCATTAATCACATAGCAAGTTGAAAGCCACTTAGGACTACACCAATATTAAACTTTCCGGTACTGGATTAATATTGTGCATAAAAAAACCCCAACTAGCATTCAGCTAGTCAGGGTTTATCCTGTTTCTCCATGAAAGAAACCTTTCTAGTGAATCATCCAGTGTTTAGCTACACCCAGAAGTTGATCCACATGTAATACATTTCAAACACGTTCCGTTACGAACCATTGTCATGCTACCACACTCTACACAAGCATCTCCTGTGTAGCCTAATTGCTTAGCCTTCTCGTAGTCACTTTCGTATCCTGATTTTGTAGCAGAAGCACTACTTGTTAAAGTGGCTTCAGGAGCGGGACTGCTAACTGTAGCCATTGCAGCTACAGGCTCGGTTACAGGTGCTGGTGCCTGTGAGATAGTTTGAACTGGTGCTTTTAGTTGGTTAGTATCGTAGCTCGAATCTGATCCTATGGCTTTCAAGTTTCGCATATGAATATCATCAACAGGTACATGAGCCAGATCTTCGCGTCCCAGATAGGTTACAGCCAACTCCCGGAAAATATAATCAATAACTGAGGTAGACATTTTCACGTGAGGATTCCCATTAACCATACCGCTTGGTTCAAACTTTGTGAATACGAAGGCATCTACAAATTCTTCGAGAGGCACACCGTGTTGGAGCCCCAAAGAAATAGAGATAGCAAAACAGTTTAATAGGCTGCGGAAGGCAGCTCCTTCGCGATGCATATCAAT
>DCQQ01000029.1:0-4283 GCA_002323515.1 Balneolaceae bacterium UBA1514 | reverse complement strand
AAAATTTCACCTAGTTGTCCATTTTCGTACTCACCAGTGCGAAGGTAGACACTCTGCCCACCTATTTTTACTTTTTGGGTGTAGCCCTCACGACGGAATGGGAGTCGTTGCCTACGAGCCACATACTTGTGTATAATTCGCTCAGCTACCTCAACCACTTTACTTTGTGCTTCAGCAGTAGCCATATCAACAGTATCTTGTACCTCATCCTCAATTTCTTCAAGTACATCAGCCATACTATTAAGCGGCTGGCTCAATTTAGAACCATCCCGGTAGAGTGCATTTGCCTTTAACATCATTTCCCATGACATCATATAAGCTTTTTTCATATCCTCAACAGTTGCCTCATTCGGCAAGTTAATGGTCTTGGATATTGCTCCGGACAAGAACGGCTGTGCAGCAGCCATCATACGGATGTGACCCTCGGCCGAAATATACCGGGTTCCAGTTCTTCCACATTTATTTGCACAGTCGAAGACGGCCAAGTGCTCATCTTTTAAGTGAGGAGCCCCTTCTACCGTCATTGTTCCGCAAACATAATCATTTGCGTCCTGAATTTGCTCTCGGCTAAATCCCAGGTGACGTAACATATCAAAGGTGAAATCATTGAGATACTCATCGGTCAGTCCTAAAACATCTTTACAGAAATCTTCACCTAAAGTGAAGTGATTGAACGCAAATTTGATATCAAAACTGCTCGGCAAGGCCGCCTCAATCGCGCTTATCTGCTCTACTCCAAAGCCTTTTTCAGCAAGGCTTTCCGGGTTGATGTGAGGGCAACCTTCTAAAGTGGCGTATCCTTTGGCAAAATTGATGATTTCTTTGGATTCTTTATCAGTGTATCCAAGCGTTTTTAATGCACGAGGTACACTCTGATTAATGATTTTGAAGTACCCGCCCCCTGCTAATTTTTTGAATTTTACCAGGGCAAAATCAGGCTCAACACCAGTGGTATCACAATCCATGACCAAACCGATGGTTCCCGTCGGTGCTAGTACCGTTACTTGGGCATTACGATACCCATGCTTCTCCCCTTTTTGAACGGCTGCATCGGCTGTTTCACGAGCGGCAGTTAACAGGTAATCCGGGCAAAATGCCTCATCAATACCCGACGGTGTTACAGTAAGTCCTTCATAGGCCTCGGCAGATTCATTGTAAGCTGCGCGGCGATGATTTTTCATCACGCGTAACATATGTTCTTTGTTACGCTCATAACCTTTGAAAGTTCCTAACTCACCGGCTAATTCCGCTGAAGTTTCATAGGCCTTCATATGCATAATAGCTGTAATGGCACCTGCCGTAGCAACACCTTCTGGGCTATCATAAGGAATACCCTGTACCATTAAGGCAGCACCGATATTCGCATAGCCTAACCCGAGAGTTCTGAACACATATGAAAGCTCAGCAATCTCTTTAGAAGGGAACTGGGCCATGAGTACTGAGATTTCAAGTACAGTAGTCCAAAAACGTGATGCAGATCGTATGGATTCCACGTCAAAGGTTGTGCAGCTTTCGTCGGTGAAAAATTTCATGAGGTTGAGCGAAGCCAGATTACACGCGGTATTGTCTAAAAACATGTATTCCGAACAAGGATTACTGGCTCGAATTTCCCCATCTTCTGGGCAAGTGTGCCACTCATTTATCGTATCATGATATTGAGTACCCGGATCAGCACACGACCAAGCTGCGTAAGCAATCTGATCCCAAAGTTCTGTTGCCTTCAGCGTTTTACAAGGCTCAGGTGCCCGTCCTTCCTTTTCGGCGCGTTCTTTTTCAATTCGCCAGTGAAGATGCCAATCTTTGTCATCCACTACTGCTTTCATGAACGAATTTGGTACACGTACAGAGTTATTTGAATTTTGTCCTGATACGGTGTTGTATGCTTCGGAATTCCAGTCAGTATCGTAGGTATCAAACTCTAAATCTGTGAATCCTTGGGCTGCAAGTTGAATTACACGTTCGATATAATTTAAAGGAACCTGCTCTTTTTTAGCTTCTCTAATTGCCTGAGCTAGGGCTTTATTCTTGAGTGGATTTCGACTCATTTCACCGTTAAATATATGCCCCTCTATTTCCACCGGTGTATGACACAGTCCAATAATTTTTTTCAGGTGCTTTTGGGATGTTTTAGATCCGGCTACCAACGCGGCTACTTTTTGTTCTTCAACTACTTTCCAGTTGATGTAACTTTCAATATCGGGATGGTCTAAATCTAGAGTAACCATTTTAGCGGCACGTCTGGTGGTTCCACCAGACTTGATAGCGCCGGCAGCACGGTCACCAATTTTCAAGAAACTCATTAGTCCTGAAGAACGCCCACCACCACTCAGTGGCTCATCTTCACCACGTATGGAAGAGAAGTTACTTCCGGTACCAGACCCATACTTAAATAGCCGCGCTTCACGAATCCAAAGATCCATGATGCCACCTTCATTTACCAAATCATCATTCACACTTTGAATGAAACATGCATGGGGTTGTGGGTGAGTATAGGAATCTTTAGAGCGGGTAAGTTTTCCGGTATTTGCATCTACATAGTAATGTCCTTGCGCAGGTCCGTTTATACCATATGCCCAGTGAAGTCCAGTATTAAACCATTGTGGACTATTAGGAGCAGCCATTTGTGTAGCCAACATGTAGGCAAGCTCGTCGTAAAAAACTTTTGCATCTGCTTCACTATCAAAATAATCATACTTCCATCCCCAATAAGTCCAGCATCCTGCGAGGCGATTGAACACCTGACGACTGTCTACCTCATGAGTAAATCGCTCCTCTTCCGGTATGTCTTTCATCGCTAGGGTATCTGCTACCGATCGTTGCAACCACGTAGGTACTCCTTTTTCAGCTACTTTCTTAAGAACTACGGGAACACCCGCTTTGCGAAAGTATTTTTGAGCTATTATATCGGTTGCTACCTGCGACCAAGTGGATGGTACTTGTACATTTTCCATATGGAAAACTTTAGAACCATCTGGATTCTTGATTTCAGACGTTCGACTATCAAATTTTAGGGCATCAAATGGAGTTTCCCAAGTGTCTTTGGTATAGAAGCGATTAAATTTCATGTGGCTACGTCGTTTGCGTTAATTTCTCGTTAGTGTCGTTACAGGTTGGGCCTGCATGGATGATATTTTGACTCCTTTTACTAATTCGTCAGCTTAAGAAGTGAGAACTAATATATATGCTCGAATGAATGCTAACAAATTAAATCTGAATTTCTTTTCCACAATTATCCACACTTATCCACATTGTGAAGATAGTATATTAGGGCATCAGTGCGGATTCAATTTAAAGCCTTAAAAATAAGTTATAAGCTATATTATACAATTCTAGAGCATATTTAAATATAGGCTTTAAAATTCCTTAAAAGCCATTTATTACGATTATTTAAAAATACTATCGAAGCAAAAAAGTTATCCACATAATAAATAAACTATTTTATTATATAACATTTAAAAAAATAAAAAATAGAATTTTTTTATATAATTTTAAGAATATATTTGATTCATTTAAGTATCAAAAATAATTGCCATTTATTTAATTAGTAACATTTTCATTACACGCTGGTAGCCATTAAATAATACGTGTGCATAGTACACACCCGAAGGTAAACCTTGAGCGTTAAAAGTCTGTGTATATCGTCCTTTTTGTTTTAAACCTTTCTCTAATATGGCTACTTTTTGGCCCAAAGAGTTAAAAATTACTAATTCAACAAATCCACTTTTCGGTATGGAATACTGTATCTGGGTTGTTGGGTTAAATGGATTAGGATAATTAGGGTATAACTCAACCATACTTGGGGCCCAATCATCCAATTGATCAATCAGTGTGCTTTCTGCTTCATAGATCGCTAAAAAACTTCCAGGTATGATTCCCACACTAAATTCATCCAAATCCTGAAGGGTTTCGGTATCAATCACCCGGACGGAGCCCGCACTCACATAGTCTTTGGCATCGGCTAAATAAATATCACCCCCTACACTCTCATAATAAAATGAATAATATGAACCAGAAATAATGGATTCAGGGGCTAGTATTGCCTGGGTTAGATCGACCCGTTTGATTCCATCACTTTGTAGGTATAGGTGTTCATTATTGGGATCATATCCTAGATGGATACCTGCTTGATTGAGCTCAAGCTCTTTTGTAACACTCCATTGTTGATCCTGAGCATTCCTTTCAATGCGAAAAAGACCTCCTGGTCGCTGGGTGCCTTCTACTAGATTCCATTGCTCGTCATAATCTCCAGCATAGCCGGTGCATACTACCCATAAATCACCATT
>DCQQ01000012.1 GCA_002323515.1 Balneolaceae bacterium UBA1514 | reverse complement strand
CCGATCAATTGAAAGGAGACTTACTCATAGTTCATGGGACTACCGATAACAATGTGCATCCTCAAAACAGCATCATGCTTATCGATGCCTTGGTTCGAGCGGATAAAATATTTGATGTGATGTTTTACCCAGATAACAGACATGGTATTCGTGGAGCTCACGGAGCACATTATAACAAAATTCGCATGCGCTATTTGACGGAGCGACTCCAACCAGAGTACGCAGAAATTTTTTTAAATAGCTATAACTGGTCAAATTAGTCCTCATTCAGTTTGCTACCGCTTTTGTCCAACCCCCAAGGGGTTTTTAGGGGATATAGTAAGGCCCTTAAAGTAGTTGGCTGGCGGTGTTTGCTAAGGCTGAGCGTTCTCCCTTTTCCAAATTAATATGGGCATAAATAGGAGAGCTGTGCATCCGATCGACTAAATAGGAGAGTCCGTTACTTTGGGCATCTAGATAGGGCGTATCAATCTGGAATATATCCCCAGTAAAGACAATTTTTGTTTTTTCACCCGCTCTCGTGATAATGGTTTTAATTTCGAGTGGAGTTAGGTTTTGGGCTTCGTCTACAATGAAAATAACATTCGATAAACTTCGTCCTCTAATATAAGCAAGAGGGACGATACGAAGCTTGTCGGTTTGTACCATTTCGTCAATTTTTTTGTATTGCTTACTGATTTCTTTGAATTGATTTTTGATAAAACTCAGATTGTCCCAAAGTGGTTGCATGTACGGATCAATTTTAGCGTTTGCATCACCCGGAAGATATCCTATATCGCGATTGCTTAAGGGCACAATTGGACGCGCGAGGTAGATTTGTTTGAAGTTACTTCGCTGCTCCAAAGCTCCAGCTAAGGCAAGAAGTGTCTTTCCTGTACCTGCTGAACCAGTAATGGTAGTCAATAATACATTTGGATTCATTAAGGCATGCATGGCAAAATGCTGTTCGGCGTTTCTGGGGTATATGCCATAAATATTCTTTATTTCGATATTTTCTATGAATCCGCTATTCGAATTATACCATCCTAAAGCAGAAGAACCATGACTTTTTAAGATGTAGAAATGATTCGATGGAGGGGTCTCTTCCATTAGCTCCTCAGGTTCGAGCTTACCTTTTTCATATAATTTGGCAATAATGGCAGGGTCCACAAGAATAAGCTCGGTTTTACCCTTATAAAGTTGATCAATATTTTTTACCTGTACGGTTTCGTAATCTTGCCCTTCTAAATTTAGGGCTCTGGCTTTAAGCCGTAAATTAATATCCTTTGAGACCAAAATCACACGCATGTCTGGATTTTCCGCTCGAAGCCGTAACGCAGCATTCAAAATCTCATGATCATTCTTCTTTGAACCAAATATTTTATTGGCATCAAGATGATCGCCCCCGTTACTGATGATTTTGAGTTTACCATTTTTCGGCCCTCCTATCGGTATCCATTCTTGAAGCATATTGGCATCGGATATATTGTCTAGGTACCGAATAAATTCACGAGCATGTAAATTAGTGACAGAATTACCTATTTTAAAGGTATCTAATTCTTCTAAAACGGTAATAGGAATAGCGACGTCATTGTCTTCAAAGTTTTTTACCGCCTCGTAATCATACAACAATACCGAAGTATCCAGTACGAAAATCTTCTTCATTTTCTTTTTGGGCATAAAAGTATGTGAATGTAGATGAAACCATTGAGGGTCAGAGGTAATAAATGGAATGACCCAGCCATATGCAATGACCTAGCTAAAGTTAACACTCCTGTAAAGTGCTATTCCCATAGCCATGGCTGCATTCAAACTTTCAACCCCTTTTCCCTGCTGATCTATACGATATCTTGTGAACTCAGGGATTTCTTTTAAACGGGTCGATAGCCCTCGAGACTCGTTTCCAAGTACCCAAACCTTCGGTCCACTAGGCAGCGGAGAAGAGAGTGGGGTAGCTCCTTCCGAACCATCCAGCAACATGATATTCCAGCCTTCATAGTGGCATTCCATCAAGGCTTCTTCAAGTTTAGCGGGGGTATGAGCAACGAATCCGGATGCTCCAACGGTACTCCGAACTACTTTTGGATTCCACATATCAACGCACCCTACGCCAAGCAGTATACCTTGGACTCCAAACCAAACGGCTGTCCTAATAATGGTCCCCATATTTCCAGGGTCTTGAATTTCATCCAAAGCGAGTAAAATGGGATTAACTGCCGATGTTATTGGATCCACGGTTTGTTGTTCAAAAGCAGAAGAATTCAGCGCGAGTAAATCATCTAGAGAACGGGATGCTGGAATTTGAATAACAGCCAACCAGCCTGAAGTGTGCTCGGTATCCGAAATATCTTTAATGGTACTTTTGTTCATGCCATACACGCGGTCTGCATCTAAGCCGGATTCAAGTAAAGAAACTAACTGCTCACTTTGTTCATGTTCGAAATCGATGAATAGTTCATCCATAACAAGTTTTTTATTAGTGACAATTTGCTCTATTGTACGATATCCTTCAGCCAAAAAAACACCTAACTGTTCTCGGTGCTTTTTTAGTTTTAGCTTACGTAGAAGAGATAACTGCTTTTGGCTGGCTGTATTCATAGGTTTAGGTCAATGCAAGAAAGAATTAAATAGAAAATTCAGCTATAAAATAGGTAGAATAAGTCAATGGTTTAGAAGAAGATTTGTGGCTATTCGTCTGTGATTTAATGCGTAAGTGCTTATCTTAGTCTTTCAACTATTCACAAATAACACATATGGATTTTTTACGCAAATTAGGTATTGAAGGGGTTAATGCGGGAACAAGTACCGGGACTAAACACATGGAAAGTAAATCCCTCAGCAGCAGCTTTACGCCTGTTGACGGTAAAAAAATTGCCAATGTAACTTTAACATCAAAAGAGCAATATGAACAAGTCATTGCTACCGCACAGAACGCGCATTTGGTTTGGCGGGAAATGCCCGCTCCCCTAAGAGGAGAAATTGTGCGGCAAATAGGCGACAAATTACGTGAATTCAAAGAACCACTTGGAAAATTAGTAACCTATGAGATGGGTAAAATTCATCAGGAAGGTCTTGGTGAAGTGCAAGAGATGATAGATATCTGTGATTTTGCAACGGGGCTAAGCCGTCAGCTCTATGGGTTAACCATGCACAGCGAACGCCCGGAGCATCGAATGTATGAACAGTGGCATCCGTTGGGAATTGTGGGCATCATATCCGCTTTTAATTTCCCAGTGGCTGTTTGGAGTTGGAATGCAATGATTGCCGCTGTTTGTGGCAACGTATTGGTGTGGAAAGGATCGGAAAAAACGCCGCTTTGTGGAGTAGCCATTCAAAAAATCGTGGCTAAAGTGCTAAAAGAAAATAACCTACCCGAAGGTATATTTAATTTGGTGACAGGTGATCGTGAGTTAGGTGAGTGGTTAACTACCGATTCGAGAATTCCATTAATATCAGCCACAGGCTCCATACGTATGGGTAAGGAAGTTGCTAAAGTTGTTGGTAGTCGATTGGGCAAGAGTATTCTTGAGTTAGGAGGAAACAATGCGATCATTATCAGCAAAGATGCGGATTTGGAAATGGCTATTCGGGCAACCGTTTTTGGAGCGGTGGGAACCTGTGGTCAGCGATGCACAAGTACACGTCGTCTCATTGTTCATGAAGATGTCTACGACCAAGTGAAAGAACGCTTAGTTAGTATTTATGAGAAAATCACAATTGGAGATCCGTTAGAACCAGGTACTTTAGTTGGGCCAATGATTGACCAGGACGCGGTTATCGCTATGCAGAATGCTCTTAAACAGGCTCAAGTAGAAGGAGGAACCCTTATTTGCGGTGGGCAGGTTCTGGAAGGAGAAGGTAATTATGTAACCCCAGCTATTGTTGAAGCAGAAAATCATTACGAGATTGTCCAAGAAGAAACATTCGCACCTATTTTATATATTTTAAAGTATAACAGTCAGGAAGAGGCTATTGCCATGCATAATGGAGTAAAACAGGGTTTGAGTTCAGCAATGTTTACTTTGAACCTACGTGAAGCCGAGCGTTTTTTAAGTGCAACTGGATCGGATTGTGGAATTGCGAACATTAATATAGGTACAAGTGGCGCCGAGATTGGAGGCGCTTTTGGTGGGGAGAAAGAAACGGGGGGAGGTCGTGAATCTGGAAGCGATGCTTGGAAAGCCTACATGCGACGCCAAACCAATACCATAAACTGGGGCGATACATTACCTTTAGCACAAGGTATTTCCTTTGATGTAGACTAGTTTGAAGTGAAATAGTTTGATATAAACTAGATCACTCTGTGAATTATGGATTCAACCCTCTTAGATCTTCTACCACATATTCTCGACCTTTGCGGATGAGTTCACCGTCTAGGTAAACATCCGCCCCTATACAGACCAGATCCCAGTGAATAGTACTGCTATTGCCATTGGGGGCTACCTCATAGTCTTTGCCTATTGTAAGGTGGTTAGAGCCATAGATTTTTTCATCAAACAAGATGTCATACATCGGTGAAGAAATAATTGGATTCGTACCAAAACTAAATTCACCAAAACGTCTAGATCCCTTATCCGTGTTCAAAATGTCACGAAGCGCATCATTATTAGAGGAGTCAAAATCGATTACTACCCCATCCTTAACTTCAAGTGTTACAAATTCAAAAGGCTTGCCTTGGTAAACACTAGGAGCATAGGTAATAACTCCTTGCACCGAATCGATAATAGGTGAGCTGAATAGTTCTCCATCTGGGATATTGTGCCTGCCATAACAAGGAATCCAATTTTGTCCTTTTACCGAAAGCACTATATCAGTACCCTCTCCTTTAAGGTGAACCTGATCTGAGTCTCGTAGGCGTTTCTCCAATGGTTCCATGGCTTTCTTGAGCTGTCCATAATCAACCAGGCACGCATCATAATAGAATTGAGTGAATTCGCGGGTCGGTAACTTCGCATTCATAGCAAAGGCTGGTGATGGATACCGCATGATACACCAACGTGTATTATTTACACGTTCGTCAAAATGCACAGGTTTTAAAAAATGTTCTGAATAGGCCTTGTTAGCTTCTTTACTGGCTTTAGATTGTTCGTAAATATTTTCAGATGCTCTTATGCCGATAAATACGTCCATCTGTTTCATGAGTGGAAGCTGGTCAACCTTGGCTTGAATTTTCCAAAAATTTTCATTCCCTTGCTCAACCAGCTCTCTTTGTACTTCGGTGTCTTCAATTTGGGTAAAAGGATGAGCTCCTCGTTTCCGTACCCCTTGAATAAGTGCTCGGAGAAGGTTAATCCCATTTAGGCCTATTAACTGTACCATCACATGATCGTTTGCTTCTACTTCGGTGCTATGGTCTAATATTAAATCGGCGAGTTGGTAATCGTAGGTTGATATCAAGGGAAAAGGGATTAATGTTAAAAGTATTATTATAAGTTCGAGTTTAATGATCCAAATCCAGTATCCGGTCACAAAAATCAAGTTCTTTTGGGTCGTTTGAAGCCAAAAAAAGGAGTGTTCCTTTTTTTCGGAGATCAGTTAATAGTTCTTTGATCAAATCTTTGCCAAGTGCGTCTAAATTGGCACCAGGTTCGTCTAGGAAAAGTACGCTAGGATTACGGGATAACGCAATGGCTAATTTGACTCTTTGCTGCTGTCCGGTAGATAAACGTTGATACGGGTATTCAGCTAAATCTTTAATCTGTGTCTTGGCTAACCAATCAATAGGATGCGCTTGATTGTGAGGGATTTTATGGGGATCAAAACCACTCATTTTTTGGACAAAGTCCATATTTTCTTGTACGGTTAATTCGTCGTAAAACTGGATATTTGGAGCAACAAATCCAATAGCCTTCCTAAAATCTTCGTGGTCGACGGCATTGCCTTCTTCGGTCCAGTGTATTTCCCCAGCGTCAATACCTTGTAAAAAAGCAATACAACGGAGTAAGGTAGATTTCCCGCTGCCGTTGGCACCAGCAATTCCAAGTACACCAGAACGATGTTCGAAGCTTAGTTCGGAAAAGAGCCGACGATGGGTATATTGTTTTTGGAGTTGTACTGCTTTCAGTTCAATCATGAAGCATGAGTTGTTTAACCACTAAAGAGACGTTATTTTTGAAGTATACCAAAAATCCCACGCAAACGTGATGACAAAAATATCCGAAAGTGTTGCACAGCAACTATCAGAGGAATGGAAATCTCTGCCTATTTCCGTAGATGAGGCACAATTTAAGCATTTTCAACTCTTACCGGTCTACTTGCGAGAACATATTTGGGATCGAGTGCAAGAGCAATTTAAAGCGTCAATTAGACCATCAAACGAGCACTGGATCCAGTGGGATGACGCACAACTCAGACAAAAGTGGGAAGATTTTTTACAAGTTGCCGCTCAAACAATCCAAGTTCCACGAGAAGATGTAATCAAACTGGGTCAAGAGTTTGTACAGACTTGGGTTCCCATTTTAGTCGAGCCAGGCAAGTATCTAGTTCATTGGTTGTATGGTGAAAAAGTAGAAATGGAGGTCAAAGACATTGAAGATAAATGCGAGGAACTGCTTTTTTTTCCTGAGCTCAAGAATCTCATCCCACTTTATCTTCAGCGAAAGGAATTACATGTATTGTCAAAGGTTAGAGCCTCTCAAATTATTCAGCAGTTATACACTAAACTGGTCGAAAAATTCGATTGGGATCGGTGGGAAAGAGAATTAGAAACTCTTTATCAAGTAAGTTGCAGAAGGGATATTCCTTCTGACTGGTTGGGGATATATTTTGATGATCGAGGGCTCAACGAATGGTCTCATAAACTTTCACCAAGCAACCTAACAGTGAACCAACTTCTTGACATTTTGAGGTCCCCGGTCAGCCAAATGGAGGATCAAGAAAGTGGTTCGGAAATTATTGAGGAAAGTAATCAGCCGGACTTAGATTCGGAATCTAGTGTGCGACATGAGTCTGCCGCTGAACGAGATCATGTGTTTAACCCTAAATCGAATGAGGAATCGGAAGAGCCTGGAACGCCGCCCCTTTTATGGGTGGCCGATGAGCAGGAAGAGGAGGAAGACCATCTTCATCCCGATTCTCTCGCTTCCCTATTTATGAAAGCGGAGCCTCAATCCGAAGACCAAGAAGGGGATTCAATTAGTATTGAGACTCCTCTTAATGATGTTGAAACGAATAAAAAAAACCCGATCAACAATGAAGTTAAAGCGCAGAAAGAAGACAGCATATTTGCGGATGATGATTGGTTATCTGCCGATTCATTCAGTTCCAAGCCATCAGCAGACCACTCCATTAGCCAAGAGCTAAATGGTATGTTTGACGATGAAGACAATCTCTTTAATCGCCCAATAAAAAAGGCTCAGTCTGATGAGTCTGAAGAAGAATCCGAGAATGATACGCTAGCAAGCTCAGTTTTTGGGGATAGCAGTTCCACGCCTTCTACATCTAGTACAACTAGTGCGTATGATGAGCAGGATAGTCATTTATCTTGGCAGGAAGAAAGCGAAGAGGATTCTCTGGATGCATCAACCTGGGAAAAAAAGAACGACAAGCAGGAGAATCGCTTAGCACAGACACTGAAGAAGAATCGCAAGAAGTACATTAAAAAGCTGTTTAAGGGTTCAGAAGAGGATTATTTGGATGTGTTGGAAAAACTAGAGTCTAAATTTATTTGGCTCAAGGTGGTTAGCTGTTTGCAAAAAGAGGTCATACCTGACTACGAAATTGATATGACTACTGAAATCATGGTGCAGTTTACCGACGAGCTAGAGAAATATTTTAACGATTAAACGCTGAATTATGGATAAAAAAAAACCTGAACAGCCGAAATTAGCACCCAATAATGTACAGCGCTTGCAGGATATGCGGGTGGCGAGTAAACAGGGGGGAGGTGAAAAAAGGATTCAGCGGCAGCATGATAAAGGAAAATTAACCGCAAGAGAACGATTGCATCTATTGTTGGATTCGAATTCGTTTCATGAAATCGACGCTTTCGTGACCCATCGTTCATCCGCTTTTGGGTTGGAAGATCAAAAAGTGTTGGGCGACGGAGTGATATCGGGTTCGGGTACCATTAATGGCCGCCCAGTTTACGTTTATAGTCAAGATTTCACGGTATTTGGGGGTTCATTATCTGAAACGCATGCCGAAAAAATATGCAAAATCATGGATTTAGCCCTTAAAAATGGTCATCCTGTGATTGGCTTGAATGATTCGGGCGGCGCTCGTATTCAAGAGGGAGTATCTTCGTTAGGTGGCTATGCGGAAGTTTTCTGGCGGAATAGCATGGCATCTGGTGTTATTCCTCAAATATCTGCCATTATGGGCCCTTGCGCTGGTGGAGCTGTCTATTCACCTGCACTCACAGATTTTATTTACATGGTACAAGACAGTAGTTATATGTTTGTTACGGGTCCCAATGTGGTAAAAACAGTTACTCATGAAGAGGTGAGTTCCGAAGAATTAGGGGGTGCATCTACTCATACCCAGAAATCAGGGGTAGCCCATTTTGCCACGCCTAATGATGCGGTCTGTCTAAGTGAAATCCGCAGGTTAATGGACTACTTACCTTCCAATTGTGAGGAAAAACCACCACGTAATAATTCTACTGCTCCTGACGCTCAAAAAGCAGCTGCCTTGGATACCGTGGTTCCAGAAAATCCCAACAAACCATATGACATTAAGGAAGTCATTGAAGGCTTGATAGATGCGGAGAGTTTTTATGAAGTTCAGTCCGATTATGCCGAGAATATGGTGACGGGGTTTGCGCGATTGGATGGGGCTAGCATAGGGGTAGTGGCGAACCAACCACTGGCCATGGCCGGAGTATTATGTATTGATTCATCATTGAAAGCTGCGCGATTTGTACGATTCTGTGATGCGTTTAATATCCCGCTATTGGTCTTGGTAGATGTCCCTGGATTTTTACCTGGAACCGATCAGGAATGGGGTGGTATTATAAAGCATGGGGCAAAGCTACTATATGCATTATGTGAGGCAACGGTGCCAAAATGTACGGTTATAACCCGTAAAGCCTATGGTGGGGCTTATGATGTAATGAATTCAAAGCATATACGAGCCGATTACAATATAGCCTGGCCTACTGCTGAAATCGCGGTTATGGGTACCAAAGGAGCAGTAGAAATTATATTCCGGCAAGAAATTGCTTACTCTGATGATCCAGTAGCCAAACAAGCCCAATTAGAACAGCAATATGCTCAGGAGTTTGCTCATCCATACAAAGCTGCTGGAAGGGGATTTATTGATGATGTAGTGCTACCTTCGGAAACTCGAGATAGGTTAATTCACGCCTTCAAAATGAGTGAGAACAAGGTAGATACAGTGCCTAGAAAAAAACATGACAATCTTCCCCTTTAGTAAACGTAATCTTCGTACCTTATAGGCTGTTAAATTTTTGCTACCTACGGCTAGTTTATACTAGAACCGGTAACGGATTAATGTATTCTCAAATAAATGCAACAAGACCTTCGAAACATCGCCATTATTGCTCACGTAGATCATGGCAAGACCACCCTAGTGGATCAAATATTAAAGCAATGTGGTACCTTCCAAGCCCACCAGGAAGTTGATGATCGAGTAATGGATTCTGGTGACCTTGAAAAAGAACGAGGGATTACTATTTCATCGAAAAATACAGCCGTCTTCTGGAAAGAGACTAAGATAAATATAGTAGACACCCCTGGTCACGCCGATTTTGGTGGAGAGGTTGAGCGTATATTAAAAATGGTTAATGGGGTTATCCTATTGGTAGACGCAGCAGAAGGCCCATTGCCACAAACTAAATTTGTGCTTCGAAAATCCTTAAGCCTTGGTTACAAGCCAATTGTGTTGATCAACAAGATTGACCGAAAGGATGCACGCCCAGATGATGTGCTAAATGAGATTTTCGACCTTTTCGTAATGCTCGATGCTACGGATGAGCAGTTAGAGTTCCCCGTACTTTACGCGGTGGCAAAAGAGGGAATTGCTGGTAGAGAACTCAATGATATGGACGAGGATTTATCCAGTTTAATGGATATCATTATTGATCATGTTTCCCCGCCGGATCAACCCATGGGTATCCCATTCAAAATGCTTATTAGTAGTATAGATTGGAATGATTATGTAGGTCGGATAGCAGTGGGTCGAATAGAGCAAGGCATTGTGAAAGTAAATCAAGACCTGTCGTTAGTAAAGGGTACCGGTGAGGTCAAAAGTAAAGGTCGAGTGACTAAATTATTTTCATTTAGTGGCTTAAAGAGAGAACCAGTAGAACAGGTGGTAGCAGGTGATATCGTAGCAATAGCTGGATACGAAGGTGTGCATATTGGTGATACCTTAGCCGACTCATTAGATAAACAACCCTTGGCTTACGTAGATTTAGATAAGCCGACCATTGCTATGTATTTTAGGGTAAACAATTCCCCATTTGCCGGGTTGGAAGGGAGTTTTGTTACCTCGAATCAGATAAAAGACCGCTTGGAGAAGGAAGTCCGCACTAATGTGGCAATGAAAGTAGAATTTACAGACAGTCCTGATGTATTTAAGGTGTCTGGAAGGGGTGAGTTACAGATGGCTATATTGATAGAGACTATGCGACGCGAAGGGTACGAATTCGCGGTATCCCGTCCAGAAGTACTCTTTCAGGATATTGATGAAATTCTCCACGAACCAGTAGAAGAAGTTGTGGTTGATGTACACACGGACTATTCCAATCGGGTCATTGATAATTTGCAGAAGCGAAAGGGAATCATGCAAGGAATGAGCCAAGAAGGAGAAAATAATCGAATAGAATTTAGGGTGCCATCAAGAGGGCTTATTGGATTTCGTGGTGAATTACTCACTGAAACCAGAGGCACGGGAATTATGCATCAACAGTTTGATACCTATGAGCCGTTTGCGGGAGAAATACCTGGACGCAGTCGAGGGGCATTAATTGCCTTAGAAAAAGGAGAGACAACCAATTATTCCTTAGAGGGTGTTCAAGATCGAGGCACTTTCTTTATAGAAGCTGGTAACCCAGTGTATATGGGGATGGTAGTTGGGGTAAACAACCGGGCGGATGACATGGTAGTGAATGTTGTAAAGAAGAAAAACTTAACCAACCACCGTGCTACTCAGACAGCCGACGCCGTTAAAATTTCACAGGCCAAAAAAATGAGCTTAGAAGAGTGTATTGAATTCTTAGCTGCAGATGAATGGCTAGAGGTAACTCCAGAAAGTTTGCGAATTCGAAAACGCTTCTTAGATCATAATGAGCGTAAGCGTGAAAAAAAGAAAAAACAAAACTAGTGGCTGTTGTCTTGGTTTAGTTGTTCCAAGAATTCGGCAAACTTCTTTTCTAAATAATTGGGTGAGTTGTAGCGACATTTTCAGCAATGGTACGAATGCTTATGATATGCTGTTGTACTATCTCGGGAATAAACCTTAATCTACAAATCGTATTATTATCTTTAGATGTCGTATAAAACAATTACTTACAAAAAAATTAGGGCTGAACTGCAAGTAACGGTACAAGATGGGTTATAACATTGAGACGTACCTACTTTATGAATGTGCATTCATGTTTTTATGCTAATCCATAAAACTGTTGTTTTTCGCGATGGTAGGATTCAAAAAAGTGTTTTAATTCTAGATGCTCTTGTTTTGATAGCAAAAAATCCTGCTCCATTAATTCTCTCGCCTGTTTTTTCGCCAATTCCAAAAGGTCTTGATCCTGGATAATATCACCAAATCTAAAGTCAGGCAATCCACTTTGTTTGGTACCTAGAAAGTCACCTGGTCCCCGGAGTTTTAGATCTACTTCTGCAATTTCAAACCCATCGGTAGTTCGTTCCATAGTTTTAAGTCGAACGGCACCTGATTCACTTACTGCATGATCAGGCATTAATATACAATAGCTCTGCCGGCTGCCGCGACCAATCCGACCTCGAAGCTGATGTAACTGAGAAAGTCCAAAACGCTCGGCATGTTCTATGATCATGACTGAAGCATTCGGTACATTTACTCCCACTTCAATGACGGTTGTTGAAACCAAAATATCAATCTCACCTTTAGCAAATGACTGCATTATGGCATCTTTCTTCTCGCTTGGAATTCGTCCATGCAATAGGGCTACCCGAGTATAGGGAAAGCGCTCGCAAATCTTTTCATAACCGGCGGTGGCGTCCTTTAAATCGAGGGCTTCTGATTCTTCAATTAATGGATATATAATGTATATCTGTCCACCGTCGTTAATTTCTTGTTCTACAAAATGATAGACATCTGTTCGTTTTTTTTCGGAGCGAATGGCCGTTCGAATAGTTTTTCGCCCTTCTGGTAGTCCCTTTATTAGAGAAATATCCAAGTCGGCATACAAGGACATAGCTAGGGAGCGAGGAATAGGTGTCGCACTCATGACCAACATGTGCGGATGATTAGCTTTTTGCAATAATGCGGCTCGTTGTTGAACCCCAAATCGATGCTGCTCATCGATCACCACCATTCCCAAATTATGAAACTGAACCTCCTTCTGAATAACAGCGTGCGTTCCAATTACAATATCACAACCACCGCCCTCAATGTCAGTGAGTACATCCCGTCGCAACCCTATTTTTTGCCCCCCTACTAAGAGTCGGATAGATAGGTCAAGCTGCGAAAAAGCTTCCTTTAAGGTGGCATAATGCTGTTCTGCAAGAATTTCGGTTGGTGCGACTAAGGCCCCTTGAAATCCATTATCCACTGCCATTAGAAGTGCGCCCATGGCGACTACGGTTTTGCCGGCGCCTACATCACCCTGAATGAGTCGATTCATTTGACGCCCCGATCTTACATCATCCTGTATGTCTCTGAGTGCCTTTTTTTGCCCGGGTGTTAGCTCAAAAGGGAGTATGTGTTCGAAGTAATGTCGTGTATTGGGGGTATTTTTGGTTAAGCTAAGCCCAGCTTTGGCTGTTAATCGTTCGCTGTGAATGCGTTCCATACTGAGCTGGAACAGGAAAAACTCTTCAAATTTAAACCGCTTAAGTGCTTGCTTATTGGAGTCATGAGAGCCTGGATTATGTATAGCTCTGATCGCTTCTGTTCGATTAGGGAAGCCATAAGAACTGCGTATGTATTCCGGTAAAAATTCAGGAATTATGTGGCTAAGCGAGGGCTGATTCAATAATTGAGCCATCCATTGTTGGATATTGCTATTATACACCCGTGCTTTGTGGAAGTGTTGCCCGCTTGGATAAATAGCTACAATGGTCGAAAAGTCAGCTAAATCACTTTCTTTACTTATGTCGTCAGTTTCGGGATGTGCCATTGATAGATGGCGTCCAAATTGCTTAACTGTACCAAACAAAGCAATTTTCTGCCCCACATTAAACCGCTTTTTCATATAATACGCCCCTTTAAACCAAACTGCTTTTATCCCGCCAGTTTCATCTTTAACGACTATTTCAAGGCGCTTTTTGGCCTTAAACCCCTGTTCGTCAATGTGAGTTATGGTCCCTGCAACAGTTACCTCTTCTCCCAATCCCCGAAGTTGCTCAATCTTTTGCACATTGCTTCTATCCAGATATCTTCTTGGGAAAAAGAAAAGTAAATCTTGAGCATGATGAATCCCCTCTTTGGCAAGGGCATCTAGTTTAATTGAACTAAGTCCGGTGAGTTTAGATAAATTCAAGTGATACAGTGTTATATATCGGTATTATGATATTTTAATGAGTTGATGCGGTTCGTTCGGAAAATATAGCGGTATTTGAACCGTTATTTCCATCTTATCATCTTTTTATTTGTTTTGTCTTTGGACTTATAAGATAAGTTATTGTATATTTGTAAGCTCTCGAATTGATGGGGAAACCCATTACTGGACTTAACCAAAATTCTTTGAACAGTGCCAACGATACAACAACTTATTAGGAAAGGTAGAAAAACCAACAAACGCAAGTCCACAGCTCCTGCTATGCAAAGCTGTCCGCAAAAGCGTGGGGTATGTACTCGTGTATACACGACTACTCCCAAAAAACCGAACTCTGCACTGCGTAAAGTAGCAAGAATTCGTCTAACCAATGGTATTGAAGTTACTGCTTACATCCCAGGTGAAGGACATAACTTGCAAGAGCACAGCATTGTGTTAATTCGTGGAGGTCGTGTGAAAGATCTCCCGGGTGTGCGTTATCATATCATTCGCGGAACATTAGATACCGCTGGAGTGGAAGGCCGTACACAAAGTCGAAGTCTGTACGGAACCAAAAAGCCAAAAGCGAAATCCTAAGTTTAGTTTAAACTATTATGCGTAGAAGAAAAGCAGAAAAGCGGGATGTACAACCCGATCCGATATTTGATGATAAGCTAATCACTCGTTTCGTAAATAATTTAATGCGAGACGGCAAAAAAAGTGTAGCAAGAAAAATTGTTTATCAGGCTTTTGAAATAATCGAAGAACGCACGGGTGAAACAGGAGTAGAAGTTTTCCGTTCCGCTCTTCAAAATTCAACCCCTGTGGTAGAAGTTAAGTCACGACGAGTGGGTGGAGCAACCTACCAAGTGCCTGTAGAAGTTCGGCAAGAGCGTGGTACTGCACTAGGAATGCGATGGCTGATAAAAGCAGCGCGTTCTAGAAATGATAAATCCATGTCCTTACGTTTATCTCGTGAACTTATAGACGCTTCAAAAAATGAAGGCGGTGCAGTACGAAAGAAAGA
Source organism: Balneolaceae bacterium UBA1514 (assembly GCA_002323515.1). GTDB lineage: Bacteria > Bacteroidota > Rhodothermia > Balneolales > Balneolaceae > UBA1275. The sequence continues at coordinate 2,278 of DCQQ01000012.1, read as the reverse complement.
TGAAACTCATCGTATGGCAGAAGCTAATAAAGCATTTGCCCACTTTAGATTTTAATTTCGACTATAAAATTATTCATCAAATCATGTCTGAAACTACAACAATGGATCCCAAAATCTTCGATCAGATGCGCCGAACTCGAAACATCGGGATTATGGCACACATCGATGCTGGTAAAACTACGGTTACAGAACGAATTCTCTTTTATACAGGTAGAAGCCATCGAATAGGTGAAGTTCACGATGGTGCGGCTACTATGGATTGGATGGAGCAAGAGCAGGAACGTGGTATTACCATTACTTCCGCAGCGACCCACTGCATTTGGAATGATCACCGTATCAATATCATTGATACTCCTGGTCACGTAGATTTTACCGTAGAAGTAGAACGTTCACTACGAGTCTTAGATGGAGCGGTGTTTGTACTTTGCTCAGTTGGAGCGGTACAACCTCAGTCAGAAACAGTATGGCGTCAAGCGACCAAATACAAAGTTCCTTGTATGGCTTTTGTAAATAAAATGGACCGTACTGGTGCAGACTTCTACAATGTAGTAGGTCAGTTGAATGACAAATTAAATGCCAATCCAATCCCTATTCAAATACCTATAGGTAGTGAGGAGAACTATAAAGGCGTTGTTGATTTAATCAATTTGAGTGGTATAGTTTGGGACGAGGAATCTTTAGGTGCCAAGTACGATGTAATTGATATCCCTGAGGATATGGTCGATACAGTAAATGACTATCGTATGCAAATGTTAGAAGCTATTGCAGATCATGATGAATCGTTGATGGAAAAGTATCTCATGGAAGAAGAGATATCGGCTGAGGAGATTATTAACGCTATTCGTAAAGCAACTATTGCAAAAGATATCACTCCTGTAATGTGCGGTACTGCACTAAAAAACAAAGGTGTGCAGGCCATGTTGGACCGCGTGATTGATTTTATGCCAAGTCCATTAGATGTAGAAGCAGTAAATGGAATTGATCCTAATACAGATGAAGAAGTAAAAAGAGTAGCAGACCCAAATGCGCCTTTCAGTGCGCTTGCTTTCAAGATCATGACGGATCCGTATGTTGGTAAACTAACTTTTGCTCGAGTCTATTCAGGTCGACTTGATAAGGGATCATACATCTTGAATTCAACTACTGGTAAAAAAGAGCGTGTAGGACGATTATTGGAAATGCATGCTAACGACAAAAAAGACTTAGACTTTGCGCAGGCCGGTGATATTGTTGCAGTTGTAGGGGTAAAACAAGTGTATACAGGTGATACTTTCTGTGATTTAGACAAGCCCGTAATACTTGAGCAAATTACCTTCCCTGAACCAGTAATCAAGTTGGCAGTTGAACCAAAAACTAAAGCGGACAGTGATAAACTATCAACCGGTCTTCAGAAACTAGCCGAAGAAGATCCTACCTTTAAAGTAAGTACTGATGATGAAACTGGTCAAACTACTATTGCTGGGATGGGTGAGCTTCACTTAGAGATTATTGTAGACCGATTAAAACGAGAATTCAAGGTAGAGGCAAACGTTGGTGCGCCACAGGTGTCTTATCGCGAAACTATCTCGCGTAATGTTACTCACCGCGAAGTATATAAAAAGCAAACAGGCGGTCGTGGAAAATTTGCCGACATCCAATTTGAGATTGCTCCTATTGAATACTTCGATAATTATGAAGGCCGTGAAGACCGAATTAGTCGGGACGAAGGCTTTATCTTTATAAATGAGATTGTTGGTGGTAACATACCTCGTGAATTCATTCCATCTGTCGAAAAAGGGTTTAAGATGGCTTTGGAGAGTGGAATACAGGCTAATTACTCTGTGCAAAATGTTGGAGTTCGATTATTTGACGGTTCGTATCATGATGTTGATTCGGATCAATTGAGTTTCGAGTTAGCTGCCAAAAGTGGATTCCGTGAATCTGCGAAAAAAGCTAAGCCAGCTATGTTAGAGCCAGTGATGAAAGTGGAAGTAACCACACCCGAAGATTACATGGGTGACGTTATTGGTGATTTAAATTCTAGACGAGGTATCATTCAAAGTATGAATTCAGATCCTAATGGTTCTGTGGTTAAGGCAAATGTGCCTTTGTCTGAAATGTTTGGGTATTCAACCGACTTGCGTTCATTGACGCAGGGTCGTGCCGTGTACTCAATGGAATTTGAAGAGTACACACAGGTACCAGATAAGTTAGCTCAGGAAATCATTGAGAGTCAATCATAACCGAATATTTTAATACTTACTAAAAAGAACGAATAAAATGGCAAAAGAGACCTTTC
>DCQQ01000011.1:37645-43005 GCA_002323515.1 Balneolaceae bacterium UBA1514 | reverse complement strand
CTCTTTCTGGATGATGCTTTTCCGGTTCATTATCAGGTTTATTAAGCACTCGTGAAAACCGACCAAATGCTTTACCAGCCTTTCGAGCAATCTCAAGCGAAGAGCAATATTCATAACAAATATGCTCACTATAAAAGGTATACAGTCGCCAAGGCTGATAGTCTGCATCCCAATAATATAGGCTCTGAGCCGAGTAGGGTACCACTTCAGGTAGTTGAATCCCTAGCGCATCTATGGATTTCCTTTTGAATAAATCAACTAGGGTGTGGTGATTTTTTTCAACCTGTTTGGGCTTGGTGAAAACCTGTGTGTTAATTCTTTGAAGAATCCAGGTTGGTGTGCCTGAATGTTGAATGAGGTAACTTTCATGAATGTGACCAAGCCCTAGTTGCTGCACCTCAAGTTCATTAACCAGTACCTCAGGTATGAAGGAGTGTACTTTATGTATTAGCTCTGACGATGATCTTTTTTTTATTGACATAGCTTATTGCGTCCAAAGGGGTGTTGGGTAAGCCCCTTCTTTTACTAAATCCAGCAGCTCATCGCATACCACGGGCGCATCATCCGGATAGGTAACTCCAAACCAGACAGAATTACTCTCGAGTACCGGAACCGAAAGACCTCGTTCGATACAGGACTGTAGTGCGCTAGGAATATAGCATTCCGCTGAGAGTTGCTGAGGATTCATTCCCTCAATTTGTTCGGTGAAAAAATTGGTTAAAAGATCTTCAAGTACCGTAAAAATTAATGAACTAAATCCTATTAAGTTCATTGAAACAATTTCGGTACCATCTAAAAGTTGAACGGTTTCATTTTCTTTGTACCAAATAGAGGCTCCATCGGTTTCTATGTTGGTTCGCTCAACGATTCGGCTTAGATTGCTACCCCTAATTTCACAAATACCTCTAGAGACAGAACCATTTTTCGAAAGTGTACGAGTTATTGGATATCCAACTAAACAGGCGTCCAAGGAATGGTTGTCTAGCGTTGTTAAGTGTTGGGCAATACGTAGGAAAGTGTCACGCCCATAAAAATCGTCGGCATTAATCATGGCAAAGGGTTCATGGATACATTTGCGAGCAGCCCAAAGAGCATGTGCCGTTCCCCACGGTTTTGTACGCTCCACCGGCCATTCACAACCCTCTGGTAGATCGTCCATCTTTTGTAATACGCACTCAAAACAAGCTTCGGGATAGTACTTGTTCCTATAGCTGCCCCATCTAGCTTCTAGTGCTTCTTTGAAGCTAGGCATCATCGATTCTCGAACCACAAAAACGATCTGAGTAAAACCGGCCATTAATCCGTCATAAATTGCGTAGTCGAGCAAGCTTTCTTGATTCGGTCCTAGGCCATCGGTTTGTTTTTGGCCTCCGTACCGGCTACCTAAACCTGCTGCAAGAATGACCAGTGAGATGGATTGCATAGGAAGTTTAGAGATCCCCTAGGCCAAATATAGGTGCGCGATGCATCCATGCACCTTGGGTGAAATCAGGTATTTCCTGCGGAGCACCACCCTCGGCAATTGAACGCTCGGATAATGGGGTGACGACCCGCATCACGGCCCCATCATATACATCAATCACAGGCGCAACCTGCCTCCTAACACTTTCAATGAAGGCTCGATCTAAGAAGAAGTCCATACCTCCATGCCCGGAATTTGCAGCTTCTTCCCTATACTGCTTCCATAGGGGATGATCGTACTTGTCAAACCATTCAGATCCAGCATCCCAGCGGTGATTTTCTGAAACGCCTTCGATGTGAACGCGCTGGGTATAATAGTCAAATTCGGCCAAGCCTTGCACTCCCTGTATTCTAAAACCAAGGGAATAAGGTCGAGGTAAATTTGTGTCGTGGGTTAGAATAATCGTTTCTCCTCGGGCCGTCGTGAGGGTGGAGGTAACAACATCACCCAGTTTCCATTCTTTAGTTGCATAAGGGTGATTAGGTCCTCCATCGGGATGCTGTTTCGCAAAATGTTTAAGCGACCTAGCTTTGGTCGCATGCGAGGTCAAACTTGTGAGTCTGTTCCCTCTATTCATATCCATCCATGTGGCAATCGGTCCTAGTCCATGCGTAGGGTACAATTCTCCGTTACGCTGTAGCGAATGCTCGGTACGCCAACGAGCTTCCCCATAGGATCCTTCCCCGTACAGCAGCCCACCCTGACCGTCATTGAACTTTACTGTACGCAAATCATGCTGGTATCCACCCCGGAAATGCAGTAACTCCCCAAATACATTATTCCGAATCATATTACGCACAGCCATTACGTCTCTGCGATAATTCACATTTTCCATAAACATTAGGTGAGTACCCGTACGCTCATGTGTGCGCACCAACTCCCAGCACTCGTCCACAGAAAATGCCCCAGACACTTCTACCCCAACATACACTTCCGCTTCCATCGCAGCTAGTGACATAGGCGTATGCCATCTCCAATTGGTTGCGATTACTACCGCATCCAAATTCTCCTTCGCGAGCATATCCTCATAGGCTCGTTCGTGGTCGCTATATATGGTGGGTTTGGGCTGCCCCTTAGCCTCAATAATTTTCGAAGCTCGATCAATAGCATCCAGATCAATATCACAAATAGCCACGCACTTCACCTTCGGATGGTCCAGTAGGTTATTTACATGATTTCGTCCACGAAGACCTGTTCCTATAAAACCAATTTGAATATGATCATTAGCGCCTTTTTTGAAAGTGCTAGCTGCACTCCCCCCACGGGTTAATGTATTTGTTGCCTCGGTTGTTGCCCCTGTGCCGAGTACCCCGGCGAGTCCTGCAAGCGAACTTTTTTTCATAAAGGTTTTTCGATCCATCGTAATGTATTAGTTAATTTTTAATTGATTCCAAAGCCGAATTACTAAAAAACTACTGGTCAAACTAATGAACATCAGCCCGAGGCCCCAAGCCCATTTCCCATAAATAAAGTTACCAGTAGAAAACAAGGCGGCATAAATACCTAATGTTCCCAAAGCTACGCTAAGAAGACTTTGGGGTAAGTCCCATCCCTTTTGTTCTTTAGAAAATAGAATGCCTTGTTTTTCCGCCGCATCTATAACTTTTTTCCATCCTGGCCCACCTGGCTGCACTTGTTCGTAAAATCGAATGAGGGTTTTCATACTTTCTGGTTTAGTCAGATAGGTAGTAGCAATCCATACCAAGCTAGTAAAGCTTACGGCGATGAGCAGTTTAACCGCTGCAGCGTCCAATAGAGAGGTTTCTAACCATGCATCAGGAACGAATAGGACTAACACAAAAGCCATGATGGTAGCCGAGGCCATCGCCACAATTTCAGTCCAAGCGTTAATTCGCCACCAAAACCAGCGCAACAAATAAATAGCACCCGATCCTGCTCCAGATAAAAGAAGTATGTCAAAGGCTTGAGTTGCATTTTCTAAGATGGTCGTCGCCATGATTGCTGATAAAATCATCAAGCCAGCGGTGGTCCATCGACCCATAGCAACCAAGTGTTTTTCACTTGAATGGGGACGGACAAAGCGCTTGTAAAAGTCATTCACTAAGTATGATGCGCCCCAATTTAAATGGGTGCTAAGGGTAGACATAATGGCTGCTATGAGTGAGGCAACAACCAGACCTAACCATCCTGTGCCTAGCTTGGTTAGCATAGCCGGATAGGCAATATCATCACCCAGATATTGCTCTTTTATGTTAGGGAACTCTGTTTTTATTGAGGCTAAATCTGGATAGATAACGATAGATGCGAGAGCCACAATAATCCATGGCCATGGGCGAAGCGCATAATGTGCGACGTTAAAGAGTAAACTAGCGCCAATAGCATTTTCTTCATCTTTAGCGGCTAGCATTCGCTGTGCAATATAGCCCCCACCGCCTGGTTCTGAGCCAGGATACCACACTGCCCACCATTGGACTGCTATGGGGATGATAAATAAAGTAAGCAGTAATGAGGTATCACTAAGATCGGGAATAAGATTCAATTTTGGGACAACATCTGGATGTGTTATCAAGGCATGTAACCCCCCAATTTCTGGTTCTTGTAATACAATGTAGGCGGCATAAAAAGCCCCAGTCATAGCAATTCCAAACTGGAAAAAATCAGCCCAAATAACCCCTTTAATCCCCCCTAAAGAAGAATAAAGGACTACAATAACGGAAATTGAAAGTACAATAACCCAGGGTTCTAAACCCAACATGATAGAACCAATTTTAATTCCGGCTAAGGTAACGGTCCCCATAATTAAGCAGTTAAAGAAAATACCTAAATACAGTGCCCGGAAACCGCGAAGAAACGAAGCTTCTTTACCGCCATAGCGAAGTTCATACAGACCCAAGTCCGTTACAACTTCGGATCGGCGCCATAACTTTGCATAAATGAAAACAGTGACCATACCAGTTATAAGAAATGCCCACCAAGCCCAGTTGTTGGCCACTCCACCTTCACGAACTAATCCAGCCACTAGATTTGGGGTGTCTGCTGAAAAAGTGGTGGCTACCATTGATATACCCAATAACCACCAGGGCATAGAACGTCCCCCAAGAAAATACTCAGAAGTGTTTTTACCCGCTGATTGTGAGGCTACCCAACCAATAGTCAAAAGAATTATGAAAAATATCCCGATAATCCACCAATCTAGTGTTTGTAAGACCATACTACAGATGTGTTACTTAATTGATTCGGGAATATGCAAGCAATAGAGTTAAAAAGAAACCGAAATCCTACGTTTAGACTCAGATGTACAGCGATGTATAGTACAATACTAAGGAGTACAAAAGAATGAGAAAACATGGGTAGCTACTATTCAGGATGATCCGTCTTGGTTTACTGAGCGGGTAGCATTATCCCTCTCAAAAGCTAGTAGTGCCTACCTTTCGGGTGCTAAATAAATAGGCTATTTGATTAAACTGTTGTCTGTATTAGGCCAATTCAACCGGGTTGAGTTGAATATTTATGTGAAACTATTCGTGTTGAAATAGGTATAATTAGTCTACATTTATTTTTGATTTTAAACCTATCTATACATGTCTTCTTATTTAAAAAAAGCTGTTTTAATTGGCATTATTACTCAACTCATAGCCTTACTAATACCAACCCAGTGGGCTATTGCGTCAACAGTATTGGATAAGGTCAAATTAGAAGGGACTATTGTAGATGCTCAAACGGGTGAAGCGTTACCAGCTGCGCATCTAATAATTAAGGATACGTATACAGGGACTATTACCAATACTGATGGAGCGTTTGAGATAACAGCACCCACATTACCAGTTACACTAGTGGCAAGGTTCATTGGGTATGAATCCGTTGAAGTAACTGTACTTGAGCAAAAAACACTCATTATCCAGATGCAACCTGCAGTGGTGAATATGGATGCAGTTAT
>DCQQ01000011.1:15419-37269 GCA_002323515.1 Balneolaceae bacterium UBA1514 | reverse complement strand
TGGCGCTCAAATTTGAATAGGTATAAAGCGGACGCTTATACTCGGCAACAAATCAAAAGAGATACTGCCATTGTATCAATTATTGAGAGCTTATCTGAGCTTTATTGGGATAGAGAGAAAGGAGTTAGAGAAATATTAAAGTCCAAGAGGCAGACGGCTAATATAGATGAGGCAAGTAACTTTGCAGGTGTAAGTTATACACCTAATTTTTATGGCGATAATTTGGATATAACAGGCTTTAATATGGTGGGCATTACTCACCCCGAAGCATTGGACTATTACCACTTTACCTTGCTGGATTATAATAGCATAGATGATGCAATTGTGTATGAGATTGAAGTAAGTCCTAAGCGTGAACTTCAACCACTTTTCACGGGGACTATACAAGTGTTAGATGAGGCCTTTGCACTATTAAATGTTCGATTAAAACCTAATGAAGTAGTAGTTTTCCCTCCACCTATTCAAGAGTTCAATATTTTTTACGAGCAACAATACTCAAATTTTGGAGGGGAATTTTGGTTGCCGGTAGATTTTCGATTAGATGGAGAAATTGAGATTGGTTTACCAGGCCTACAATTTCCACCCATTGGTTTTAAACAAATATCTAAGTTGAGTGATTATGTGGTTAATCAATCTGTACAAGACCAAGTCTTTTTTTTAGAAAACACATTTACTGTAGATTCTACATCGATACAGTCATCGGATTCTTTGTTTGTTCGAAGTTTGGATGTAGTGCCTTTATCAAATATTGAAGAAAGTGCTTATGCCAATTTAGATAGCACGGCTAGTCTTGAAAAATCTTTCCAACCAACGGGCTTTTTGGCCAAGTTTGTAATGATGGAAGAGGAAGATGAACGCCAAGAGACAACTAAAGAGTCTAGTTTTTTTGGGCAGGCTTGGTCTAGAGTGACTCAAAATATGGTAGTAGAAGCACTATATAACCGTGTAGATGCTTTATATGCTGGTATAGGTTTGGAACGACGTTTTATTGAAAAAGATAGATTAGAACTAAAAGCGGTAGTAGGATATAGTTTTGGTTACAAAGAATGGAGTCCAAGAATTAAGGGAGAGTGGGTTTTAGATCCAGAAAATCGGAGAAATAGAATTTGGGCGCAATCCGGTAAAATTACCAATCCGCGTCTAAACAATACCTACTATCCTAGTACAATACAGGCTGTTCCCATTCTTTTTGGTTTTGACGATTACAATGATTATTACCGTAATGAGTACTCAAAAATTGGATTCACACATCGAATGAAAGGTGCCATTCTTGGGCGGCGTTCGGATGCGCGTCTTTATTATTCTATAGAAAATCATAGTAGTATTGATTATAAAACAAGCTATGACCTTAGGGCTAGTGACAATAATGCACGAATGAATCCACCTATAGATAATGGTCGATTATCATCAATTACCATCGAAATTGAGGGAGGAAATGGAAAAGAGGCCCTAGGAGTAGTTGAAGCAAATAATCTATATCTCGGTATAGAAACATCGCATGAAGTGCTTGGTAGCGATTGGGACTTTGCTAGATTTGAATTAGAATTGTATCAGCGTTTTAAAACCTTTTATAAGCGTAGGCTCATTCCTAATGTCTTAGATGTGAAAATAAATGCCGGTAGTTTTGTTGGGAGAATTCCTATTCAGCGTAATGGAGCCTTAGATACCGCCTTGGGGGTATTTGGACCTTTTGGGGTGTTTAAAACGAAAATATTTACCCCCTACGAAGGGGCGAGTTATGCATCTATATATGCGGAACACAACTTTCGGTCCATTCCACTGGAAGCATTAGGTAGGAAAGGGGCAGGTAAAAAAGGGTTGAGTATTATTGCTTTTGGCGGTGTAGGTAAAACCTGGGAAAACTCTGAGCAATTGATTTATATTCAGGAGTTTCCAGGTACTATGTTACGAAGCACGAAGGGGGTACACACTGAGATTGGCGTTTCATTAAGCAACATTTTTAGTCTAATTCGACTAGATCTTTCATATCGATTAGATGCCCCCGGATTGTATCCAGGTATTTCCCTCTCACGTTTTTTTTAGAACAACTTGAGTTCAACTTTAGAATAACTAGGCATCAACTTGGGTAACCAATTTAAGTGATTCAGGGAACTTACGACGTACGAGTGTATAGGAAGGATATGAAAGGCTTCTTTCTATCGGTAAACAAAGTTGATGGCAATAAAAAGGGCCTTGAATAATCAAGACCCTCGGTAGAATCATACAATCAATAATTTTAAAATCCGATTACATATCTGGATTATACTTTAGTGTACTTACTGGATGAGACTCAGCACGACGGTTTTTCTCACAACCGTTGGTTCCGCTCTCTTTTTCCATTTCACTACACTCTACTGGAGCTTTACCCAATCCGCGAGATTCGATTCTATCTTCAGAAATTCCATTCTGAGTATAGAAACTTACCACAGAGGCTGCTCTACGTAAACTCAAACGTAAGTTATATTGATCGCCACCCACGTAATCGGTGTATGCGTCAATACGAACATTAAATGCAGGTGCATTCATGAGCATTTGAACGTTTTCAGCTAATGCTTGGGCAGATGCGTCTGTAACGGTAGACCGGTCAAAATCAAATGTAATCGTAGTCAACTGATCTTCAGCAATGTAAGCAGGATCTGACCCGTCATTTGGATTGGTACCCATATCGACTTCTTGTGCGTCATTGAACCGATCACTATCGGTGTCAGCATTGGTAGGATTAGTATTGTGGACATTAATTTCATCTACGTCACTAAGACCTTCTCCATCAGCGTCGCCATTAGCATCATTTGGATCCGTATTATAGGTCATAACTTCGTCATAGTCGCTTAGACCATCGCCGTCAGTATCGGTATTATTTGGATTGGTGTTGTAGGTATTTAATTCATCACCATCATTCAAACCATCGCCATCTGTGTCTGCATTGTTTGGGTCGGTTTGAGTTTCGTTTACTTCAACTCCATCACTTAAGCCATCACTATCGGTATCAGCGTTGTTAGGGTCAAGTCCAAGTTCAAGTTCTTGAATGTCTGTAAGTCCGTCACCATCAGTATCGACAGGTACAGGTGGTACAACTTCTTTGGGCCCACAGCCAAATTGGCTAAGAACTCCAGCAGATAAAAATAGTGTGAGGACAAGTAGGTTTATTCTTCGTTTCATATAGGTTTAACTCCTATTCAGAAGGTTTGATTGATATTAAAAACGTTAGTGCATTTTGTATGAAAATAGTGAACCTTTGGAGTCTATCAAACAAAAAAATAAATGAACTAGGATTAATTTACCATCACTCTTATATTTAAGTTATTTTTAGGGGCTATAGCTCAGCTGGCTAGAGCGTCGCGCTGGCAGCGCGAAGGTCTGGGGTTCGAATCCCCATAGCTCCACAAAGCTCTTTCTAATTAAGGGAAGAGCTTTTTTACATCTTATTTTAAGTGCTCAAGCTTTTGATTTATATTTGTTTGAACAACCTTAACGATGGCATGGTTTGTAAATGCAATTAAAAGAGGTAATTATGGATAGTTTATATATGAAAAAAGCAGGAAATATTGGGTTTTTTACGGTATTGATTTGGTTTTTGACCACAATTGTTACCTTTGGCCAGTCCGACAAAGTTACTCTAGAGTTCTCCCTTTCACCCATCTTGGAGCAAGCCCAAGTGCTTGGGCTCTCAAGTCTAGGTGTAGATACGGAAGGCGGGGGACCTGTTATTATATCTGGGTCATTAGTTAATAACACAACAGAAAGATTAGAGAACCTTTATTTTGAATTTGATGTGGAAGCGGCTAGTTATGGTGTGTTAGCCAGGATTCGTCAACAAGCGGCCTATCCTTTCTCCCTAAGTCCAGGTCAGGTTATATTTGCAACCAATAATGATATCCAAAATGAAGAAATTCCAGGTATACCCGACCGAATGAAGTTCGATGGCGGACTTACATCAACCGGTGAAAATTTTGTTGAAGATCTGTCTGGGACTACCTTACCTAACGATCAATACAGTTTTGCTGTGCGTATTTACCAGGTAACCGAAGAAGGTCGCCGAGAGATTTTGGCCAATGAAACCATCCAACTGGGAGGTAATATATTGGATGGGGGAGTGGTAGATGAGCTTACCATTTTGCTAAGAACCCCTGGTGATTTGGTAGGCGCTGAGGCAGCCATCACCAACCCTATTCCACAGTTAAGTTGGGAAGGTGACGCGTCATTGACTTATCGTGTGTTGGTTGTATCAGGAAATGGATCAGATAGCCCTGAATCACTCTTAGAAAGTGCAAAAAGTTCTGAGGCAACAGATATGGGAGGATCATTGCTGCAATTTGAGTACCTAGATCAAAACATACGTGGGAATTCTTTACAGTATCCAACAAACGGGGTGCAAGCCCTTGTACCTGGCCAAACGTATTATTGGCAAGTGGTGACATCGATGAATACTGCATTAGGTTTAAATGAAGTTGTTTCTGAAATATGGGAGTTTACTCTGGTTGATCCAGGTAGCGAATCTAATGTGGTTGAAGTGGATCAAGAAACCGTGGAGGCTCTCGTACAATTGGTTGGGCAGGATACATACAATCTACTATTAGAAACTGGTTATAATTTCGAAAATATTGAAATTGATGGGCAAGTATATACTGGTGTAATAGGCGTACAAAAAATTCTTGAACTCATCGAAAAATTTCAAAATGGCGATTTGGTCATTGAAGGAAATTAATCACTCAAAAAGAACGTCATTATGAAATCTCTTTTTATTATCCTCCTTTTCTCTTTTATCAATTTAGCCCCTGATACATTACCTGAAGGGTTTAAAACCAATTCATCGCCGACCATACCACAGACCGTAGCAGTCCCTGATAGGATTATAGAAGCCCAAGTTAGACCTCTTGCTATTGTGCGAAGATTTAAACCGGAAGTAGATATATTGTCAAAGGACAGAGGGGCTTATTTGTTAGATCTACGTGAAAATATAGGGGAGCCACTTTTCAATGGAGATACCTTAGCAACCGGGCAGTCTGGCTATGCACTAGTTATTTTTACCTCTGATAATAGTGTAGCTAAAGTTAAACCGGAATCGATGCTTATTATACGTGGTGAGAGCTTAGCGAATTCTCGTCTTTCCAACCGTAGAATAGATTTAGAACAAGGAGAAATTCGACTAGAAATTGAGCCTGTGGGTTCCGGAAGTTTTGATGTTCAGACCTCTCGTTCCTTAGCCTCGGTGAAAGGGACCGTATTTGGGAACAATGCAGATGGGTTTATTTGGGTAGAAGAGGGGCAGGTAAACGTTACTGCTTTAAATTCTGGTCAAACTGTTTCATTATTTGAAAAAATGTATGCTGAGGTCGATGAAGGGGGAAGTTCTGTAGAATCGGGTACACTTACGGATGATGAGCTTCAAAATTTTGGAGAAGGTTATGAAGATTTGGAAGAAGATCTTATTGAGCGTACGGTAATCGTTCGATTTCGAGATGCAAATGGTCAGGTTCGTGAAATACCATTGACTATTTTTGAGAAATCTGACCAATAATATTTTTTTCTCGGGTCCAAAAGAGTCATTACTCTCTATGTTTACACGGCAAGCCTTTGACAAAATTATCGTGAAGTATTTATTTGCTGCTATAATTCTTGGAGCAATTGGGACCGAGCTATACGCCCAACAAAACCAAGATGGTTCCTTGAATACAATAGATGCTTTTGACCAAACAAGATCCATTAGCATAGGTGATATTAACTTGCTTGGAAACGGGATTTCTCCCTATTGGATAGAGCATCAAATACCCATTTTTATCGATCAACAAGCAACTGTATCCTTGGAATTTCAGGTCCCAGGACTCCGACCAGCAGAAATAATCGAGGCGAAGTTTTTTTACCGAACCGATGGGGACGTGGGCTTCCGTCAAAGCTCGATGCAGCTGATCAATGGGCTTCTTAGTATTGAATTAGAACCGAGTATGATCACTGGTACTCAATTACAGTATTTTGTTCGAATTAGCACCTTGCAGCATAAACAAGATATCCTTTATCCAACTCAGGGTATGGGTAAGTTAGAGTACATTGAGGTTCCATTAGTGATAGATCCCAGTTCTTATTCCACTAATTCCGAATCAATAAAAACGAATTATCAGCAGACCGAAGACATTGATGTAACAATTTTGTCTCCAAAGCCTAGTATTAGTGTGCAGATGGATGATGCATTTATCGCTATTTCTTTATTTTATGATCCAGATAATCTAGAACCAGGAAGCTTTCAATTAGTTTTGGATCAAGAAGACATAACCGAACTTGCAAACACATCGGCCTATTATATATCCTACAATCCAGATTTTATCTTAGAAGGCCCTCATGATATCCAACTCAATTATTTGACCCATGCAGATACATTTTTGGTTCGTCAGTGGTCCTTTAGCGTGATCAGTGAAGAAGAAGCAGAGATTGAGCAGATAGAGGAGTTTGATAACCCATACCGACCAAATGCTAATCTTGAACTATCAGCCAGAAATCAAGTGATTTCAGAAGATATAACGGAGGCTTATTCCGGACGTTTTTCCGTTTCAGGAGAGTATAATTTGTTGAAGTACTCCATGAACGGATATTATACTACTCAGGAAGACCTTCGTTTACAGCCTCAAAATAGATTTGGTTTTAAACTCCAGCTTGGAAAGTGGTGGTCGCTAGATGCAGGACATATTTATCCAGATATGGGAAACTTCACCATCTCTGGGCGTCGAATGTTTGGGGTAAATACAGAAGTACATCTGTTGCGGGAGAATATCAACATTGAGTTACTCTACGGTGAAATTAATAGAAAAGTGACCAATTTATATTCCGGAATTGTTGTTGATACAGTGAAAGCGGGAGGCATACCCCAGGATACCACCTACACCCTTAGCTATGATAATTCGGGTAGGGGTGGATTTGCTCGTAAGATAATGGGCGCGAGAGTTGGCTTAGGTAATGCAAAATATGTTCAACTAGGAATTCAAGCAATGAAAGTAGAGGATGATACAAGCTCTATCTTTAATGTATTAGATTATGATGACCTACTGCTAGGGCCATCGGCTTTGTATGTCAACTTAACTGGCTTAGACCGGCAAAGACTCTCCTCAGAGCCTGATTTACTTAGGACTCAAGGAGGAAGCCCACGACCCAAAGGAAATTTTGTACTCGGGGTCGATTTAGCATTTGCTTTGGCACAGAACAAGGTTAAGTTTAAAACCGAGACAGTGGCATCGGTTCTGAACCAGGATATTTATGGGGGACCCCTTAACCAAACTCGCGCCGAAGAACTTGGGTTTGATGGTATAGATAATGCGACCTATGACTTGCTAAATCAGTTAGCTACCATCTTGATTGTAAATGAAAATATAAGTGTGTTACCCATTCGATTTAGTAATGTTGGAACCGATAGTGCTCAGGTAATTCCCTATTTTCCCACGTCCATCTTAGGGTCAAATACCGAGCTAACTGCTCAACTGCCTTTTAATTCTATATCGGCCCGTTATCGCTGGGTAGGTCCTGATTTTGTTTCTTTAGCCAATTCAACGATACAGAAAGATATAAATGGGTTTAATGTGTCAGACAGAATTCAATTATTCTCGCGACAGGTATTTTTAAATCTTGGCTATGAAGAGTTGCAGGATAATGTTGCACAGACAAAGAAGGCGACCACAAAAACAATATCCTACAAAGGAAGTGTTAGTTATTATCCAATTAATCAGTTTATCCCAAAAATTACGGTTGGATATCGGTATAGAACTAGGGATAACGGGATACAGAGATTTAATCCAGAAGTACCGGTGGGTTTTGAAAATGCAGCAGTACAAAATTTACGCATTTCTGAAGGTGACACCTTAGTAAGTCCAGTACCTAGAGCAAACAGTACAATAAATCTAAACGCCTCCATAACCCAACGGTTTCGTATGGGTGAAGGTATTTCTGATGCAACAATTAGTCTTTCATCACTCGAAACGGCCGATCAGGTATTCACCTATGGAAGCATTGAGAATAGGTCTTATTCGGTTAGTATTAACTCGCAATTTTCTAGGTTACCTTTAAAAACTCAATTTGGGTACAGTAAAAATGAAACACAAAGTGGAGAAACACAAAGCGAAAAAAACCAGCTAGAATTAGATATTCAAGGTGTATATTTTGGAGCCACACTCTTTCTGTTCGATGCACGATTTAGTTTAAATACACGAGTGGCTTACTCGGATAATCGCTCTCAGAGTAGAACCATTGAAGTAGAATCTGGTGATGAGGACAATCCACTCGACGACTATTATGTCTTAAGTGAGGAGTTGACGACCAATGAATATCAAACCTATGCATTCGTAGGAGGCTTTGAGTTTAAATTAACCGATCAACATAGCCTACGGTTTGACTCTAACTTGATAAGCATTAGTAATCTGGACGGACTTGGTGATCGTTATGCCCAGTTAAAGTATTTATTTAGGTTTTAGATCTAATTATTGAACCCTAAATTTAATCAAATAGTTAAAACTACGTTTAAAAACTAAGAATATGGCTGAGCCCAATAAAAAGAAAAAACCTTTATGGATATATATAATTATCCTTTTAGTCACCTTATTAGTATCAATAAGTGCCACTATGCTTCCTACAATACAGCGTATAGAACTCTCTCTGCGTGATCAATTCTTTGAAAAGAGGGGACCACTGTCTGTTGAAGACTCACCTATCGTTTTGGTAGCTATCAGTGAAAAGGCTGATTCTGAGATTCCAGAGAAATGGCCATGGCCTACTGAATTGCATGCTCGTTTAGTTCATAATTTGAATCGAGCAGGAGCTAAAGCAATACTTTTTGATGTTATCTTTTCTCAAAAAGATACCTATGATACTAAGAATGACTCACTTTTTGCTGAAGCAATAGCTAAATATGGTAATGTTATTTTGTCTGGTGACATAGAACTTACCCAAAGAAATGATGCAGTACAATTCAATCCTATATTCCCCATACCTCTTCTCAGAAATAGTAACCCCAATCCATTTGCATTAGTAAAAACTACTCCAGATCTGGATGGATTTATTAGAAATTATACTTTTGGGAATAATTATCGAGATCAAAGTATCTATTCTTTGGCGCTTGAGGGAGTTCGAGTATTTACCGATTCCATATACGTTGATCCATTAATTGCTACTGATGAGCCTTATTTTCAGGTAGGCCCTTATCAGGTAGAAAAATCCAGTCCCTCTCATTTTATTATTAATTATTATGGACCAGAAGGACTATTCCCAGTGATAAATTATGAGCAAGTTATTGATGATACTTCGTATACAACCATAATGGAGGCAGAAGCATTTGAGTTAAATTTGTTTGAAGACCCACTTACGGGTACAGGATTATTATATGATGAGGTATTTAAAGATAAGATTGTGGTTGTAGGAGCTACTATGCCCACCTTACAAGATTTCCATCCTACACCATTTTCTACTATTGATCAGCCTAGGCCTGGTTACGAAATACATGCTCATGCACTTCAGACTATGTTAGACGGAAACTATTTAAGAAAGCAGAGTAACAATAGCAACGTGATGATTATGATACTCTTGACAATACTTGTAATTTTTTTTAATAGACGTTTTGGCCCAGCGCTTGGCTTTCCATTTATGTTGATATTGATGGTCGGATATTACTTTATTGCGCAACAATTGTTTATAGAATATCAATTCTTTTTGTATGTAACTGGGGTTATGATCACAGTCTTTATAGGTCAAGTAGGTACTGTTGCTTATGAATTTGTAAATGAGCAAAGAGAGAAACGTAGAATTCAAGGAATGTTTTCATCCTATGTATCACCAACCTTGGTAAGTCAAATGATAGAATCGGGAGAAGAACCCAAGTTGGGGGGAGAGGACAGCTACATTTCTGCATTTTTTTCGGATATCGTATCATTTTCAAGCTTTTCAGAAAAATTAGAACCCAAAAAATTAGTGCTGCTTATCAATGAATATCTCACAGCTATGACTGATACAATCAACGACCAAGGGGGCACTTTGGATAAATTCATTGGAGATGCAATAGTCGCATTTTATGGTGCACCAGTATTTATGAAAGATCATGCTTATAGAGCCTGTCTAACCTCTCAATTAATGGACAAGAAATTAGTTGAATTACGAGCAAAATGGGCAACAGAAGACTGGCCAGATATCGTGCATACGATGCAACATCGGATGGGTATTAACACCGGTGATATGGTTACGGGGAATATGGGTTCTCTACGAAGATTTAACTATACCATGATGGGCGATAACGTAAATTTGGCTGCTAGATGTGAAAGTGGAGCCAAAGCATATCACGTATTTACCATGGTAACGGAGGCTACAAAGCAGGAAGCAGAACAATATGGGGACGAATGCCTCTTTAGATTATTGGATAATATTGTAGTTAAAGGTAGAACCAAGCCAGTTAAAGTGTATGAAATTGCAGGTCTTCGTGACGATGCAAACCAGCGCAAAATTGACGCAATTGGTACCTATCATCAGGGAATGGATATGTATTTCAGAGGCGATTTCAACCGTGCACTAGACTTTTTTAAAAAATCCGAACAATTAGAATGGAATGCTCAAAATCCATCCCAGTTGTTTGTAGAACGATGCCAAGCAATGATGCAAAACCCAACACCTTCAGATTGGGATGGAGTATTTGTAATGACGAGCAAATAAAATAGGCGGAATTTTCCTTGAGACTTCGCCTAAAAAGGTCGTATCTTAATAGTTCGGGCAAGTCCCATACAGTCAGCTCCCTTTGAACTCCGTCAGGGCAGGAATGCAGCAGCGGTAATCTGGTCGTAGCGACGTGATATGGGTCGCTTGCCCTTTTTTATGTCCATGAATTGGACTTTCTAGACTACCCCCACTAATCCATCGACTGCTCTATATGCGAGGCAATCTGCTCTGCATGTATTCTTGAATTTTCAATAAAAAGTTTACTGGTCTGAAGACCTGCGCATACTACTCCAGCCACATAGATGCCTTTCCTGTTGGTTTCTAGATATTGCTTGTCATGCACGGGGATACACAATTCATCGGTGGAATAGTCAATTCCCAGGAGATCCAATAGGGTGTAATTAGGACGATAACCAGTCATAGCTAGCACAAAATCATTCTCTATAGTTATTAAGCCTTCCGGTGTACTAAGATCTACTTCACCTTCTCTTATTTCTACGACCTCAGTATTCAAATAGGCTTTAATTTCCCCTTTCTTAATCCGATTTTCAATGTTAGGTTTAACCCAATATTTAACCGTGGGTTTAACTTCAGGATAACGAATGGTCATAGATACTTCTGCGCCTGATCGGTAACATTCTAGCGCCACATCTACCCCGGAATTGCCAGCGCCGACCACCAATACTTTTTGCCAAGCATAAGGATGGGCTTCTTTGTAATAGTGTTGAACCTTAGGTAAGTCTTCACCTGGTATCCCCATTTTATTCGGAGTTCCATAGAAACCAGTTGCAATGACAATTTTTGAAGCTTCGTAATCACCTTTCGTAGTATGAACGCTATATCTTCCGTTCTCCCCACTCACTCCCTTTACGGTTTCGTAGAGTTGAATAGGTAAATCGTAATGTTGAGCGGCGCGCCGATAATATTCCAAGGCTTCGCTTCGAGTAGGCTTGAAACCGTGTGAAATGAAGGGAATTCCACCTATTTCAAGCTTATCTGAAGTGGAAAAGAAAGTCATATTGATCGGATAATTATACAGCGATTGCACTAAGCATCCCCTTTCAATAATCATGAAAGGTATATTTCGCTTTTTTAATTCAATTCCGGTTGCCAGTCCAATAGGGCCTGCACCAATGATTATAACCATAATGATCTTGTACTTAATGAGAAATTTAAAGATAAAAAATTCTAAGGTGTACAATTGCGTACACTTTTGTAGCTTAGGCGACTATGATTGGACTCAGTACAAACAACCCAAGCCCTATAAAAAAAATTGCAGCCATTGACCTAGGTACCAATTCATTTCATGTGGTGGTGGTCGAAATAATGTCCGATGGGAGTTTCCGGCGCATCGATGATCTTAAAAAAATGGTGGTCTTAGCCAAGGAAGGTATCGGTCGTAGATTGTCACCTGAAGCCATAGATAGAGGGCTTTCTGCCTTGCAGAAAATTAAGATTCTCTGCGACAGCTATCAGGTTGATGAGATTTTGGCCTATGCGACTAGTGCCATTCGTGAGGCTGAAAATGGGGGGGAGTTTATTCAATGCAGCATTGATCAAGTGGGGATAAAAATTCGAGCAATACCTGGAAGTATGGAAGCTGAGCTGATTGGGTATGCGGTACAGCATGGACTTAGTTTAGATGACAAACCTGTTTTGATGGTCGATATTGGTGGGGGTAGTGTGGAATTTATCCTAGGTAATAAACATGAATTTCACTTTTTAAAATCGCTAAAAATTGGCGTTTCTAGAATGACAGATCATTTTAATCCTAAAGATCCCATATCAGAAGAACAGATTAACCAAATTAAAGCGTTTTACAAACAAAGTTTACTTTCAGTTCAAGAAGCCTTGAATCAATGCCCAACGGAGTACATCGTAGGTTCGTCCGGGACTATGCAAAATATCGCGTTAATGATGGCCGCAGACCAGGGGCTGGATATTGAATCGTTTATTCTAAATGAATGGAGTTTTAGTCGTAAAGACTTTATTCGATTTTATGACTCATTTATAAAGTTAAATAGAATCGAACGCCAAGGAATACCTGGTTTAGATGAAAAACGGGTCGATTTTATTAATACAGGCATGATATTGGTTCGATACCTGATGGATGAATATGAGTTGAAGTCTGTTCGTATTTCTACCCAAGCCCTTAGGGAGGGAATGATTATTAGATACTTAAAGAAAGAATTTATTGGATTGCCTGGCGGCGCTACTCCTGACCCACGGCGTAGGAGTGTTTTTGAATTACTTAGAAAGTGTAACTGGCATGAACAACACTCTACCCAAGTTACTACCTTAGCACTCAAATTATTTGATGCCCTGCAGGATTCGTTAAAATTGAGTGCTGAGGATCGAGAGTTATTAGAGTATGCATCACTTATGCATGATATTGGATATCATATTTCTCATTCTAAGCATCACAAGCATGCCCTTTATCTTATATTGAATGCTGATTTAAAAGGATTCAGAGAACAAGAAATTGCTATTATGGGGCATTTAGCCCGCTATCATCGCCGGTCTACTCCTAAAAAAAGGCATGAGGAATTCGCCGCACTACCTAAGGAGATTCGAAAAAGAATCATGCGGTTATCGGGTTTATTACGCGTAGCGGACGGCTTGGATCGTAGTCATTATCAAAACGTAAAAGACTTGAGTGTTGAGCTAAATAGTAAAACTTGTACTATTATCATTCAAACTATTGACGAGCCTAGTCTTGAGATTTGGGGGTCTATGAGAAAATCCCATCTACTTTCCCAAGTACTTAAAAGGAAGGTTGAAGTAGTGGCAATGGAGAGAGGCAAGTCTTTAGACCATCCTCACCCGATCGTAACCTAGCTTAGCTACCAGCCTAGTCACCAAATGAACCCGCAGGCCCTGGGAAAACCACAGGACTTTCAAAGCCATCTTTAGAAACAGCGGCGACACCAAAGTAGTAATTATCAATTACCACATTCTCTAGGGTGTACTCTACCACCTCAGAAGGCATAAACCTACTCCACTGCCACTGATTTGAGTCGGTGAGTCTCCAATAAATTTTATACCCAGCTAGCTGAGGGTTTTCTGTTAGGTTCAAGGCTTTCCAAGATAGGGTAGCACTGGGTTGAACAGCCCCTTGAATTTGAACATTTGCTGGGGGTGCAGGAGCCCAAGCCATACTGGCCATAATAACCGCATTCAGATTGGTAAGTTTAGCTGCGTAATCAAAATCTACTCCTTCTATCGTATCACCATACTTGATACCATCTTCCACTCGGATATCTTGATGTTGCATTACATAATTTTCATAGGTTTCCATGATGCGAACGGCAGGAAAACCGACTTCATTAAAAGGTCTATGATGCCCGCCGCGACCGAAACGATCTAAACGATAAATCATCATTATATCCAAGTTAGGTATGTACCGGTCCGCCATAAGATCTATATAACGGGCTAAATTTCGAGATGGGGAGTCAACCTCACCGCCTGTAAATCTTCGCATACGAGCCTCTCGTTCGGTTTCCACGTAACGAGTACCCTCTGAAAATACCCGGGCAGTTGTATTATCAATGACTCCGTTAATGCCCTTGATATTTCCAATCATATCATTATTTAATACACCTTTGATATCCCACTCATTTGCGATGGCATAATCGGCTAATATCTTGCCGCCTAGTAATCCTTGCTCTTCTCCAGATAGTCCGGTATAAATGATAGATGATGGGAATTGGTATTTAGAAAGAATACGAGCT
The DNA here is from genome assembly GCA_002323515.1 of Balneolaceae bacterium UBA1514. Taxonomy (GTDB): domain Bacteria; phylum Bacteroidota; class Rhodothermia; order Balneolales; family Balneolaceae; genus UBA1275. Next base: position 22,864 of record DCQQ01000011.1, on the reverse strand, counting down.
GTTTCAATAGCTCCTGCCATACCTGAGGCATTATCATTGGCACCGGGAGAATCTGAAATCCCATTGTTTGGATCAGAAACACGAGAATCAATATCACCACTCATTACCACAAATCGGTTGGGATCTGCATAGCCACGTTGTATAGCTACTACATTCACAATATTAGTAGCTTCTGGTACTCGACTTTGTGGTTCAACGATTCCTGAAACATAAAAAACCTCTAAACATCCTCCACATTCCTCTGATATTTTTTTAAACTCTGCTTTGATCCAACGTCGAGCTGCACCGATGCCTCGGGTATTCGAAACGGTATCGGATAAGGTGTGACGTGTGCCGAAATCAGCCAATTGGCGGATGTAATATTCTAGTTGTTCAGCAGAGGCCGCAGTGCCTATGGTATGTAACTCTTCTGAAGTCCAAGATGTTGAAACATTGGTATAATCAGAGGAGTCTTGAGCCCAACTAAAGCTTGAACTGACCAGAATTATGAGTATAAAACAATAGAGCATATTAGATAATGAGCTAGGACGAAGGAAAGCGATTAGTTTATTCATAATCGGGAGGTACTGGAGAGTTTTCAGTTTGTTGTGCGTGAATTTTTTCTAAATAGACCTGTAGCTGCTCTCGAAATTGTTGTTGGGCTTTATGGCCCGCTTTTTGACCTAAATAAGCACCTAAAGCACTAAAGAATAGTATTAATCCGGCATATATCAAAAGTGTGGCTAAAGGCCAACCCGTATCATAGATAGTAATCCAAAACAAAGGAAGCCCCCCAATTAAAACTGCAAAAAACCATGGCATTCTTGAAGGGCCATCTAGTCGTCGCATGTACCTACAAGAACTTAAACGAATCATGTTAAAATAAACCAGGCCGAGCCCAAGAAATATACCAATGTTATGAAATATAGATGTTAGCACATATGGAAATAACTCAGATGAAAAAATGGTAAAAGCTCCAGAAACTACTATTAAACCAGAAGTATAAAAGGCCATTCGAGGTAGTTGCTCGGTATCAATCATTTGGTTAGCCATTCTTCAGGATTCAAATTACTATTGTTTTTTCGAACGGCGAAAAAGATACTTTCCCCCATTTCCGATTCTACTGTGCCCGCACGTCCAACGGGGCTTCCTGCTCGTAGGATAGTTGAACTATTGACGTAAATCTCACTCAAATTTCCATAGACGGTATAGTAGGAGCCGTGCTTAACAAATACCACATTCCCATATCCTGGTAAAGGCTGAATCGCAAATACGTACCCATCTGAAACAACTCGAACTTCTTCCCCTGCACGGGTAACAATATTAATTCCTGGGTGTTCCGTTCTAGTACCGTATAAAGGATTCCGAGTGATGCCAAATTTCTTTGACACGGTATTAGAGCTCACAGGCCAAGGTAATTGCCCTTTAGATACAGAAAAATTCTGCTCATACGCTTTTAAAGTTTCATCTGAAACATAGGAGGCTCGGGTAGGGGTAGAGTATTTTGCCACCTCTTCTGCCCGTCTTGCAGCATCTGCAATAGTACGTGCTTCTTCTAGGCGTCTGAGTCGTTCATTTTCAAGTTCACGTATTCGATCCTCTTCTGCTATGAGACTTGAGAATTCGGTTTCAAGATTTTCTTTTTGAGCCTGAACCTGCCTGAGCTCATCCAGTAAAGTAGTACTCTCCGCTTTTAATCTCTCTGCGCTCCTAAGTTGGAGATTTCGTTGGCCATCAAGTTTTGTTTTTTCTTGCTCAATTTCGTCAATGACTTGGCTATTTTTTTCTAAGCTGCTTTCTAAATCAACCTGCATACCAGTAAGTTCTTGTTGTTTAGCTACGATTTCATCTCGTTTAGTTCGTTTAAAATCTTCTAGTTTGTTCAGGTAATAAGCGCGCCTTATCATCTGATTCATAGACTCTGATGTAGCTAGCAACTCAATGGAATTAAGCCGACTGTTCATGTAGGTATAGCGCATAATTTCCCGATAGTTGTCTAAGGATTGTTGTAATTCCTTCTCCCGTAATTGTATTTGATCTTGTATTAGATTTATTTCTTCTTCGATCTGGTCTTGCTCCCCTTCAAGACTTTTAATTTTGTTGTCTTGAAGAGCAATTATCTTATTGAGCTGTTCGTATTGCTGAAAAACCTTGCTATACTCGTTCTCAGTAGCGTTTATTTGCTGCTCAAATTCTCTAATTCGGCTTGACAATTCCTCAATCTCGGATCGCGTTTGGTTCTGCTTGTCTAGTATGGCGTCTCTTCGCTCTTGATAGGTTTGAGCCGAGAGCTCAATAGGGCTTAGCACGTTCAATACCACTAAGCCAAAAAAGAATACTATGAACGCTAGGGTGATGAATCCTAGTCGGGATTCCTTTAAGTAATATGATGTAGGGGAACTAATCAACTTATTGGTTTTGAGTATAATTATTGGGAATGGATACCGGCGGCGGGATGACAGACTTGTAGACTTGTAGTTCAACCAATTGAACAAATAATTGTGATTTACGTGTTTCATTCTCGATGCTAAAGGTACGGGCAATTGGAGAATTTTTGTAGTTCTTTCTGTCATTAACTTGAAGTTTCCAGACTTCGCCTATGCTGCTTTGAGATGATAAATCATAAGAAAGTCCTGAAAGTGCGTAGGTTTCTAATTCTAGATAAATGTAACCAAAGCCAGGTATGGTGAAACGTATATCTTGGGTTGATTGATCCACTTGTTGCGCTTGTGATATCCAGTACTCATAGTGTACAAGTTCATACAATCGAATGGGGGGGATAAGCCCGGGCACACTTAAAGGAGGTGTGTTTTTATGCCATCTAATTGCTCTTGACTCAATTCTGTCTAAAAATAATACAGAGTCTCCTTCAATTTGTATCGTAGCCACAAGAATACCAATACGGTTTTTCAGCTCGTATACTTCTCGGTCTTGACCTACAAGGTATTCAAAACTAAGCCTTTCACTCTGCCCAGGAGCGCTGAAAAATAATTTACCCTTGCCTGAAAACGAGCTTGGAAGTATTTGTGTTTGAAGGAGGTCGTATACCTCGGAAACAGTGATGTTTGAAGGGGTAAATAGTTGGTCTGTGGATGAACGTAACATGAAACCACTGCTTCCACAGCCTTGTAGAAATAATAAGCTTACGAACAAGTAAACTGCGAAAGTAAAGAGAGGGTTATACCACTTATTCATGCTTTCCTGATAACTTTTGTTGTAATCGCTGGGTTGGTCCACCTAATTTTATGGCTTTTTCCCACCAGATAATCGCTTGTTCTGATTCACCAAATATGTGGTACATGTCTCCTTGTATTTCTACCACAGCGGCATTCTTTGAGTTAATTGAAAGGGCTTGTTCAATGTTCGACTCAGCCTCAGCTCTGTTATTTCCATATCGAGCGTTAAAATAGGCAAAACTGGCCCATCCATGTGCATTTTCAGGGTCATAACGAAGCGCATAGCTAAAGCTTTGCGCAGCGGGGTCAAGGTCTCCGGCTTGCGCTTGTAGTTCGCCTAGTTGGCGGTACCATTCTGATTTTTGAGAACGCTGACCTGGACTACGAACGGCTTGCTCAAGCCAACTTTTTGCAGCGCTTGAACGGTCTAATTCTAATGCTATTCGGCCTAATTCATTTAAAATTTCTCCCTGTTCAGGAAAAAGTTGATTCCATTCCAGAGCTGTCTTTTGTCGATCAGTCAGGCTTGCATTCTGCTGATACAATAACGCTAACCACTCTATGGCTTCCTCAGGACTCTCTGGGGTGCTACCCTGTTGGAGTTTTTGTAATAGTAGTGACTGTTCAGATTCAGTTGATGTAGATTCACTTGAGTTAGCTTGAGTAATGCCAGTGTTATCAGAGAAAACAGGTTCATTATTATTCTCGGAAGAAAGGGCAATGATTTCTTGATCATAAGGGAATAAATAATGTATCTCGCCTGCAACAGCTGCTATTGAATCGCGCATTTCAAGTACTTCAAAGTTTCTATAGAGTAGTTTGTACCAATCTTTATGTGCTTCACTGAAGGGTTGGATGACAAGTCCATTTGGTTGAGACCTACTAGGGGAATACTGGGTAGCCGCCCTTTGAATAGGGTGCAAAATATGTTCACGTATTATAGCGTTGGCATCTGCTAAAAAACCCATTTCTCGGTGCATACGCACTAGAAAAGTCAGAGCAATCCATTGATAAGTATGTTGGCTTAGGACCAATTCGATTTCTTTAACTGCCGATTGGTAGTACCCCTGGGCATATAATATTTGAGATAACTTAATACGATACCATGGATTCATGGGCTCTTTTGTAAGGCTATATTCTGCGTAAAAAAGAGCGTTATCATAGTCATTAAGACTGTAATAAGCATCTGCTATGGCATGCGTAATGCCACTCTGTTCGGGATCGAGTTCTTCGGCCTGTAGTAATAGGGTTAAGGCCTCTTCCAAGGACACATTATTGATTGCTATTAAGCCCTTTAAAAAAAGTTTTTGTGATTGTGTACTAATTTGTTCGGTCGAATTAGGAGAAAATAGACCTTGCATTGAACCGCCCTGCACGGGAGTTTGTGCGCTAACTAGTCTACTAAGACTTGCTACAAGGATGATTAGCAGTGATATAAAAGGTTTAAATCCCAATATTAACAGGTGCTTAAGATTTTTGTTGGTTCGTATAAAAAAAAGATACGTTGGAATTGTATTTAAAATATCAAAAAGCGTACTTTCTACACATGCTAATCTCTAAAGTATATCGTCCAATTCCAATCCCGGTAAATCCGGTAAGTCCTATCTATCGGCGACGGCAGTAATTGCCTTTATTTCGAGCGTGTGTTAATCATTGCTCACCCTTCCGCAACTATACTTTCACTATTATTTTTTCACTCTTACTAACTCACTCATGCCTATTACTCTACATTATTGTACTTCTTCGCATCATCCATATGCGACAGCTATATGTGAACTTATAGAAACAGCGGCTAAACAACGTGGCACTGGTATCGCTAAAAGGGAGCCGGAATACATTAAAACCAAAATGGCCAATAGGAACGCGGTTATTGCCTTAGATGGGGATCAACTGGCTGGATTTTGTTATATCGAGATTTGGGAGAACAAAAAATATGTCGCTAACTCAGGCTTGATTGTGCATTGGGATTATAGAGGGCAGGGTTTGGCAAAAAAGATCAAAGCCAAGGCCTTCGAATTATCGAAGAAAAAGTATCCGGAAGCAAAGCTCTTTGGGATCACCACCTCACTTCCCGTGATGAAAATAAATTCAGACCTTGGATACAAGCCAGTGACTTTTTCGGAGCTAACACAGGATGAAACATTCTGGAAAGGCTGCCATAGCTGCCCAAATTATGATATATTAAGCAGGAACAATCGCAGCAACTGCTTATGCACTGGAATGTTGTACGATCCCAAAAAACCTAACACTCAGTCGGAAGAGAAAAAAAAGCAGAACCTAGAAACATTCTACCGATGGGTGCGCTTAAAAAAACAGTCGTTTCTTAAAGTTATTAAACCCTCCAAGCAAACAGAATCATGAAAAAAGTAGTATTGGCTTTCAGCGGTGGTTTAGACACCAGTTATTGTGCTATTTATCTAGCAAAAAACCTTAGATATGAGGTACATTCTGTAGCGGTCAATACCGGTGGCTTCGATGCAGAAGAAGTAGAAGATTTAGCTTCTAAAGCGGTTGAATTAGGTATTCAACACCACTTTTGTTTGGATGTGGAGCAAAAATTTTATGATCATGGTATACGCTATTTACTCTTTGGGAATGTGTTAAAAAATCATGCTTACCCCTTAAGTGTTAGTGCTGAGAGGGTGTTTCAAGCAGTAGCAATTGTAGAGTATGCGAAAAAAATTGGGGCAGATGCTATCGCTCACGGTTCAACGGGTGCCGGAAATGATCAGGTTAGGTTCGACTTGGTCTTTCAGATTATGGCTCCTGAGATGGAGATCATCACTCCTATCCGTGATCAGCGATTAAGTCGTGAACAGGAGGTGGAGTTTCTTCAAGAACATGGGATTAAAAAATCTTGGGAGCGTGCTAAGTACTCCATCAATAAAGGACTTTGGGGAACATCTGTTGGAGGGGCTGAAACCTTAACCTCTCATCTTCCATTACCTGAGTATGCTTGGCCAAGTCCCATTACAAAAACCGAAACGAACAAAGTTGAAATAGAATTTGAGCAAGGAGAACCTGTGGGGCTTAACGGTGAGCGAATGAACCCGGTTCAGCTGATTAAAAAATTAGACGCTTTGGCTTCACCTTATGGGATTGGTCGCAATCATCACGTGGGAGATACGATTATTGGTATCAAAGGGCGTGTAGGTTTCGAGGCAGCCGCGCCTATTGTGTTAATAGAGTCTCATCGCACTTTAGAGAAGCATTGTCTAGCTAAATGGCAACTGTATTGGAAAGACCAGATGGGTGAATGGTATGGGATGATGATGCATGAAGGCCAGTATTTAGACCCTGTCATGCGAGATATTGAAACCTTTTTAGAGTCGACACAAAAGAGGGTGAGCGGGAAAGTATTTGTAAGATTACATCCAGGTTATTTTGAGGTTCAGGGTGTAGAATCACCTTTTGATATGTTACAATCAGATGCTGGTCAGTATGGTGAAATGAATCAGGGATGGACAGGTGAAGAAGTAAAAGGCTTTACTAAAATGTTATCTAATTCAACCCATATTTATAATGGTATGGAGAAGGAGCCTGCTTCCTCAAACCAGCATCATAAAAATAAGAGTGACTCAAGTGAGTGATCAGATGAATAGACCTACTCAGGAAAGTGAAGTTGCGGTTGAGCTTGAAAATCTAACTAGTAAAATTGATTCTAATAAAATTGATATAGGGATCATAGGTGGTGCGGGCTATACCGCAGGTGAACTGATCCGATTGTTATCTACTCACCCCAAAGTAGATTCGCTATTTGTTCAAAGTCAAAGTCATGCTGGGCAACATTTATCTAAGGCTCATCCCGATTTAATTGGCGAGCTTTTCGGTAGCTTTGTTCAGAAATTACCAGACACCTGTAGAATCGTTTTTTTGTGTTCAGGTCATGGAAAAACTAAAGAGGTGTTCTACCAGGGCTGGATACCAACCCAAGCTAAGGTTATTGATTTAAGCGCAGATGCGCGGTGGGAATTGACCCAAGGAAAACATAGTGAACGACATCATTGCTGCGGTAAGGAATTTGTGTATGGTCTAGCTGAACTACAAGCCAATATGATTCGAAAAGCTCAATTTGTAGCAAATCCAGGTTGTTTTGCTACCGCTATTCAGTTGGCTTTATTACCCTTGGCAAAGCAGGGGAAATTGCACGAAGAAGTCCATGTCAGCGCTATAACTGGAAGTACTGGAGCCGGTGCTCATCCTAGTTCTACCACCCATTTCTCTTGGCGCTCCAATAATGCATCGGTATACAAAGCATTTACTCATCAGCATTTGGGTGAGATCAGGGCT
>DCQQ01000011.1:6525-15209 GCA_002323515.1 Balneolaceae bacterium UBA1514 | reverse complement strand
AAGTACTGGAGCCGGTGCTCATCCTAGTTCTACCACCCATTTCTCTTGGCGTTCCAATAATGCATCGGTATACAAAGCATTTACTCATCAGCATTTGGGTGAGATCAGGGCTAGTGTATCCAGCCTACAATCAAAGGTTCCTAACATACATTTTATCCCTATGAGGGGAGCCTTTACTCGCGGAATACTTGCTGCTTGTTATCAAAAAATAGATGTATCGGTACAGGAAATTAAGGAGTGGTTTAAGGCATATTATTCGGATGCACCTTTTGTGCACTTCTCGGAAGAGCCTATTAGCGTTAAACAGGTTGTTAATACCAATAAAGCTCTTATTTACCTTGAAAAAGTGGAGAATCAGGTATTAGTTACGGTGGCTATTGATAATCTTTTAAAAGGAGCTTCTGGTCAGGCAATTCAAAACATGAATATTATGATGGGATGGGATGAAAGCATGGGGCTATTGCTTAAACCCAGCGTGTTTTAACTCAGTTCGCATCAATCAGTAGAATGACATAACAATATTGTTTAATTAAAACATGTATTTTTTTATTTCTCCTTACTCACTTATACACTACTTACCAATACACTACTCACTAACTCTTTACTCATCAATTTCTATGTCCAACGAAAAAAATAACCTACAAAAGCCTCCTAAAATCGCCATCATTGCCACCGCTATGGCCAGGGGTGCGGCTTCTTTGCTGATGGTGCAGGGTAGCCACCCAGAAAGTGAAATCGACAAAGTGACTACGCTCATGGGATGTACCATTGTAGGATTGAATGAGATCGAATATCAGGGTTTGAGTTCGGTGGTTATTCAAGGCTTGAAAAGATCATTTTATAAAATTAGTTCAATAGGTGACTCATGAGTATGTTTCCAGTTTATCCGGTATTTGATGTTGAACCAATAAGCGCCGAGGGGGCTTGGGTGATGGATACTAATGGGCAGCAATACCTCGATTTTTATGGGGGCCACGCGGTCATTTCCATTGGTCACAGACATCCACATTATATAATGCGGATGAAAGATCAGATGGATCGGATTTCATTTTATTCCAATTCAGTACCCATAGCGATACAGCATGAATTGGATAAAAAACTAGGGCAAATGTGCTGCTATCTTGATTTTCAATTGTTTTTGTGTAATTCTGGGGCTGAGGCTATTGAAAATGCGTTTAAAGTAGCTTCATCTGTTAATGGGCGTAGTAAAATTTTAACCTTCAATAAGGCTTTTCACGGGCGTACATCTTTGGCAGTAGCGGCAACGGATAACCCAAAATTGGTTTTCCCTGTCAACGAAGGGGCCGAAATTATTCGTTGTGAATTAGGAAACCATGAGGATGTGGCTGAACACCTAGCTACAAAGGAAGTATGTTGTGTGATCATCGAAGGGATACAAGGCGTGGGTGGTATTGTTGAATCATCGGATGAATTTTTACGGTTTTTACGTAAAGAATGTACCAACACAGGAACTCATTTGATACTCGATGAGGTACAATCGGGTTTTGGGCGCACTGGGTATTTTTTTGCCCATCAATATTCGGGCATTCGTCCAGATGTTATTACAATGGCTAAAGGTATGGGAAACGGTTTCCCCGTGGGTGGCATATTGATTGCTCCCGAAATTGAGGCTTTCCCAGGTATGCTAGGTACCACCTATGGAGGCAATCATTTGGCTTGTGCGGCCTCCCTTGCTGTGTTAGAAGTATTGGAATCGGAGAATTTAATGCAACATGCCCAAGAAATGGGAGCCTATCTAATTGAGCGCTTGTCTACCCATATGGCTATTAAAGAAATTCGAGGTAAGGGTCTAATGATAGGCCTTGAGTTTTCAGAGCATGTTGCCGAAATGCGCAAAAAGCTGTTGTATGAGCAATTTATCTTTACAGGAAGTTCTTCGAATCCCAATACGATTCGACTACTTCCACCCCTAAACATAACACAGGCTCAGATAGATTATTTTCTAGATGGGTTAAAACAGGTAATCCAACACAAATAGAATGAATCACTTTTTTGATGTAGATGATATTGGGTCTGTAGAGCTAGCCTTGGCTAGAGCCCGATCTATTAAAGCCCATCCCCGAAAGGGGTATACAGAAGGAGACCGAACAAGTATAGGACTATTATTTTTTAATCCCAGTTTACGTACGCGTTTAAGTTCGCAAAGAGCGGCGCAAAATCTGAGGATGGATGTAGTTGTCATTGATGTTGGTTCAGAAAGTTGGAAACTGGAATTTTCCGATGGAACCATAATGAATGGAGCCTCTGCAGAACATATCAAAGAGGCAGCGGGTGTGATGGGAGCGTATTTTGACTTTTTAGCTATACGTGCCTTTGCATCGCTTGAAGATCGAGATCTGGATTATGCCGAACCCGTTCTGACCGCCTTTATGAAATACGCTGGCGTACCTATTATTAATATGGAATCTTCCACTGGACACCCCTTGCAAGCTTTTGCCGACCTAATTACGATTAATGAGTTCAAAAAGACCGAACGCCCTAAGGTGGTACTAAGCTGGGCACCGCACCCACGTGCCTTACCCCATGCTGTGGCTAATTCCTTTGCCCAATGGATGAATAGGGCCTCCGTAGATCTAATAATTACCCATCCTGAGGGATATGAATTGGACCCGAAATTTGTTGGATCTGCCCAGGTTCAGACGAACCAGTCATTGGCGTTTGAGGGAGCGGATTTTATTTATGCCAAAAATTGGTCTAGTTATCAGGATTATGGTCAGGTGCTGTATCAGGACTCATCTTGGATGATAAATCAGGAAAAAATGGAGCTTACCAATCAAGCCTATTTTATGCATTGCTTGCCTGTGCGTAGAAATATGATTGTGAGTGATCAGGTTATTGATAGCCCAAATAGTTTGGTAATTCAGCAGGCCGCGAATCGTGTAATTTCCATGCAAACGGTGCTTTCTATGCTTCTTGAGCAAAAGAGTAGCGAGTAACAAAGCGTATGAATACCAAAGACTCTCATACTAAGCAGCTAACTAACACCATTCTTGTAACCAAAATAGGGGGAAAGGTAGCAGAAGATGAACAGCAGCTAGGCAGCGTATTAGATGGCTTGACTAGGCTAAATGTACCCGTAATATTGGTGCATGGAGGGGGTGCGCAAGCGACCAGCATAGCAGAAGCGTTTTCTGTTAAGAGCCAGATGATTGATGGGAGAAGAGTTACTGACACCGCTATGTTGGATATAGCCATTATGGTGTATGGCGGGCTCATTAATAAAAAAATTGTAGCTCAGTTAGAGTCGCGAGGTCGAAAAGCATTGGGGTTGACAGGTGCAGATATGGGAATTATTCGTTCGGTTAAGCGGCCGGCGCACCCTGTAGATTTTGGATGGGTAGGGGATATTGAGTCGATCAATACCGAGGAACTATTAGTCTTACTAGAAAGGGAAATTATACCGGTATTGGCCCCTTTGAGTTCGGACGGATCTGGGCAGTTATTAAATACGAATGCCGACAGTATCGCAGCGCATGTTGCTATTGCATTGGCTGAAAATAGCTCTTTTCAGGTCAGTCTGAACCTATGTTTTGATTTAGAAGGAGTCATGGTAGATGGGAAGTTGTGCGAGGTCTTTAACCCACAAGATTTTATGATGGCCAAAAAAGATAAACAGGTGAGCGGGGGGATGATTCCCAAGTTAGATGTCGGTTTTAAGGCCGTTCAGGCAGGAGTCAGTCCCGTTCGTATTGTTCATCCAAAAGATTTATACACTCAACACTCGGGGACTTATTTGCGATTAGACTAGGGCCGGAATTATTTAAAACTGGTCAAAAAATCTTTTGGGTACCCAAAACTCATACTTATGAACTCATCTACTTACTCAATTGACGAATGGAAGGTACCTGCAAAGCAGGCCTTGGATTTGTTGAAACAGTTAATTGCCACTAAATCCTACAGTGGTAAAGAACAGGAAACAGCGTTACTACTAGAAAAAAATATTCAGTCCCACGGATTTGAAGTTGAACGCATTCAGAATAATGTATTGGCACGTGGTAAACATTGGGTAGATGGTGCGCCGGTTCTTTTACTCAATTCACATCACGATACGGTACGAGCAACATCAAATTGGGATACGGATCCATTTGAACCGGTTGAATTGGATGGAAAATTACTTGGATTGGGTAGCAATGATGCGGGGGCTTCACTGGTCTGCTTATTGCATATATTTTATTGGCTTAACGAACGCAATCAATCGTATAATCTACTTTTTTTAGCTTCTGCTGAAGAGGAAATTTCCGGAACAAATGGGATTCCAATAACCTTGGAGGCGATGGGGGCGTTGGATTTAGCGGTGGTTGGCGAACCTACTTCCATGGAAATGGCTGTTACCGAACGAGGATTAATTGTATTGGATGTGACTACATTGGGCGAATCTGGACATGCAGCCCGAGGGGAAGGAGTTAATGCACTTTATAAGGCGGTGGATGCAATAGAATGGTTTAGAAGCTATGAATTTGAACAGATTTCTGAACAGCTTGGAAAAGTCAGTATGAATGTGACGCAAATAGAAGCGGGAACACAGCACAACGTAGTTCCAGACCGTTGCCATTTTGTGGTGGATGTCCGACCTAATGACTGTTATACCAACGTTGAAATAGTGGATATTATTCGTGAGCATATAGATGGACTGGTGGAGCACCGATCGCTCCATTTAAATTCTTCTGGAATAGCGGATTATCATCCAATTGTGCTGAAAGCAAAAGAGCTTGATGTGCCAAGAGTTTCCTCAAAAACAATGTCGGATCAAGCCCATATGCCATTTCCCAGTATTAAAATAGGACCAGGTAATACACATCGTTCGCATACTCCGAATGAATTCATTTATATTCATGAAATTCTAAGCGGTCTAACGGGCTATGCTCAATTACTAAATGGTTTAGAAATTCCACATTGGAATCCAGGATAAAAAACATACAGTGAGAATGGAACCCATTACATTACCCAAAGATAATAATTAGATACGAATATGGCTAAAAAACTATGGGACAAAGGTCTCCCTATCGATGATAAAATAGAAGCGTTTACCATTGGCAAAGACAATGAATGGGACTTACGTCTTGCTCCTTATGATGTACAAGGAAGTATCGCACATGTGAAAATGCTAGCAAAAGTGGGTCTATTATCTCAGCAGGAATGCGATACTCTGGTAGCGGAATTAAAACGAATATTGAAAGAAGATATCGAAACCGGTCAATTTCAAATCAGTGAGGGAGTGGAAGATATTCACTCCCAAATTGAATATATGTTAACGGAGAAATTGGGGTCGTTAGGAAAGAAGATTCATGCGGGTAGGTCAAGAAATGACCAAGTACTGGTCGATTTGAAACTGTATTTCCGGGATGAAATAGTGAATCTAACGGCGCAAATAGAGGCTCTGTTCGAAGCTCTTTTGGCGCAGAGTGAAAAGCACAAAGCAGTGCTACTGCCGGGCTATACCCACACGCAGGCGGCAATGCCATCCAGCTTTGGATTATGGTTTGGGGCTTATGCCGAAGCTTTATTAGATGACACACATCAACTTTATGCGAGCTATAACATAGCTAATCAAAATCCATTGGGTTCTGCTGCTGGTTATGGTTCTTCCTTTCCGCTAGATAGAGATTACACCACTGAATTGCTAGAATTTAAGGGAATGAATGTGAATGTTGTGTATGCGCAAATGGGGCGAGGCAAAATTGAGCAGAGTGTTAGTTATGCATTGGCTGCGCTGGCCCAAACCATCAATAAATTATCTTCGGATATCTGCCTGTATAACAGTGGTAACTTTGGCTTTATCACCCTGCCTGATGAGTTGACTACCGGTAGTAGTATTATGCCGCATAAAAAAAATCCGGATGTATTTGAACTAATGAGGGCTAAAAGTTCGGTTATAAGGGCACTTCCAGCATCAATTGCACAGCTCACAGGAAATTTAACTTCAGGCTACCACCGTGATTTTCAGTTATTGAAAGATCTTATTTTCCCTGCATTGGATGATGTAAAAGCCATGTTGGATATGTGTACCTATGCAATTCCCAAAATAAAACCGGTGCAAAATTTATTAGATGATTCACAGTACGATATTTTGTTTTCTGTTGAGCGAGTGAATGACTTAGTTATGTCTGGCTTAAGTTTTAGAGATGCCTATGTTCAAGTGGGTAAAGAACTGGATGATGGAAGTTTTATACCGCCAAAAAATCTAAATCATAGCCTTGTGGGTAGTTTGGGAAATTTGGAGAATAATCGTATTGAAAAGAACATGAAAGATTTGGTGCAATTGTTTGTTTGATTGAGTTCTTTAGGCTAGATCTAGGTAATTTTATAGTTACGTGTGCTTTATTGATTCAACGAGCTTCATTCATTAATACTTCTCAAAATGAATACTAATTATTGATTACGGCCTGCAAATAGCGTTCAATAACATTAGAGGATATTTATACAATTACGATGTAGCAATCAAAAAAAGTTGTAAAATCATACGTTATGTCACTTAAACGATGCCAAGCTTAGGTGGATTATAATAAAGTAGTAATTAGTTCCTAGTAACGATTAATAGAAACGGTCCAAAATAGCTTTGGATTGCTGTACATAGTTTCCACCAAACAACAGAGCATGAACAAGCAATGGATAGAGTTGACATAGCTTTTGTCTTTCTTCCCAGCCAGTTTGCAAAGGATACTCCGTTTGATACCCATCATAGAAGGCTGGATTAAAGCCTCCAAATAAAGTAGTCATTGCAAGTTCCATTTCTCTATGCCCGTAATATACTGCTGGATCATAAATAGCCGCTTGCCCCTGTTTGGTAAACAGATAATTACCAGACCAAAGATCTCCATGCAAGAGCGCGGGAGGTTCATCAGGAAAAATGACATAGGTGTAGTTAAACACACGCTCAAAAATACGACTATACTTATTACTAAGTAAACCATTTTCCATCGCCTTATTGGCCAATGGCTCTATTCGCTCTCTAATAAAGAATTCCAACCAATCGGCATGATAACGATTCGACTGATCGATGGGTCCAATGTAATTATCTTCTGAAAAGCCGAATAATTCATTACTACTTTTATGCAATTTGGCGATATCCACTCCAAATTGGAAATCATGCCCCTGTTTTTCTTCTTCAAGGTATTCCAGTAACAAATAGGAATTATTTTGTGAGATGACTTCAGGTATTACTAAAGCAGTGTTAACAGACCGTAATGTATTCAGTCCTTTTGCTTCTTGAGTAAATACCGATTTAGACGCGTTAAGATTCCCTTTATGAAATTTGAGAAAAAAAGCTTGCCCATCCTCTAATTCAATTTTAAAAGCCTTCGAAATATCACCACCCTGTACCGATGTTGCTCTTGTAATTGGAGCAAATAATACGGATTCGACCTCTGCTTGTATTAACCCTGGAATTTGGTGCAAACTCATACTTACTCAGTTATTTAATTCTTCTAAAATACTATTTTTGACCCTAGTGAAATCATGATCACTTGTGATGCGCACCAATTGAGTTGAGGCAAATATAGAACTTAAAATCCGAAGGGCAGTGGTTCGAGCATTTTGTGTTGTTCGGAACTGACCTAAATCCAAACCCTCTTGGATTAATTCACTTAGCCAGTTTATTACCAGTTCAGTAAACTCTTGAACTTCAGTTTGCACTTTAGGCTCTAATGAGTGCCAATCCGTTGCAAAAGCGCCTATTATGTCAACTTTTTCACTAAGATGAATCGAATGATAGAAATTTAAAAACGTTTTCAGTCTATCTTTGGGTTCTTTATTGGCCATTTTTAGGCTGAATCGGCCAAAGATATCCTTATGCCACTGTGCAATAGCAACAGCCAGATCCTGTTTCGAAGGAAAATGATAATGTACAGCTGCGTTTTTTATGTGCAAAGGCTTAGAAATATCGGCATAACTAAACGCATTGAAGCCTCGCTTCCGTAATAGATCATCTCCTAATTGAATTATTTTTTCTCGGGTTGATGTAGACATATATAGTAGTAAGTAAGTTTTGATTTTGAAAAATTACTTTTTTAACCTGTAAGCTGTATTCGTAAGAGTTAAATTACCTATTTACTAATAAGTGTGCAATATTTATTCGTTGAGAATATGAGGAGTAAGCTGATTGATAAGCTCTTTACTAGATCGTTCTAAAATGGAAAACACAACTTCAAAACCATTTAATCCGCCATAATACGGATCTGGCACATCCTCATTAGTCCCTTCTGTATCGAATCTACGCATCATATCAACTTGAGTGGTCGTTGTACCTGACTTTAGTGTCATTATATTTGCATAATTACTTGCATCCATAGCTAAAATAAGGTCGAATTCGTTGAAATCATCGTAGTCAAATTGACGAGCTCGGGAAAGAAGAGATACTCCGTGAGATTCCGCTACGCTACGTGAGGTGGCGTTGGCCTTCTCTCCAACGTGATAGGCACCAGTCCCGGCAGAATCAACATAAAAATAAGAACCTAAACCAAGCTCCTTAACTTTATGTTGAAATATACCCTCAGCCGTTGGGCTACGACATATATTGCCCAGACAAACAAAACAAATCCGGTAGGGATTTTCCTTAGTAATACTTCGAGTGGGTTGAAACTCCATAACAATTTTGTTGATGTTGATATAGCGAAATGATTTAATGAACAAAAAATGAATGCAGAAACTCAGGCAGTTACTGCGGT
>DCQQ01000011.1:0-6213 GCA_002323515.1 Balneolaceae bacterium UBA1514 | reverse complement strand
AGTTACTGCGGTGGCATCAGCTTAAAAATAAGATAGCACTCATTTAAGAGGAATGAAATGAGCAATAAAATCTCAGCATTTGGCATAGATTGCTTATATTGTTGTTTCTTTAGGAGTACGAAACCCAAGAGTCTTTATGTCACCATCGTTCAAAGAAATAAAAAGCCTAAGCTACCCGAATACTGAAATAGACATTCTAAAAGAATGGAAAAAAAAGCAGGTTTTTGAAAAAAGCATAAGCAGCCGTAATGAAGGTATCCCGTTTAATTTTTATGAGGGGCCACCAACTGCCAATGGCAAGCCAGGTATCCACCATGTGATGGCACGGACTGTCAAGGATTTATTCTGCCGTTATAAGACTTTGAAAGGGTATAAGGTTGAACGAAAAGCGGGCTGGGATACACACGGACTCCCTGTAGAAATAGAAGTTGAGAAAGCTTTAGGACTAGCTGGAAGATCTCAGGTAGAAGAATATGGTATCGCCAAATATAATGCAGAGTGTAGGTCAAGCGTATTAAAATACAAAGATCTTTGGGATGAATTAACCGATCGAATGGGCTATTGGGTAGACCAGGATAAACCCTATATCACATTTGAAAACAACTATATAGAATCGGTTTGGTGGGCCCTCAGTGAGCTCTATAAAAAGGGACTTTTATACAAAGGATATAAGATTCAATGGTATTCGCCAGGAAACGGAACCGTACTTTCTTCTCACGAAGTAAGTTTAGGGTACAAAAATACTCAGGATCCCAGTATCTATATCATGTTTCCTAAACCAGATGAGGAGGAAACGTATTATTTGGCATGGACAACCACACCTTGGACAACCATTTCTAATATGGCTTTGACCATTAATCCTGAATTGGATTACGTTAGATTAGCCCATCATAATAAAAATTATATCGTTGCTAAGGGATGTGTTGAGCGGGTATTCGGTGAGGAAGTTATTATTTTGGATGAGTTCAAAGGTACGGAACTACTAGGTAACAGGTACTTTCCAATTTTTGACTACGCCCGAAAAGAGTTCAATAAAGAGCAGGCTTGGAAGATTATTCCTGCAAGTTATGTTACTATCGATGATGGAACGGGTATCGTACATACGGCCCCAGCATATGGTGCGGATGATTATGATGCATGCGCAATGGCTCAAATACCTATGTTCAACCCAATTGATCGAGATGGATGCTTTACAGAACAGGTGCCGGAATTCAATGGACAGTGGTTCAAAGAGGCTGACAAAGGAATAGCTAAAGAAATAAAAGAGAAGGGGCTTATGTTCCGGCATGAGACCTACGAACATAACTACCCGTTTGACTGGCGTAAGGGCACCCCGTTGATGAGTTACCCAGTTGAATCTTGGTTCATTAAAACCACCGCGGTAAAAGATCGTATGGTGGAGCTTAACAAAACAATTAATTGGAAACCAAGTAGCACGGGTACAGGAAGATTTGGTACTTGGCTGGAAAATAATGTGGATTGGGCTATATCTAGACAACGATACTGGGGTACGCCGCTACCTATTTGGCAGAGTGATAAGAATCCAGATGTATTTGAATGCATTGGAAGTGTTTCTGAGTTAAAAATGAAGGCAGGGATACCAGAGGATACTGAGCTTGATTTACATCGGCCATACATTGATGAACTTACTTGGCCAGCACCAGGAGGGGGTACCATGCGACGCGTACCTGATTTGTTAGATGTATGGTTCGATTCTGGTTCTATGCCTTTTGCCCAATGGCATTACCCTATGGAAACCCAAGCGGAGTTTAAAGATCGATTTCCTGCAGACTTTATAGCTGAAGGTGTGGACCAAACACGTGGTTGGTTTTATACCTTACATGCCTTGGGAACCATGCTCTTTGATCAGGTCGCTTATAAAAATGTGGTATCGAATGGGCTTGTTCTAGACAAGAATGGCGAAAAAATGAGTAAGTCCAAAGGCAATACGGTAGACCCTTTTGAGATTTTGAAAACCTATGGTGCGGATACAACTCGTTGGTATATGATGAGTAATTCTTCCCCTTGGGACAATTTAAAATTTAGCGAGGATGGACTTAAGGAAACCCAACGAAAGTTCTTTAATACCATAGTGAACACGTATTCCTTTTTTGCCATGTATGCAAATATTGATGAGTTTAATGCTAATATAGCACATATTCCTGTGCCCGACCGACCGGAGATAGATCGTTGGATCATTTCACGACTTAACACTACGATTAAACAGGTTGAACAGTACTTTGACGAGTATGAACCAAGTAGGTCTGCTCGAGAAATGGAAACCTTTGTAGAAGAGTTAAGCAACTGGTATGTTCGTAGAAATAGACGTCGTTTCTGGAAATCAGGGGCTACACTAGATAAGACAGCTGCTTACCAAACACTTCATCAATGTTTGCTAAGTATGAGTCAACTTATGAGTCCTATCGCTCCATTTCTGAGTGAATGGATGTACCAACGATTAACGAATGACTTGGTAGGTTTTGAAGAGTCTGTTCACTTATCTTTTTTCCCAACGGTGGAAGAAACTGCAATAATACCTGCTCTTGAGCACAAAATGGAGCGGGCTAGACTCATCTCGGCTATAGTTTTACGCATTCGAAATCAAATTGATTTAAATGTGCGTCAACCATTGGCAAGAATTATCCTACCTATCAAAGATGAGGTAGAACGAGATTCAATACTATCTGTGCAGCACATCATTTTAGAAGAAGTAAACGTAAAAGAAATCCAATTTGTTGATGATGATTCAGGGATTGTTCATAAAACAGCCAAACCTAATTACCCATTGTTAGGTAAAAAATTAGGGCCCAATATGAAGGCAGTGGCTGGTCAAGTACAATCATTTAGCACTGAACAAATCTCTGATTTTGAACGGTTGGGACAGGTAACTGTCCGTCTGGATAATGGTACTCAGATCGTTCTGGTAGAAAAGGAAATCGATATCATTCGTACGGGACTTGAAGGATGGCAAGTGGAAAGTGAAGCAGGCCTTAGTGTTGCAGTTGATACGGAACTAAGTGAAGAACTTCAAAAAGAAGGCTTAGCACGAGAATTCGTAAATAGAGTGCAAAATATGCGAAAAGAAGCTAACTTTGATGTGACTGACCGGATAGCAACCGGAGTGCAAGCGAATGAAAAGTTAGCTGCTGCTATAAGCTATATGGCGGAATATATTCAACAAGAAACCCTATCAGAGAGCCTAGAGCAGGAAGAATTAAAGGTTTCAGATTATGTAAAAACATGGAAGATTGGAGATGAGGAGTGTATCATCTCTATTCGAAGAACTCAAATAACCGAATAACATGGCAAAAAAAGAGACCAACAGTGAAGCGCGTATCTCTCCGTATACGGATGAGGAATTGGAATACTTTAGAGGAATTATTCTAAAAAAGCGAGATGCAGCAGAAGAAGAATTTGAAGCTCTTCAGAAGACACTAAGAGATACTATGGAGAATAGCTCGGATGAATCTGCGTATTCCTTTCATATGGCAGATGCTGGCACCGATGCCCAGGAAAGAGAGAAAACCTATATGCTCTTCAATCGCACTCGTAAGTTCATTAAATATTTGGACGATGCCATGAAGCGCATAGATAACAAAACCTATGGGGTTTGTAAAGTTACAGGTAAAAAAATAGCTAAAGGTCGTTTAGAAGCGGTACCTCACACGCAGTTAAGCATTGATGCAAAGTTAAAACGACGTTAATAAAGTAATTCTAAATTACTTTATTAAGCCCTATTGGGCTTACCAATAAAACCGCCAGTTATACCATTTGTCAAAATCCACGAACATAAAATTACTTACGCTTTTATTACCTGCTGTTGTAGTAATAGCCATGGATCAGTATACAAAATGGCTGGTACGCACGTCACCAGAATTACACCGATGGGAAATTATTGAGGGTTGGTTAGAGTTTTACTATACCCAAAACTCAGGTATGGCTATGGGTATTGATATCCTACCAACTCATGTGATTAGCATGATTTCAATTGCGGCCACTATTGGGATATTTGCTTATCTAATTTGGACGCTAAAACACGCTGGGTTAGGATATCTACTTTTTATGGGCTTAGTTTTAGGTGGGGCATTAGGAAACATCACCGATCGACTAATAATGGGCTATATTGAAGGTTATGGAGGATTATTGGATGGGCACGTAGTGGACTTTATCTATTTTAGTCTCCGGATTAATGATTGGACAGTCTTTCCTTACATTTTTAATGTTGCAGATATAGCTATTTCGGTTTCTATTATCACCTTGCTCATTTTTGGTAAATATTTATTACCCGAAGAACCGAAGGCTGAGCCGCTAGACCTGACAGAAAAAGAAGGCACTGTTAAGGAGTAAACCTAAAACTTGTCTAACAAGTATAATCTGTTCTTTAGAAGGTATGCTTATTAGAGGAAAGTGAGCTAGAAAAGTCTTTTAGCGCTGAGATAAGGCTTTTTCAGAATGAATGGGTACTTGCTCTACAATTTCAAGTCCAAAACTTGTAATACCAATGCGCTTAACTGGATTATTGGTTAACAAACGGAGTTTAGTTACATCTAGGGCTTGTAAAATTTGCGCCCCGATTCCATAATCTCGGGCATCGCTCTTTTTTGGACTATTATCTATCTCTAATTCTGAATCCTTTAGGGGTCCCTCTTGCATGGCTTTAAGGGTTTGTAATTGACTCATTAAAATGGATCCGCGTTGATTTCGGTTCATATAGAGCACAACCCCCTGTCCCTCTTCTTCGACTTGTGCCATAGCACTATGAAGTACATCGCCGGATTGTTTACTACGGCTGCCAAAAATGTCGCCAATTAGATCTGATGAGTGAACCCGGGTTAGAATAGGCTCCTCAACATTCCATGTGCCTTTGGTTAGGGCTAAGTGAATATCTCCTGTCATGGACTCTTCAAAGGCATGAAGGGTGAAATCACCGTATACAGTAGGCATTTCCATTTGCATTACCCTACGAACCAAACTCTCAGTTTCATTGCGGTAAGCAATTAAATCCTTTATAGTAATGAAGGTCATCCCGAAATCTTTTGCCATTTTAGCTAGCTCAGGTACTCGTGCCATTTCCCCGTCCTCTCGCATAATTTCGCAAATAATCCCAACGGGTTGAAGCCCAGCTAGCTTGGCTAGATCAAGAGCAGCTTCGGTATGTCCTGCTCTTCTTAGAATCCCGCCTTCAACCCCAAGAAGAGGAAAAATATGGCCTGGTCTACGAAAGTCTGTGGGTTTAGAGTCAGAGTTGGTAAGTTCTCGAATCGTATTGGCTCTATCTGCCGCAGAAATACCGGTGGTTGTTAATCGTTTATGATCAATTGATATGGTAAAGTTAGCTTCATCTGGGTCTGCGCCATCAATCACCATATAGTTAAGTTTAAAGCGTTTTGCTACTTCTTTATTCACAGGGGCACAGACTAACCCGCGTCCATGGGTGACCATAAAATTAATAGCCTCAGTGGTGACCATCTCTCCTGCCATCAAAAAATCTCCCTCATTCTCACGATCCTCATCATCTACAACGATGATCATCTTACCTTCCCGTATATCACGTATAGCTTCGGGTATGGTGTTAAACTGGATTTCTTGCATGGTATATGAGCGCTCTACTCATGAATGACGGTTATACTATTATAAAACTAACCTCATATAGAATTAGTTCGAAAAGAACGTCTGGTTACACTGATTTATTCGGATTCACATCGCTAATGGCGGATTTGAGAAAACGTATTTTCACATTACTTCCTACCTCAACCAGTACACTATCTTCATCAATGGTGTGTAGCACTCCAATAATTCCAGAAGAGGTGACAATTTTGTCGCCTTTTTTCATGTTTTCCACTTTTTCTTTTATTTCTTTTTGAGCTTTGCTTTGTGGGCGAATAATGAAGAAATAGAATACTAGAAATATGGCGCCAAGAAAGACCAAATTAATTATACCAGCGTTTGGATCTTGGGGGTTTCCGGCCATCAAAAAGAATGAAGAACTAATCATAAAATAAAATACTATTTGTTAATATTGCACAAAGATAGGAAAGCCTGAATCGTGGTACAAATTAGGAGTGTGAGAATGCAGGGTATATTTTCTTCTTGGTAAAAAAATTCTTTGTCCGTAGTGTGAAAGGTCTTATATTTTGTGCCTTGATATAAATCGGGCGATTAGCTCAGTTGGTTTAGAGCACCTCGTTTACACCGAGGGGGTCGGGGGTTCGA
>DCQQ01000032.1:1520-9242 GCA_002323515.1 Balneolaceae bacterium UBA1514 | reverse complement strand
GGATAGTTTTTGTTCAACAAGAAGTGTATATAAAGTATCCTTTAAAAATGGAAGCAAAGGGCCTATGCTCTGTTGCTGGCTCATTGGGATCCCCCCAAGATATAGTACCCAAGGGTGAACCCACCAGGCTAATGACCAATGCTGAGTCATTTTATTCCACAATGGCTCGAACAGTCCCTGTCTTATTTCGATATCTTCAGTATGTATTAACTCGGTAATGCTTTTTTCCACACCCATACGGCGAATACTAAACAGTAACAATCGTGATAACCAACCGGTGGTACCGTATCGATAAAATCCCAATCCTTGAGGGTTGAATAGATGTTGTTTGCGGCTCCAAAAGGATCGAGCTAGCGGAGTTAAATGGGGCAATATACCATCGAAATATTTATGGTAGTTCGGTACTTTACCCACACCAAAAAACGCCCAAAATACATCAAAATCATACGCTGATATAATATGTTTTTTTAGCGCAACCAAATGCAGTTGAAAAGGATTGATATCTACCGCATGAATGTTAGAGACTCCTTCTAATGCATAGTTAAAAAGATGGTCTCCAGCACTTGCAATGGTTAGAATGGAGGACTTATGATCGAGCTGAAGGAGTTTTTGATCAATCGTAACATCTTCCCAGCTTATGGTATAGATTAGTTTTTTTGTAAAGAATAAAGGTGAACTCATTGACACATGGCATCTTTTTTACCTTCATTGCTACCATTAACAAAGTGGAAAATTTCGTACATTATTTATGACAAACAAAATAAGATTTGTACAAAATGAATGGAAATAATAAATCAACTGCAAGCCGATTACGGAATTGTATTACGTTAATTGGTAAGATACTTTTTTCATCCAAAACAGATGGGCAGTCTTCTAGATCACAGTCTTCGTCTTCAGAAGTAAACCCTCAATGGGATTGGCTAAATAACGAATATCAAAAGGAGAATAGAATATTGAGAAGAAAAGCCAGAATACATCCTGAAAAAGCTGTAGAGGGTGCTTTATTGTTTGGGTATCTCTTGGGCTTGGGTACATTGAATAGGGTAAATTGGAAATGAAAATAAATATATGATATGGCGGTTATAAACGAACAATTACAGGAACATTTTCAGCGGTTAGATGCGCTGCGGGGGTATCTTTGACTATGATAAACGAAGTGTTCGAATCATTGAGTTAACCCAGCAGACACAGGATCCTTCCTTTTGGAATGATCCTGTAAAAGCCCAAAAAGTCATGAAGGATTTGGGATATCAAAAATCCTTGATTCAGGATTGGGATATTCTTAACAGTCTTAAGGAAAGTATTACGGTTTACTTAGAATTTATTGAAATGGGTGAGCCCGTTGAGCAAGAATTATCAATTGAAACTAAAAAATTTCTTACCCAATTAGATGCCCTTGAACTAAAAAATATGCTCAAGGAAGAAGATGATCATCGTGATGCAGTGGTCCAATTTAGTCCCGGTGCCGGAGGTACAGAGAGCCAGGATTGGGCTGAAATGTTGTATCGAATGTACACGAGATGGGCCGATCAAAATGGGTACATGGTTTCAGTTATGGACTATCAAGATGGTGAGGTAGCTGGATTAAAAAGTGCTACCATAGAGGTTCAGGGAGAGAATGCCTATGGATTTTTAAAAGCGGAAAGCGGTGTTCATCGACTGGTACGAGTATCACCCTTCGATAGTAATGCTCGACGCCATACTTCTTTTTGTTCCGTATTTATTTCTCCTCTGGTTGATAATACCATTGAGCTAGACATTAACGAGAAAGATATCGAACTACAACGATTTCACTCCTCAGGTGCGGGTGGACAGAATGTAAATAAAGTGGAAACAGGAGTTCGACTTATTTGGGCAGGCAAACTATCCGATGGCCGTGATGGAAAAGTTGTAGCAGAGTGTCAACAGGAGCGATCTCAACTCCAAAACCGGGAGAAAGCCTTGGTCTTATTGAAATCCAGAATTTACGAATTAGAGAAAGAAATTAGGGAGGTTGAGAAAGCTAGATTAGAAGGAACAAAAGGGAAAAATGAATGGGGATCTCAGATTAGAAGTTATGTATTTGACGATCAACGAGTAAAAGACCATCGAACCGGTTATGAAACATCCAATGTTTCAGAGGTTATGGATGGGTATTTGAATGATTTCATAAAAGCATATCTACTACTACAAGCTCATGCATAAATATGACATGCTTATCATTGGAAGTGGTCTAGCAGGCCTTTCTTTCGCTTTAAAAGCTGCAGAATCTGCACGAGTGGTGGTAATTACAAAAAATGAACTCAAAGAAACCAACACCTGGTATGCCCAAGGCGGTATTGCTGGAGTAATGGATTTAAATCATGACTCATTCGAAAAACATATTCAGGACACATTAGTAGCAGGCGCAGGACTGTGTGACACCAATGCAGTGTCAAAGATGGTGCATAAAGCCCCAGAACTCATTCAAGAGCTGGTAGATTATGGGGTTGGCTTTACAAGAAAAGGGGATCAATTAGACCTAGGAAAAGAAGGGGGTCATTCCGAAAATCGGATTGTTCATGCAGCGGATGCGACGGGTAGAGAGGTAGAAAATATTCTCGCAAAAAGGGTGAAAAATCATCCTAACATTGACGTCTTTGAATATTTCTTTGCTATGGAATTGCTTACCGAACATCATCTAGGTAAGAAGGTGAAATATTTGCCTGAAATCCACTGTTTTGGCGTTTATGCTCTGAATTGTAAAGAAGGAATTGTAGAGACATTTTTAGCTAAGAAAACGGTGCTTGCAACTGGAGGTATAGGTGAGGTTTATGCCCATACCACAAATCCCACCATTGCTACCGGGGATGGTATTGCTATGGCCTATAGAGCAAAGGCCCATATACAGCATATGGAATTCGTGCAATTTCACCCAACCACTCTACAAATTCCAGAAGCTGATTCTTATTTAATTACCGAAGCATTACGCGGTTTTGGGGCTATTTTAAGGAATTCATCCGGGCATGCCTTTATGAAAGATTATGATAAAAGAGGTGAACTGGCTCCAAGGGATATAGTGGCTCGCGCTATAGACGATCAACTTAAAAAACGAGGAGACAAAGCGGTCTTCTTAGATGCATCCTGTCTTGAGTCTTCTGTATTATTGGAACATTTTCCAAATATTGCCAAGGAATGTGCTAAATACGGTTTATATATCACTAAAGATTATATACCAGTAGTTCCTGCTGCCCATTATTTGTGTGGAGGTATACGGGTTGATGAATTTGGTCAAAGTTCAATAAAACACCTTTATGCCATAGGTGAGACTGCATTTACTGGTGTTCACGGGGCGAATCGTTTAGCATCAAACAGTTTGCTCGAAGCATTGCATTATGCGGACACCGCTGTAAGCCATGCATTAAAACAATATGATAACATTGATTTTGAAGCTGGTATACCCGATTGGAATGTCGAGGGTACCTTCAATAATAAAGAGTGGATTTTAGTATCGCACAACCGTGAAGAGCTTCAACAAGTAATGTGGGATTATGTAGGAATTGTACGCAGTGATATGAGATTAGAAAGAGCGCTAAGGCGACAAACTCTTTTATACAATGAAGTAGAAGAGTTTTATCATAGAACTAGTTTAACTCCTGAATTACTTGAATTGCGTAATCTAATAAGTATTGCCTACCTAATCATTCAAGCTGCAATGGCTCGAAAGGAGAGTTGTGGCCTCCATTATAATGTTGATTATGAAACCTATGGGCGGCCCAGTTTAAGCGATATATAATCATGGAAAATGTAGTCAAACCTATATGCCGTTGGGGTATAACCGGGGAGATTGGAGCTGGCAAAAGTACTGTCGCTGCCTTTATTACTCAGTTAGGTATACCAGTATTGGACCTTGATTCTATAGCAAAACAATTAATGCAAAATAATGAATACCTGCGTGCTCAAATAAAAGCGGAGTTTGGGGACGATGCGTACATTGGCGATGAACTAAACAGGGGATACTTAGCCGAAAAAGCCTTTAGTGGAGGGCAAGTTGATAGACTAAATGCACTTATACATCCTGCAGTATATGAAGAAGTGGCGAGACTGGAGTCTAAAATTGCCGATCAAGGGCGAAAAATTATTGCTAAAGAGAGTGCATTATTACTCCAACACGGGCGCCCTAAAGACGTAGACTTTATAATTTGGGTTCAATCGAGCAGAGAAATTCGCAGAAATAGATTATCAAAGAGACCACATATAACACGGATGGACCTAGACGCTAGAATAAAGCATCAATCCTCATTACACCTTTCCCAACATCTTGATAAGGATCGTGATATAGTTCTTCACAATAACGAGACTATACAAGCACTGCACAAACAGGTATCAGAGCTAACTTCACAGCTTAAAACCGAATGCGATACCCTTCTTGAATCCCGTATTTGATAGCATAACCACCATTTGTTTCAACCACATATTTTGCTGGGGCCACAGAAGGAAGGCCTTTTTTAGAAAAGGGGGTGGTTGAATGGTATATGCTAACAATGACACTATCTGCATTAACATACAAGATATCCAAGGGTAGTGGTGTATTTGCCATCCAAAAACTTAAGGGTTCTTCTTTGTCAAATATAAATAGCATTCCATGGTTTTCAGGAAGTTCTCTTACATCCATTAATCCCTGACTCCGTTCCATTATATCATCCGATATTTGCACCTCCACGCTACTAATTTGCTCCATGTCAGCGTCAAGGAAGTGTACTGTTTGTTCAGGAATGACTACTCGTCCATTGTAGGTAGAAGAGTTGGATTTTGAAGTTTTACTCTCGCCACAGCTGATTAAAACAATAAAAAATAAAAGAATTGTAGGGAATACTACCTTATTTAATTTCAAAAGATTGCTCATGAGTTGTTGATCCGTTGGTTATTTGAACTGTATAAGTACCTTTTTCAAGGTAACTGTTCGTCGTTGGGTTCCATAGGTTCCAGTGAAAGGTGTTAAATCCTTTTTGTACATCCATAGTGGTCGAGTAAAGGGACGCTTCGTCCTGTTTAACATCTATGACGACTTCGAACGAACCCGTTGTTTGGTTTCTTTTTCTAGATGAGGATTCCTGAACAAAAAATAATGCCTCAAAATTTGGCTCAAATGGGCCACGATAGTCTACCGATTGTGCCCCCCATCTACTTGAGTAGCGCATATCACTCAGGCTGAATAAGGTTGTAGATTCGTTTATCCTTGGAACTAACTCATGAAAAGGAGTCACATCGAGTACATAAATACTACGCCCATGTGTAGCTACTACCAATTCTAAATCACGGGGATGAACAACCATATCATAGGAGGCAACGTTGGGTATGTTATTTAGCAGATGCCACTCTTTTCCGTCATTTAAACTTATGTAGCTACCGTGATCTAGCCCTGCGTATAATATTTCTGGTTGAATAGGGTCTTGTACCACAATATTGACTACATCATCCGGTAAGTTACCTTTAACTGATACCCATGTTTCACCAAAATCAGTGGTTTTATAGATATAGGTTACAAATTCGTCAAACCGATATCCATTCAATGAAACATAAGCTGTTGATGGGTCATGAGACGAGGCATGCATCTCTGAAATCCAACGATAGGCAGGTAGACCATCGCTCACATCTACCCATGTAGCACCCCCATCCGTGGTACGCTGAACTTTTCCGTCATCTGTTCCAATCCAAATAATTTCAAAAGAGAGGGGGGACTCAGCAATAGTAGTAATGGTGGAAAAGGGAACATCTCCATTGGGTAGTTTATAACTTAGATCAGGACTAATAGCCTTCCAGCTTTTTCCTTCATCAAACGACCGATTTAAGCGTTGTGAGCCAAAATATACTATATCAGGATTATGATGACTGAGCTCAACGGGAGTGTTCCAATTGTAGCGGTACCGGTCTTCACCCACTTCGTGCCGTGGGGTTATTCGATATGAGGTTTCATCACTTAGATCTCTTCGAAAATAGTTACCATATTGAAATCCCACATAAACAATGTCGCTATTTTCTGGATGTGGGTTAACGTGCATGCCATCTCCACCATAAAGACGCTCCCAAGGTTGTTCTCTGTTTGGTGTAGACCTAGAGGAGCCTTTCCATGTCCCATTGTCCTGTAGACCACCGTAAATATTATAAGGTGTATCCATATCTACATTCACGGTATAAAATTGACCCACTGGAGCTACGTTATGGTGAATGAAGTTTTCCCCGCCATCTTTACTTTCATATAAGCCACCATCATTACCTAGCATAAGATGCTCTCCGTCTTTGGGGTTAATCCATAAAGATTGATGATCTACATGGATACTTTGATTTTCGGCAACTGGCGACCAGTTCTTACCAGCATCGGTTGACTTTAACATTGGAACACCCATTATGTAGAGTGTATTTGCATCGCTAGGATCTACTCGAATTTCACCAAAATAATATCCATATGTAAAGTAAACATTGTCTAGTGCTATGTCATGTGTTTTTTCCCATAATTCCCCACCATTATTGGTTTTATAGACCTCAGCGCCAATAATTTCTGTGTCAAAAAGGTCTGCATTCGCATCACCTAAATAGTCGGCTAGGGCACTAGGGGGGTATTTACTAGCTCTTATGTCTTCCTTAACACTTATAGCGGTATACTTAGTTGGAAAACCATTACGTCGTAAAAATTGATTGAGTTCTTCATTATTCAGTGATAAAATATCCTTTGAATTCATTTCCCGAAACGCATCAGCCATTAATCCACTGTTTCCTTCATTATTAGAATTGACTTTACGAACATCTTGATTATCGATTAGGGCATAGATATGATCAGAATTATCTGCACTTATACTCAGACCAATTCTCCCTAAAGTTGTGCCGGTAGGTAGGCCATCCGAAGCTAATTCCCAGTTATTTCCTCCATCTTTTGAATGATAAACCGCAGAACCGGCACCGCCCTCAACAAAATTCCAAGCTTCTCTAGAGCGTTCCCAAGTAGCGGCCCACAATAGATCTGGATTATCGGGGTGAATAATTAGGTCTATCACTCCAGTATTATCATTTACGAAAAGAGTTTTTTCCCAAGTTTGTCCACCATTTGTGGTCAAATAAACACCCCGATCCTCGTTTTTTGAGTACAATGCACCCATACTACCTACCCATACAACATCTGGATTATCGGGGTGAATAATAATTCTCCCTATATGCTGAGTGCCTTCCAAGCCCATAAGCGTCCAAGTATTTCCCGCATTAGTTGTTTTATAGACTCCAGTACCTGCATAGGTACTTCTGCTCGAATTATTTTCTCCAGTACCAGCCCAAAGAATGTTTGGCTTAGAATTCGAAATGGCTATATCACCTATTCCCATTGCACCACCTTGGTTGTCAAATACAGGTTGCATAGTAGCTCCGCCATTAGTTGTCTTAAATATGCCGGCAGAACCGAAGCCCACGTAAAAAATCCTCGCAGTATCCGGATGCACAGCGATGTCAGATACACGGCCACTCATGGTAACTGGACCGACATTGCGAATAGGGTAGGAGTGCAGTATTGATTGAGCTCTGTGCTTATTGCGCTCTTGCACACTGTTCAAAATCTGTTCGGTGCTTGTGGCATCCGGTTTTGTAAGTTGAGCTTGTAAAGGGAGGGTAAAAAAGCTAGCGGCTAATAAATAAAGACCTATACTCTTCATAATAATCAATAGTTATTGTAAGGTTGATTGAAAAGAAACGTGAGTTACTATGTGGGGTTAGTTATGA
>DCQQ01000032.1:0-1144 GCA_002323515.1 Balneolaceae bacterium UBA1514 | reverse complement strand
GATAGTTAATTGAATAAAGTATAAAGTAATAGACATTACTACAAAAAAGGACCAACATTATTTTCAGGAAGTAAGGCGCATTAATCTAAAGAGTACACTTTATAATTCTTCTGAAATTGAAATTGACGCTATTTTAACCTATCTTAGGAGTCTTAGTGGGCGCCGAGGGGTTCCCGCTTTTTTTATTTTTTATAACTATAGTTAAAGTAAAAGTTTACTCAGTACAAACAGTATGGAAACCAGCACGGAAAAAATCTTCGAATTAGCACAGCAATGTGCTTCCTCGCACGGCGTGTTTGTGGTAGATGTGGAAATCAAACACACTACACCCATGGAGTTGTGGATTTATCTCGACAAAGAAGAGGAGCACCTTTCAATTGATGTTTGTTCAAAAATTAGCCGTGAATTGGGCTTTTTACTTGAGGCTTTTGATGTAGAACTAGGTCGTTATCGCCTCAATGTTTCTTCACCCGGGTTGAGTAGACCTTTGAGTGATATTCGTCAATATCCCAAGAACATAGGCCGTACTTGCAGAGTGCGATATCGAAAAGACAATGAAGAAGTTGATAAAATCATGGGGCAATTGAAGGATATTGACTCTACGAATATTCAACTAATCGTTGAAGATGAAAACATAGTAATACCCTTTGCTCACATTATTGAAGCCAAAATTATCCCTACAATCTAACTTTAAATTTCACCTCAATGCAGCCTGATTTTTCTAAACAAATTATTTCCTCTTTTGCTGAAATAGCAAAAGAAAAAGGTATTGATCGAGATCTTCTGTTAACCATATTGGAAGATGTATTTAGAACAATGATTCGAAAGAAATACGAAACGGATGATGCGTTTTCGGTGATTTTGAATGCAGATAGAGGAGAAATTCAAATTTTGCATATACAGGAAGTTGTACCAGCAGAAGAATTAGCGGATCCTATAGGTGAAATATCTTTAGAAGATGCTCAAAAAATCGATCCTGATATCGAATTGTACGATGAATTAGCTCAGGAAGTTAACATTTTGGATTTTGGACGTAGAGCGGTGAATATGGCTCGTCAACAGTTAGCGCAACGCATCCGAGAAATTGAGAAAGATAACATCTATGAAGATTATACGGATAGAGTTGGCGAAATCATTCTGGGTG
>DCQQ01000028.1:13888-15035 GCA_002323515.1 Balneolaceae bacterium UBA1514 | reverse complement strand
TTCTTTTGCAACCGTTA
Organism: Balneolaceae bacterium UBA1514; assembly: GCA_002323515.1. Taxonomy (GTDB): domain Bacteria; phylum Bacteroidota; class Rhodothermia; order Balneolales; family Balneolaceae; genus UBA1275. The sequence goes on along the minus strand of DCQQ01000028.1, from coordinate 15,018 downwards.
CCCCATCTTTGGTCACAGTAGGTGCGCCAAAAGATTTTTCGATAACTACGTTACGTCCTCTAGGGCCAAGGGTTACTTTAACCGCATCGGCAAGTTTGTCAACACCACGCTTTAGAGCATCGCGGGCTTCGATATCATAATGAACTAACTTTGACATTTCTTTCTTTAGATTAGATGATTAAAAATTATTATATAGGAATTACGAGAGGATACCAACGATATCCGATTCACGCATGATGAGGTACTCATCACCGTCAATAGTGACTTCGGTACCGGCATACTTACCGTAAAGTACTTTATCACCTTTATTTACCGTCATTTCGACTTTGGTGCCGTTTTCTACTTTACCTGGACCGACAGCTATCACGGTTCCTTGTTGAGGTTTCTCTTTAGCGGTATCTGGAATGTAAAGACCAGAGCTGGTTACTTCTTCAGCTACATCCGCCTGGATCAGTACACGATCTCCTAAAGGTTTTATGCTAGCCATAAGATATGACTCCTTGATATTAGTTTAATTATTGGTTTTACTTAGTTTTGCAAGCTGAATAGGTTCTTCCTAAAATTGGTAGCAACCTTTTGCCTGCGTTTGTTTATTTTTACTTCATGCAAAACCCGTACCAAAGCGCTATTCAGAAACTTGCGCTTCTAAATAGGCCGCAAACTCTGCATAAATGTCAGGTGTCCATTCCTCCGCTCGAACATCTAAGTCATAATGTGAACAATCAACCCCTTGAATCATAGATTTTAGAGCATTACTGAGCTTTTTCCTACGCTGGTTAAAAGCCTTTCTTACAACGGTTTTGAGCATTTTGTCGGAACAAGCTAATGCAGGCTTGTCAAAATGTACGTACACCATGGCACTGGTTACTTTTGGTGGTGGGCTAAAAGATCCTGGCTTCACGTCAAAAAGATATTCCGGACTACTCATGAGTTGAGTTTGCACACTTAAAATTCCATAATCCTTGGTCCTTGGTAATGCCACCAAGCGCTGAGCGACTTCCTTTTGCATCATCAATAAAGCGCCAGCTAATCTACTTCTATGCTCCAAAAGACCAAATAAAATAGGGCTGGTGATATAATATGGTAGATTTCCAATGACAAAATTTTTAGGCTTTGCCGCTTCCTGACCT
>DCQQ01000028.1:3704-13565 GCA_002323515.1 Balneolaceae bacterium UBA1514 | reverse complement strand
CTGCATCTAGCTGCTGAGGAATGAGCTCCTGTAAATTGACCTTGAGTATATCCTGCTGATGAATAAGCACCCCTTCAAACCGCTCATTAAGCACAGCCACTGCTTCAGCATCCACCTCAACCAACTCCAACCGCGGGTAGCGTGGCCAAAGATACTGAGTTAGAGCCCCTGTCCCAGGACCAATTTCAAGCACCCAATCATTCAAAGTAGCTGGAAAAACGGAAACTATATTGCTGAGCACATTCTTATCGGTGATAAAGTGCTGGCCTAGGCGTTTTTTGGTTCTAAATCGATCCGTACTCATGCCTTAAGGTACGCATAACTTAACTAAGAACTTAGCTATGGCTCCGGATGGTAAGCATAGGTTTTTTACTGTGTCGTGCCACCTGCTCTGTGGTTGAGCCAATAAGAATGCGCGCCAAACCCGTGCGCCCATGAGTACTCATGACCAGTAAATCGCCGTGTTCGTCTACACAATCCCCGATTTCGTCATGTACCGAAACACCCTTTAATACCACTGTTTTAAGATAAACTTTCATTTCCGAATCTTTCTTGGATACGAGCTCATGCCTGAAGACCACCCCCCGACTGGCAAAGCTAAAACATAGGCACTGCATAGAATGCCCAGAAAAATAAATAGCCATAAATATTCTTAAAAATTTCATGACATTCCTTTTATAATTTATTCAACATTGGCCTAGACCCTTTAACCATACCCTATTTTAAAAGTAACCTGCATCATCGAAGCCGTTCCAAACCCGCCACCAACAATAAGCCCATCAATATACTTGTAAAGCCTATCCAACGGTTGGGTTCATTGGTAGCATCAGGCCAATAAGGTGTAGACGAAATAAGTTTACGTTTCACCGTTTCGACCAGAACAGTTCCCTGCGTAGATTGCACCCCGTCAACCAGAGAGGATTCTATTGATGCAGGTACCACCCTCTTATATTCCGGTAAAGCAGGGGCATCATCGCCAATACCTGGTAAATCTTGGACGGTCGCCTCATCCGCCAGCACCACTTCAACGTCGCGAACCTGCTCAATATACTCTCTATCCTGAAATGGCCATATAACCAGTAACGAACCTAATAAAAATCCAATCAATACCGATAAAGTAGCCCGATGAAAGCGTGCCAAAAGCCAAGATAACACCCTAGAAAAAAGGGCTAAACCAACTACCGCCCCAATAATAAAAGGTAAGAGAGCCCAAAATCCTTCCATCGTCTCTGGCCCACCTAGTTTGCCAATGTTACTCAATACAAAATCATATTTACGCATAATCAATAGCAGATAAGAGCCCGATATACCAGGCAAGATCATCGCCGTTATGGCTACCACACCACAAAAAAAAACAAACAGAGGATGTTCGGGCGTTTGAGTTGGTACTAATTGGACTACCCAGAGCCCAATAGCTATTCCCACCACAATAAATACCATCATACTTAGGTGACGCTGTTCTATGGCTTTCAATAGTATGTAAATGGAGCCGAGTATAAGACCAAAAAAGAGCCCAAACACGATTTCAGGATGGGTAAAAATATACACTTGAAGCGGTACAATTTTGGTAAAAAAGGCAAGAGCTGTGGCAATCCCAGAAAACAACATGACCAAAAATAACAAATGAATTTGGCCCACAGCTTTTGCAAAACGTAGTGAAAAAAGATCTCTTAAAACAGCGCCATTTACACTTTTTATAGCGGACAAAAGCCGCTCATAGATTCCTAAAATGAGCGCCATGGTTCCCCCACTCACACCCGGAACCACATCAGCCGAGCCCATAAAAAATCCCTTTAACCAGAGCATAGGGAATTCTTTAAATGAACTTTGGTCTTTTTCTGAGGAGTCTGGAGATGGGTGTTTTCTTGCTTTGTCGGCCATAGTTTTATCAGCGATTATTCTTTCCAACCTTTTTGACCAATTAGTGGAACAAAGCTAAACCCTTCAAACTCTTCCTGGGCATATTCCTCCTCTGAATATCGAGTAATACGCAACATTTTTTGTTCAGTATTACTTCCTACGGGAATGATCAATCGGCCTCCGATATGTAGTTGCCGGATAAGATCATCCGGCACTACTGGAGCACCGGCAGTAACAACGATACCATGATAAGGTGCATAAGTGGACCAACCCAGGGTCCCATCGCCACATTTGAGTTGGGGCCGGTACCCCAAATCACGTAAGACCTCTTTAGCACGATGATACAATTCATTATGTCGTTCCACACTATACACCTGTGCTTTAAGCTCGCATAATACCATACACTGATAACCAGAACCCGTTCCAATTTCTAAAATTTTATCTCCCGGTTTTAAGCCTAAGAGTTCGGTTTGCTTGGCAACTGTGAAGGGTTGAGAAATAGTTTGACCGAGACCAATTGGTAAAGGAGAATCCTCATATGCTCGATGATGAAGAGCGGTATCGATTAGAATATGACGGGGTAATGATCCTATAGCGTTAAGAACCATAGGATCTTGAATTCCCTTTTCAACCAGCTGTTCTACCAGTCGTTGGCGCGTTTTGGCAAATCTTCGATCTAACATGGCGAAAGTATAGCTATAACTGCGCACATTTGGTATAAAAACTATCGCAATTATCGAATAAATCTATGAGTATAGGTTCAATTTAATTCCGTTCTAAATCAAAGAAGCTCTACATTTTAGGCTCATAAATAATCTAATATCTGCCTACGTGGAGAATACGGAACTATTTACTGCCACCTCTTTTTTTCAGGAACCTCTTGTGAAAGTCATCAACTATGCAATGATTACCGCCTTAGCAACCGGACTCGGTGCCCTACCGTTTTTTTTCATAAAGAATATCTCCAACAGTTTTTTGGCCAAATCAAACGCCCTCGCAGGTGGACTTATGCTTTCGGCTAGTTTCAACCTTATTTTTGAAGGATATAAAATCGCTGAATGGATGACCATCGCTGGCATGTGGGCTGGTTTACTCTTTGTGGTACTCTCAAATAAATGGATAAAGAACAGCTCACATGTAGAAATCGGAGACCTGATCGGGGCTAGCACCAAGAAAATACTTCTCTTTTTGGGGATTATGACTATTCATTCATTTGCCGAGGGTATTAGTGTTGGCGTTTCCTTCGCCAACACAATTGAATTTGGGATCTTCATTGCTATAGCCATTGCTGTACACAACATCCCAGAAGGTTTAGCGATTAGTTTAGTCATGATACCCAAAGGAACATCACAAATTAAAGCCGTTTGGTGGAGTATTTTTTCCAGCCTCCCTCAACCACTTATGGCCCTTCCTGCCTTTTTGTTTGTGGAACAGTTCCAAGCTTATCTACCCTTTGGTCTTGGGTTAGCCGCCGGCGCTATGATATGGATGGTCTTTTCAGAACTTATTCCAGAGTCACTAGAACACTCCGATGGAGCTACGGTCGCTTGGTGGATAAGTTTAGCCATTATGGGTATGACTGGGTTCCAAATACTCATAGCTGATTAACACTATTAATAAGTATTTTGGGTTCTATTTGGAACGAAATGTGGCCACATTTCTATTCATTTATTTGATAGTTATTAATATTTTTTTGCAATCGAGTATTTGAATTAACTGTATTTTTAATGTACTGTCTCACAACTATTCTGATTTTAAATTAGACTATTTATGATATTCAAAAATCTTTCAATTCAAGGGTTATTGTAATCAGTCAATAAAATTTCATAGCACGGTCGCAATGTATGGCTTAAAAACTCAGCCAATATATGGGATTATTTATTTATCATTACCCAAACTTAATGAATCGAATTTTACACCGCTTTTCTTGGTTACTTTTATGTCAAAAAAGCAATGTATTTTTGTTGGTTATATTAGCTACCAATCTTACGATATCCCCCATTATATCTGCTCAAGTACTAAGTCCAGGAGCAAATAAATCCACCCCTTCCGTTGAACAAGCACCCAATCCAGAAGAGCTTCTCAATATTTTCTTAGACTGTCGTGGCTGTAGAGAGGGCTTTATCAAGAGTGAAATTATTTTTGTGAACTTTGTTCGTGACATGGCAGATGCCGAGGTCCATTTAATAATAACTCAGCGTCGCACAGCTTCTGGGGGTAGTCAATATCAAATCTCTTATCTAGGCAATAAAAGTTATGTAAATATAAACCAAGACATAACTTACACCTCATTTGATTCTGATACAGATGATGAAGAACGTAATGGACTTGTAAAGCACATCAAATTAGGCCTAGTAACTTATCTAAGTAAAAAAGATGCTCTTAATAATTTTGATTTAAAATATACTGGCGATCTCCGAGAATTATCTTCTAATAATGAGGATAAATGGAATAATTGGATATTTGAAATTGGTAGTAATGGTTCAATAGATGGCGAAGAAAATCAAAAAACTCTAGTTATCGAAAATCGAGTAAATATTAGACATACAACTGAAACATGGAAGTTTAGGCTTTGGTTTAACAACAACTATAGCCGAAGAACATTTACAACCAAAGACTCTCTAGATAACAATATCAATGATGAATTTATAACAGAGAGACAATATGTTTATGGCCAATTAGTTTACTCTTTGAGTGAGCATTGGTCAATAGGAACTTATTTTGGGGGGCGTTCATCTACCAGAGAAAATATTAATCTAGCATATGGTATTGCTCCTACAGTTGAATTTTCATTTTATCCTTACAGAGAATTTGCACGAAGAGAAGTAACTCTTAGATATGGTATTAATCCACAAAAAGTTTTTTACACTGAAAAGACTTTATTTGGTAAAACAGAAGAAACATTGTTTGAGCAGGAGTTAAATTTTAATATGGACTACACTAAGCCATGGGGTAGTTTACAGACATCTATGGAAGGGACTACTTATCTGCATGATTTAAGTAAAAATAGGCTCAATATTGAGCTTGAATTAAGTATGAGAATAATTAGAGGTTTATCAGTATTTGTCAATAATGAATACTCAATTATAAATAATCAACTATCACTTTCCGCAGGAGGCGTTACCGATAAAGAAGCTATTGCTAATACCCGTCAGCAGGCAACTTCTTATTCGTATCGCGTAAGAGCAGGATTTGAAATTAGCTTTGGATCTATTTATGATAGTGTGGTAAACACCCGCTTTTAAAAAGCCCAATTTATACCCACATCTGAATGCGCGAATTATCCAGTGACAAAGCCTCTGCACAATCAGAGGATGCACCTTCGATCACACCTACTAAATCCAACGATGTAACCGATAAATTGGATGTCAAATCACTAACCAAGGGAGAACTCCTAGCCTATTGCGCCGAACATGGATGGCCTCGTTTCCGGGCCGATCAACTCTTTCAATGGTTATACCAAAAAGGAGTTCATGAGTTCGAAGACATGACTAATCTCCCTAAAAAAATGCGCGAATATCTGCAAGAGAATGCCTTCATCAATCGCATTACCCCTTCGCTAGAGCAGCAGTCCAAGGACGGCACTATTAAGTTTTTGTTCCAGTTAAACGACCGACAAGAAAACGATAAGATAGAAGCCGTACTCATACCAGACTTTTATCCCGATGGAGCTGCCAACCGGCTAACCGTTTGTGTAAGTTCTCAGGTAGGCTGCGTATTTGCCTGTCGATTTTGTGCTACCGGTAAAATGGGCTTTTTCCGTAATCTCAGTCACGGTGAAATAGTCGACCAAGTACAATATATAAATGAGGTTGCCATGGAGAAATACGGAAAAAAAATTACCAACATCGTCTATATGGGCATGGGTGAGCCTCTTCATAACTATACAGCCATCACCCAGTCAGCCTCCATCATTTCCGATCCTCTCAGTATTGAGTTATCTCCAAAACGGATCACTGTATCTACCGTAGGACTCACCAAACAAATAAAAAAATTAGCTGACGAAGAGCAGCCGTTCAATCTTGCCATCTCACTTCATGCCGCCATTGATGATAAGCGCGATAAAATCATGCCCATCAATAGCTCTATGAACCTAGTTCAACTAAAGCAAGCAGTCCAATATTATTACCAAGCGACCGAACGGACTATCACTTACGAATACCTATTATTCGACGAATTCAATGACTCAATAGAAGACGCCGATGCACTTGCCTGTATTGTAGGGTGGGCTCCGAGCAAGGTGAACATCATTATGTACAATAATGTAGCCGGAGTGGCTCTTCACCGAGCACGCGAAGACAGGCTAGATTATTTTATGAACCGATTGTCCAAGCACAAAATCCAAGCGACAGTGCGTCGATCCCGGGGTGATGATATTGATGCCGGTTGCGGACAATTAGCCATACGGGAAGGAACTCCCCGGGGAAAGAGTATTGCTTAGGTTAAGCTAGAGCTTCTCGATGGAATGAAACTAGTCGATAATATGAAAAAACCGGTTCATCCTTGGCAGGCCATTGTTCAATGACATCCAGACAATACCTGCCCTGCCAATCACATGATTTTTGGGTACAAAACCCCAAAACCTAGAATCTTCACTAGTATCACGATTATCTCCCATCGCAAAATAATAATCTTGTTGAACAACATAGCGATTCGTTTGCTCCCCGTTAATAATGAAAACCCCGCCCTGAGTTTGCACCTCATTATGCTCATAGCGCTCAATCAGGTCTTTATAAACAGGCCAATTAGATGCATTCAATATGACTTCTTGACCTTCAAAAGGAACTACAATAGGTCCAAAATGATCTGGATTGTTGAATGCTCTAGAAAAATAACCTGCGCTTTGGGTATAGGCAGAAACCACTTGATTGGCAGGGATAACGGTAGGGTAAAGTGTGTCAGTTTCAGCCCAAGAAGCAACTTGTTGGGCTGCATCATCGGTTAAATTTACTCGATACTCAACATTAGATACCTGCTGAAAATAGCGACTACTAGCGCCTATAGTTCCAGCATTAATTTCTTCCATTTTTGCATTGGTCAGCCTAACCCCTTCCTTCAAAACCAGCGTATGGAATTTCTGAACCCCATTATGAGTAGGTTCAGCCTCTCCATTAACAAACAATACTTTGTCTTTGAACTCAAGGGTATCACAAGGAATTCCAACCGCTCGTTTAATATAATTTGTTTTTTGGGATATAGGCTTTACTTCCCAAGGCACATTAAATACAAATACGTCGTTCCGAGCAATCGAACGGTAACCAGGAAAACGAGTGAATGGTAAGGTGACGCCTGGTAAACACCATTGAGTAAATGGCACACAAAGAGACATTGGTGTACGCGCACCATAGGCTGCGTTGGAAACAATCAAAAAATCCCCAATCAACAGATCTTTCTCCATAGATCCCGTAGGTATCTTATACGAGCCAAACAAAAAAGCCCGAAGAATTGCGGCCACGACGAACGCAAAAACAAAGGCATCTAGCCACTCGCGAAGCACTGATTTTGTGGGGAGTTCTTGGTTGGTTTTACCCGCATTTTTAGCAGATGATGAGTCAGGATCTTGAGAAGAATGGGAAGTTTCCAATACTATGTAACTGTTAGTGGATGTTGCGGTATTTCATGTATACTGCAAATTGGCCATTCAAGCCAAACGATATACTTGGTTATTATACTTGGTTCGTGGCTTTAATACAATCGTATATAAGAGGGTTTATCCACTTCTTTCTTAGTGTATATGCCATTCTGATAACAAACTTCGTACCACTGCTCACGTTCTGGAGAATAAAAATAATCTATATAGGCCTTTGGCTCGGTTTCCAATAACTGCCTTGTCAAACTCCGTTTAACTGCTGGCATTAAATCGATGTAGCGACTTGCACCAACATATACCAACCCATCCGCAAAAGGACCATCCAAATCTAAAATCATCATGGGTATCTCGCCATCTACAATAAACCAATACTCAAATTGTATGGCTTTACCCGCTCTTAGCTTCCCTCTCTCGACAATATCCTCTATGGTTTTTGTAGGTTCTCCAAATACGGATTCCAATCGAGCACGTAATTCAATAGCTGGCACACGGTCTAACTGATTGTAGTTGAATCCCTGCCCTGTCCATTTAATATCTTTAAACTCTGCTTCAAAGACTGCCGCATCTTTTATTGACACTTTTTTTATCACAGGCTCCTCAAATTGGGCATTAATATTGGAGGTACTTACCAGCATGATGAAGAAAAAAACCGCTATAGCTGTTTTCCACGTGTGTAAGAGCAAAATTTTGCTGTGTGATAATTCTTCTGTATTCAAAATAGTAGGCATAGTGGCTTTAATTGCTGTAGTTCTTATTTGTGATTACCGGTCATCATCGTCCATGGATAGAACCGCTAGGAAAGCTTCCTGTGGAATTTCCACTGCACCCACCTGCTTCATCCGCTTCTTACCCTCTTTCTGTTTCTCGAGTAACTTTCGTTTACGTGAAATATCCCCTCCATAACACTTCGCTGTAACATCTTTACGAAGGGCTCGAACTGAATCACGAGCAATAATACGAGAACCGATGGCTGCCTGTACCGCCACTTCGAATTGTTGTCTGGGAATAAGTTCTTTTAACTTGGCACAAACTTTTCGCCCTTGATAGTAGGCCTTATCCCTGTGCGAAATGGACGACAATGCATCTACCTGATCTCCATTCAACAAAATGTCCAAACGCACTAACTGGCCTGGCCGGTACTCGATGAATTCATAATCCAACGAAGCGTAACCACGTGTACCAGATTTTAGGCGATCATAAAAATCAAATACCACTTCGGCCATTGGTAGTTCATAGGAGATTTCCACCCGATTATTTTGCATGAACATCTGGTTCACATAAATACCTCGTCTTTCCTGACAAAGTTTCATTATAGGACCAATGTATTCTGCTGGAGTGATGATATTAGCCTTAATGTAAGGCTCATAAATAGTACTGATTTCTCCTACTTCGGGCATCTGACTAGGGTTATCCACCCTAATCTTTGATTTATCTTCGAGCTCGACCTCGTACTGAACGTTAGGCACTGTGGTGATAATGTCGATGTCGAATTCTCGATCTAAACGCTCTTGAACAATCTCCATATGCAACAAACCAAGGAAACCAGCCCTAAAACCAAATCCCAACGCTTTAGAAGTTTCAGGCTCATAGGTCAAAGAAGCATCATTAAGTTGGAGTTTTTCCAAAGCCGACCGTAAATCCTCGAAATCTTCCGATTGAGTCGGAAAAATCCCACTAAATACCATCGGTTTGGCTTCTTGATAACCAGCAATAGGTATCGTTGCCCCATTCTTTACGTGGGTGATGGTATCCCCCACCCGCACATCTTGAAGTGATTTAACGCTTCCAATCACATAGCCTACATCCCCAGCCCGAAGCTCCTGAGTGGGCTCATAACTCATACGCAAATAACCTACATCTTCGGCATTGTACTCCATGTCATTGGCCATAAATCGGAATCGTTCACCTTTTCTCAACACGCCTTCGATTACACGGACATAGGCAACTGATCCCCGGTAGGTATTAAAAATGGAATCAAAAATTAAGGCACGTAAGGGTTTATCAACCTCTTCTTTGGGCGTAGGTACTCGTTCTACAATGGCCTCTAACAGTTCCGGAACTCCTTCGCCTGTCTTCCCAGAAACATGCAGGATGTCCTCCATTTTACAGCCAATTAAATCCACCACTTGCTGACCCACTCCCTCGGGATCAGAAGAGGGTAAGTCTATTTTATTGAGCACCGGTATGATTTCAAGCCCCTGCTCAATGGCTTGGTACAAATTCGATATGGTTTGCGCTTCGATGCCCTGGGTAGCATCTACGACCAAAATTGCTCCTTCGCAAGCTTTAAGCGCTCTCGACACCTCGTAAGCAAAGTCTACGTGACCGGGTGTATCAATCAGATTAAAGAAATACTTTTCTCCATTTGGACGTACATAATTGAGTTTGATAGCATGACTTTTAATGGTAAT
>DCQQ01000028.1:0-3318 GCA_002323515.1 Balneolaceae bacterium UBA1514 | reverse complement strand
GTTATTTGCAGCAACCGATCTGCTAGGGTGCTCTTACCGTGATCGATATGAGCTATGATGCAAAAATTCCTGATATCTGACATATATTATAAGGTATACTTTAACCTAAGTCCCCAACTTTTGAGGCAAACTTGATGAAAAAAAACGTTACTTCTCTGGACTAAGCAACTCTATATGAAACCTAAATCTTTCTTGCTCTACAGACATCACTTCGTAGGTTTCTTTAATCAATTTAAAGACTTCCTCTGGCTCTCCAATGACCGTTGATGAAAGATAACCTACCTCAATTTTTACCTCGTACTGTGCTAGATGTTCCAACAAATCCTGAACCAATTCAGTCGGATTGTGTGTAGCTAAAGGAATGTATGTTAATTGAGCAATTGTGTGCATAGTATAAAATTACGTTTATTGTGGTAATATAGCATTATAGCGGTAAATATTCTGTAGCATTAACGGCTTTTCATGGGAATAAAATTCCCATTCCTCCTTAGTTATTTAATGCCTATATTTATACTTTACTTATGTACATATCACCACTACATACGATTTCTATGCACACCTCTGTACATGTTCATCCCAGGGGATTTGTGCATCTTCATCCCTGCTAATCGCACGATGGATATCCCTTCGAATGATTACACGCGCAAATCCCCTTCTACCACTCAGCTGCGCCTGATAGCTCATTTTCAACCAATTTTTTATTACTCTCATGAACCGATCTCTTGACCACACGACTTCATTACGTATTGCCATCCAAAAAAGTGGCCGATTAACCGACAAAACTATCGACTTACTGCATGGAATTGGAATTGAATTCGATAACTATAAGCGAAATCTTATGGTTAAAACTCGAAATTTCGATGTTGAATTACTTCTTCTTAGGGATGATGATATTCCGGAATATGTTCAAGATGGGGTTTGTGATTTGGGCTTTGTTGGAGCGAATGAGGTCTTTGAAAAAAAAAATCAGGTTACCGTCTTACGCGGCTTGAACTATGGAAATTGTCGACTCGCAGTAGCCTCACTTAAAAACTCTGCACTCGTGAACCCTTCGGACTTTGAAGGAAAAAAAATAGCCACCTCCTATCCTTTTTTAACCAAGCACTTCTTTGAAAAATTAGGAGTTACTATCGAAATGGTAGAAATTTCAGGAGCCGTAGAAATAACCCCGCAGTTACATGTAGCCGATGCTATCTCCGATTTGGTTTCTACAGGTGGAACCCTAGAAGCTAATGGACTGGTTGAACGTTTTACTATACTAGAATCCGAAACCAAGCTTATTCAAACCCAAGAAACCCTTTCGGAAGGAAAACAACAACTCATTCAAAAGTTCTTACAACGAATCGATGGGTACCAAACGGCTAAAAAAAGTCGCTACATACTTATGAACGCTCCTCTTGTCTCAGTAGAAACCATTAAAGCGTTACTGCCTTCGATGAAGAGTCCGACCATTATGCCCTTAGCCGAAACAGAGATGGTTGCCATCCACAGCGTTATTCCTTTTGATCAATTCTGGGATGTTATGGAGCAACTTCAGGATGCTGGAGCCTCCGATATTGTCATGTTACCAATCGAAAGTATGATTGCCTAAGCAACGTTTAATTCAATGCCAGAAATGCTCAAACAACTTACCCTTGCCAAACTCTCTAACGAGGAGTTGAGTACCCTTTTACAACGACCCAAAATGGATTTCGAAGCCATTTTTAACATTGTTAAGCCCGTGCTAGAGCGGGTAGCAGAACAAGGCGATCCTGCAGTTATGCATTGGAATACCCAATTCGATGGCCAAAGTGCCAACCCGCTAGTGAGTAATCCGGCCACTGAAAAGGCTACTCTCAGTGCTTCGGTAAAACAGGCAATTAACGTAGCTTTTGCGAATATTGAACGATTCCATCGGGCCCAAGTACAACCCCCTTTACAGGTAGAAACTATGGCCGGCGTTTTCTGCGAAAAACATACTCGTGGGATTGAATCAGTAGGCCTATATGTGCCAGGAGGGACAGCCATATTACCTTCTACGGCTATGATGTTGGCTATCCCTGCCATGATTGCTGGCTGCCGCACGCGAGTATTAGCCTCGCCCCCAGGCCCCGATGGTATATTGGCTCCCGAAATCGTGTACATAGCTCAAAAAGCAGGCATCACCCATTTGCTTAAGGCGGGCGGTGCACAGGCCATAGCAGCTATGGCTTACGGTACCCAAAGTGTTCCAAAAGTTGACAAACTCTTCGGCCCTGGAAATCAGTATGTGACCGCGTCAAAAATGATGGTACAACAATCCGAAGCGCAAGTGAGTATTGATATGCCAGCCGGCCCCTCGGAAGTGCTGATTATCGCTGATGGGCATGCTCGTCCCGATTTTGTAGCTGCTGACCTGCTCTCACAAGCCGAGCATGGAGTCGATTCCCAAGTGGTGCTTCTTTTTACACCAGACTTCGCCATTAAAGAACTACAACGTGAATTAGCAGAGCAACTCAATGTTCTCCCAAGAAAGCAGATGGCAGCTAAGGCGCTGCAAAATTCCTTTGCTTTAAGCTGCATGGATATAGCATCGGCACTAGACTTTTCGAATCAATATGCCCCAGAGCACCTTATAATAAATGTCCGGGAGCCAGAAAAAACCCTCCCATCCATTCAGCATGCAGGATCTATTTTCCTAGGAGTCTACACCCCAGAAAGTGTTGGAGATTACGCTTCGGGAACCAACCATACCCTACCAACCTATGGCTACGCGCGCATGTATTCTGGAGTGCATCTCGCATCCTTTCAGAAATCTATGACGGTGCAACAATTAAGCGCTACTGGACTGCAAAATGTAGGGCCGACCGTCGAAATTTTAGCTGAAAGAGAAGGATTACAAGCCCATAAAAACGCGGTTAGTATTCGTTTAAAACATCTATCTTCTGCTCATGAATAAGTCTTTTTCACTCACCGACTGGGTTCGCCCTAATATTCAAGAACTCACCAGCTATACCAGCGCTCGTGATCAGTATGGACATGACCAAGGTATTTTACTCGATGCCAATGAGCTTGGGTCAGGACCAGCTATTCCCGGTACAGATGCCGGTCACTCTATTGCAACCAATACCCTCCATCGATATCCAGACCCATATCAGCATGAGTTGCGCACAGCTATCGCAAAACTTCGGGGGGTTCATGCAGATCAGGTATTCATAGGAAATGGGAGCGATGAAGCCATAGATCTTATCATCAGACTATTTTGTGAACCTGCTAAACACCGGATATTGTGCACTTCCCCCACCTATGGCATGTACAAAGTAAGCGCGTGCATACATGACATAGCGGTCGACCAAATAC
>DCQQ01000010.1 GCA_002323515.1 Balneolaceae bacterium UBA1514 | reverse complement strand
TTTTTATGACTTACTTCATGGAAATAGTATAGTAGAAACCCAACTGAATCCGTACATTTAGCTATGATTGTCCAGCTACATAGAATAAAAAAAGTACCATCGGATATATGTTCTATTCAGAACATAACGAAATCTATTCAGTCCGTACTTGTCATGTTTTTGATCATACTCACTTGGCTACTCAATTTGAATATGGATAAGGTGCACGCCCAGGTAATTGATGAGTGGAGGGTCTATTCTTCCTTTTCCACTGTAAATGATGTTGTGGTAACCGATCAGGGATATAGATATGTTGCAACTCAGGGTGGTCTGGTTATTACAGACCCTTTAGGCGTTAATACCACACTAACTACCATAGATGGGTTACATCGTTTGGATATTCAAAAATTGGCCTATCATCCGGCGTCTAAGCAATTATTTTTAGGCTATACGGATGGTGCAATTGATGTGTATGACTCAGAATATTCAACTGTACAAACTCTTAATGATTTACTCAGAGTTGATCAGTACCCTTCCAAATCGATTCGTGATTTTGTTATTTATAATGATATTCTGTTCGTAGCCACAGAATTTGGAATTATTGAGTTTAATGTAAATGACTTATACGTCCAGCAAAGCTACGTAGGTCTTGGTAATCTCGATCGAGGTACGCCTGTATATGCGTTAGATATTTTTGGAAATGACATTATAGTAGCCACATCTGGTGGAATTGTCACAGCTAATTTGACAGATAACTTAATTGTTAGTGATTCATGGACCGTATATACAACGGTGGATGGTTTGCCAAGCAATCTTGTGCAAGATGTTGGATTTTATAATGGTGATGCCTATGCCGTAGTGCAGGAGTCCCTGTATACATTCGATGGTGTGCGTTGGATCAAGGAAGAAGGTATAAATTATCTTCAATCACTTGACATAGTTCACCAAGCTAATGGCCAAGATCTTTTGCTGGTATTTAATAACAGAATCATGCGCCGATCAACCTATACGTCGACTAAGATATACCGGATCGATAATGTTCGAGGTATTCGTACCGGTACTATGTTATCTGATCACTTGATAATGGGTACGACGGATTTAGGGTTGTTAGTATTTACTAGTCCCACGGATTGGGATCAATTTGTACCAATTGGCCCATATACTAATTTTTTTGCGGGTTTGGATTGGTCTAATGGGCGCCTATTTTCAGCATCATCCCAAAATGTTACAGGCGACAGAATCATTGATCGATCTAAGGGATACTCGTTTTTTCAGGATAGTTCCTGGGTAAGTTATAATGCCCAAAATACTGAATTATTGGACCAAGAGAATTTTAAACAAGCCTTTACGACAGCTCAAAATAGCACTCATTATTTTATTGGCTCTTGGGGAAGTGGGGTAGTTAAGCACAATAAAACTACCAACGCTATACAATTATATAATGCATATAACAGTACCATCCGAGGGTGGGAAGCTGATAATCCGGATTATACGGTAATTTCTGGTTTATCTGCAGACAGTAAAGACCAGGTTTGGTTAGTCAGTCGATATGGATCAGAGCCGCTATATATGTATGAACCAAATCAAGATACTTGGCTCGCACATTCTAAAGATAACGCAGTGAGTACACTTGATGAATATGTAGACTTGTTCATCGATTCAAATGATTATAAGTGGATTTCCCTTCAAAGTTCAACAGGAGATGGCACAGGTTTGTTAGTCCTTGATACCAACGATCCTATGAATACTCAAGATAACCGAGGGGTCAAACTTACTACTTCAGCCGTTAATGGTAATTTACCGGATAATAAAGTCACTGCTTTTTTGGAAGACAAAAATGGGGAAGTGTGGATAGGCACGGCACGAGGGATTGCTCGGTTTCTATTTCCCAGATTCATCGTAGATAGTCAACGGTCATCTGAACGGCAATCTCAATGGTTATTGAATGAAGATATTTCTGCTGTTTCACGATATTTATTGCGTGACAGTAATGTGAGTGCCATGGCAGCAAATGGCGCTAATCAGAAATGGATTGGGAGTGTAAATCAGGGTTTATGGCTGTTGAATGAAGAAGGGAGTGCTATCCTGAAGCGTTATACAGAAGACAACAGTCCGTTAATTTCAAATAATATTTTGTCCATTACAGTAAACGAAGAGTCAGGCGAGGTGTTTGTTGCCACCGATAGAGGATTGGTAAGTTTTATTGATATAGCACAATCCCCCAAGACCACAATGGGGTCATTAAAAATCTATCCAAATCCGTTTTTATATGATCAACATGAGCAAATCATAATAGAAAATTTAAGCCAAGCAACACGAATTAGAGTACTTGATACGGGTGGAAATGTCGTACATGAACTACAAGCAAGCGGTGGTCGTGTGCAATGGGACGGGTATGACTCAAGGGGTCGTAGACTCAGTAGTGGGGTCTATTTTTTAGTAGCTTGGGATGTCAAAGAAGGTGAACGGGGAGTTGGTAAAGTTGTTATTATCCGTTGATATGATCCAAGAATACTCGACATATACCTCAAGTTCAAAGGGAGCCGCGGATGCATCAACCCGAGAGGATGTATTAAGCCAATTGGATTTAAGTACAGTGATTATTCATTATCAGACTCCAGATTTGCTGAAAATGGCGGTCGAATCATTTAAACGGTTTTACCCTCAAACTCCACTTTATGTAGTGGATAATGGCTCGGATTCAGATGTTGTTGATCGAGTAGATGATTGGATTAGGGCGCAATCAAACACGCAATGGGTACGTTTGCCGAAGAATGTGTATCACGGGCCAGCGATGGACTTTGCAGCGCGACAAATCGTGAAATCGAAGTATGTCTTTTTTCTAGATAGTGACACCGAAACAAAGGAAGGGGGTTTTTTAGAGAGGATAGTTGAGCATCTGGAGTCTGATGAGAAAAATTATGCCGCTGGGATGTTTAATCGAGTAAATAAACGGGGCTTTAGTACCAAAAACTCATCAGGGGAGCTCATTTTGCAAACGCCATACATGGTCTTACGTCGGGCTTTATATCTTCAATTCCCTCCTTTTATTCATCATGGTCAACCTACTCTTCAAAATTATAGAGAAGCCTGGGTAAAGGGATTTAAGTTGGTGGAATACCCGATGAGCCATTACATTGATCATTTATGGCGAGGAACCGTTAGAAAGACGGGTTATGGTTTAGGTTGGCGGGCAAAGCTGGAGTACATTCTTAATAAGATTGGGGTCTAATGGCTAGAAAGGTCGATATTAGCGTCGTAATTGTTAACTATAAAGTGAAGGAATATGTCTCGAATTTGCTTAGTTCAATTCGAAAAGCTGCAGGTGAATATGCGGTGCAGGTATTTGTGGTAGATAACGATTCTGGGGATGATTCGATTTTTTATTTGCAACAGCGCCATCCCCACGTAAGTTATATTGCAAATAAAGACAATTTAGGATTTGGTAAGGCGAATAATCAAGCGATCAAACAGGCTAAAGGCGAGTTTACTCTGATCATTAATCCAGATACTCTTGTTAGTGAGGACACCTTTTCTACCCTCATTTCTCATATGAGATCTAATCCTGAATGTGGGGCGGCGGGTTGTAAAATTCTCAACCCCGATGGTACCTTTGCACCTGAATCTAAGCGTTCTGTCCCCACTATTTGGGCAGCGTTGACAAAGTTATTGGGGTTACACACGATATTTCCGAAATCACGTTTATTTGGCCAGTATTATCTTAGTTGGCTTACAGAAGATCAACAGGCGCAGGTTCCCGTCTTATCGGGCTCATTTATGTTTTGGAGAACGGACCTGTTACAACAACTAGGGGGCTTTGATGAACGTTTTTTTATGTATGGAGAGGACATTGATTTGTGCTACCGTGTGCAAGATACTAGCTATAATATTGACTATGTTCCTTCCACCTCCATCATTCATTATAAAGGGGAGAGTACAAAAAAAGGGGACCTACGCTATATTCGGATTTTCAATGAAGCCATGTATTTGTTTTTTGATAAGCATCAATCCTCGCGATATAGCGCCTTATTTAAAGCAGTAATCTTTTCAGCAATTTGGTTAAAAACTATTTTTTCGTTTGTTATTAGTCGTTTAAAATCGATTTCTTGGATTGCAGCCGATCTTGTATTATTAAATATCTCCATTATTTTGGGTTTCTTAATTCGGTTTCAATTCAGTGTTGAAATTTTCAGTGACCTGCAGTCTTTTCAGTTTCTTTGGGTCAATCTTTTAGCGTCTGGTATATATCTGTTAGTTGGTGCGCTGTTAGGTTTATATCAACATAAAAATGACTCTATTTCTACCCCTTTAAAAGCCCTCTTTTTTTCGTATTTAGGAGTAGCCGCTATTACGTTTTTTGCAAGAAACCTAGCCTTTTCTCGCTTATCTCTTTTGATAGGTTTTGGGGTTTCAGTGACGTTGATGATAGGATTGAAGCTAGTTCAGATAAATGCTAGAAGGAATCAAACAAATGCCAAAGGGCAAATAAAGAAATCCAAGATTCTTCTAGTTGGTACTCGAGCAGATGCCAAAGAACTTATACCTAAAATACATGCTAGACCAGATTGGAATGTTGAGGTATTAGGATGGGTCCAGACTGATTATAATTTTGGGGAAAATGCACTAGAAAATGATGATACCTTAGAGAGATTGGAACGCCAGAAAGTAACACCAAGCACTCTTGGTTCATTGAGTCAATTAGAGGATTTAGTGAAGGCGTATCATGCGGATCAAGTATTATTTTCTTTGCGTACTCTATCTTATAAAGAGATGCTTCGAGCCATTTCTACCTTGCGGGGTGTGTCGGTACAGTGCAAACTCATTCCTGATAGTATGGATTTTATTTTAGGTAAATCAAAAGTCGAATACCTGGAGAGTTTGCCTCTGGTTGAGGTAGAACTTGCATTGAATAAGCCCGTTAATCGGTTTATAAAGAGAGGTTTTGATTTATCCCTAGCCATTCCCTGTTTTGCATTACTCTGGCCATTAGCTCTACTTGCAGGGATTAAACGACCGAAAGGTCAACGTTTTTTAGAACCATTAGCTAAGTATAAATGGCATAACCGTAGTTTATTATTGCTTGGTATTTTATATGGTCATTACTCATGGGTAGGCTCAATTCTTCCGGTTCAAAATAAATTATCCAAGCATAGTGAGGAACAAGAAGGGGGGTTAAAACCGGGCTTAACTGGCTTGATACAGCTAAATCAAGGCAAGCTTCAAGAAGGTGAAGATGAAGAGCATTATCAGCTGTACTACATGCAAAATTATTCGCTAGGTATGGATATGGATATATTATTAAAGTCTATATTTCAACCATTGGATAACTGGGAATAAGGTTGGTCAAATAATGAAGTTCTAGATTTTTGACTCAAGTTGGGTAACCTTATGTGGATACCAAGTGGCAAAAGTATCATTTTTGATGTGTTCTCTTACTTCCTTTATGAGCCATAAATAAAACTGTAAATTATGTTCCGAGGCTAAGGTCATTCCAAAGAGTTCGTTACTTTTGAGCAAGTGATGAACGTAGGACATATGATACTTTTGGCATAGATCGCTGGGAAAATCTGGGTCTAAGGGTGCGTGATGGTTCTTCCACTTAGAATTCCTGAGATTCACTTTCCCTTCTCGTGTAAATATGGTTCCGTTTCGGGCATTTCTAGTAGGCATAACACAATCAAACATATCTACCCCACGTGCGATGGATTCTAGTAAATTAGCCGGTGTGCCTACCCCCATAAGATATCGTGCCTTTTCCTTAGGCATGACATCGGTGTTAATATCGGTCATTTCATACAACAAGGGAATAGGTTCTCCAACGCTGAGCCCACCAATTGCAATACCTTCAAAATTCTGTTCAGCCATAAATTCAGCGGAGGCAATCCTCAGATCTTTGTAGGTTCCACCCTGTACAATACCAAATTGAAATTGTCGATGCCCGTAAAGTGCTTGGGTCTCTAGAAATTGTTTCTGCCCCCTTTTTGCCCATCGATGGGTTAATTCCATAGAATTTTTTGCGTATGCATAATCACTTGGATAAGGTGGGCACTCATCCAGTATCATAATGATATCTGACCCTAAGACCCGCTGTATATCTACTACATTCTCGGGTGTGAATAAGTGTTTTGAACCATCTAAATGACTTTTAAAATGAGCGCCTTCCTCGTCTAAGGTTCGTATATCTGAAAGGGAAAAAATTTGATATCCTCCAGAGTCAGTTAATATGGGTCGGTCCCAATTCATAAAACCATGTAATCCTCCTGAAGCCTGTATGACCTCGGTGCCAGGTCTTAAATACAGATGGTAGGTGTTGCCTAAAATAATTTGGGCTTGAATAGGGTCTTTTAAACGGTCCTGTGACACCCCTTTTACTGTTCCAAGTGTCCCTACTGGCATAAATATGGGTGTTTCTATGACCCCATGATCAGTAGTTAAGCTACCTAGGCGCGCTTTGCTTGTAGAACACGTTGTATGTAGTTGAAACAAAATAAAGGCATAAAGTGGTTTCAGTTATATATACAGACTAAAAATCCGTACTTTTTTAGAGATTTAAATTACGAATCTAACCATCCATTTGCTTTCTGTGCAAAGATATCGCGAAGTTATATTGACGAGTGCCCTTGATTACTTGCTTTTATTGGCAAGTTGGCTCGTCTTTCATTCTTTTTTCTCGGCTTATTTGGATCCTCGATTGGCTGAATATGGCTTAGCTGTGATTAGTGCAGGTGTAATATTTAGCGGGTATTGGCTTGGAGTTTTTGTCTTATCAGGATTGTACAAGAGTTTATATTTAATCTCAAGGCTCGATGAATTTACTAGGGTGGTAAAGGCTGTGGTATTGGGGGGACTGGTGTTGTATGTTATTTGGGATCACTGGTTGTTTATTGAGGGTCGTACCCATCACGGGCTAATTTTTTCTTATTGGTCAATTATTTTGGGGGCCACCATTACCAATCGTTTTGTCATTAGAACTATTCAACGTTTGTATGCCCAACGAGGTAGGGGACTGCATAGAACATTAATTGTTGGGACAGGGTCAAATGCTAAAATAGCCTTTGATGATCTTATGCGTAACAAAATTTTGGGCATGGAAGTAATTGGATACATCCAAGTTAATGGGAAGGGTCCCGTTGCAGAATCAGGTATTTATCCTGAGGATGTGATTGGGCAACTTTCTGATATTGATCGAATTATCGCCGAGTATAAAGTTCAGGATGTCTTGGTGGCAGTAGAAGCAAATGGCCGAGAAGATTTGGTTGCGATTATTTCTAAACTGGATAATCCGGATGTTCGCTTAAAGCTGTTACCTGATTTTTATCAAATTGTGAGTGGTCTATCCAAAACGAATCAGATTTTTGGTATGCCTATTATTGAAATTTCTCCAGAGCCTATGCCGCTTTGGGAGAAAGCTGTCAAGCGATTGATGGATGTGACTATTTCGGTGGTAGTATTGATAGTGTTAGCCCCCTTCTTGCTATTGGTAGCCCTATTTATTCGATTAGGGTCTTCTGGGCCCGTTATCTATCGTCAAGAACGAATTGGACGAAATGGTAAACCCTTTGTTATGAATAAATTTCGCACTATGGTACAAGATGCTGAACGAAAAACTGGACCTATGTGGGCAAAAAAAAACGACTCAAGGATTACAAAAATGGGTTATTGGTTGCGCAAATTACGTATTGATGAACTACCTCAACTCTACAATGTCATTCGAGGGCAAATGAGTTTAGTAGGACCTAGACCTGAACGTGAACATTTTGTAGAGCAGTTTAAAAATCAAATCCCATTGTATATGCGACGATTACGAGTTCGCCCAGGGATTACAGGGTGGGCTCAGGTTAAATGGAAATATGATGCTTCACTGGACGATGTTAAAGAAAAAACCAAGTATGATTTGTATTATGTCGAAAATATTTCGTTACGTATGGATATAAAGATTATTATTAACACATTAATCACAATGATTAAAGGTAAAGGTCAGTAAGCTCAAATAAGCCCATGCAGAAACACCCTTTAATCATTATCCCGACCTACAATGAAGCGACCAACGCCGTACGTATGATTCATACTCTTATGGCTTTGGATATAAAGGTGGACATACTTTTTGTGGATGATGGATCTCCAGATGGTACGGCGGAAAGGATTAAAGAGCA
The DNA here is from genome assembly GCA_002323515.1 of Balneolaceae bacterium UBA1514. Classification (GTDB taxonomy): domain Bacteria; phylum Bacteroidota; class Rhodothermia; order Balneolales; family Balneolaceae; genus UBA1275. The sequence goes on along the minus strand of DCQQ01000010.1, from coordinate 34,424 downwards.
GCAGCAAGCCTATCCAGATCGTATAAGTTTAGTTGAGCGAGAGGGTAAATTAGGATTAGGGACGGCCTATGTCCGAGGTTTTGAGTATGCTTTAGAACATGACTATGAACTAGTTTGTGAAATGGATGCGGATTTTTCACATCCACCAGAAGATGTTCCTAGACTCATCGAAGCTGTTCAAAGCGGAGAAACAGATATTGCTATAGGGTCACGTTATGCCAACGGAATAAGCATAGTAAATTGGCCTCTGAGTCGACTTATCCTGTCTTATGGGGCCAATATTTATGCACGATGGATAACAGGCTTGCCTGTAAAAGATACCACCGCAGGCTTTAAATGCATCCATCGTCGGGTTATTGAGTCTATTTCTTTGGACCGAATTAAATCCAATGGATATGCATTTCAGATAGAACTTCATTTTAGAGCTTGGAAAGCTGGATTTAGATTGCAAGAGGTGTCCATCATATTTAGGGAACGAGAAGAAGGAGTGTCTAAAATGTCCAAAGGCATTGTTCGAGAGGCTATTTGGAGGGTCTGGGCCCTTAAAATCCGGAGTCTATTTGGTCGCTTGTAAGAAGGCGTTTTCGCTCGTAAAGTTTGCATTCATAACGGAAAGGCGCGAAACACATCAACCAGAGAAATCCACTTTTAGACGTGGGGATTTGCTATATTTGAGTAAATTAAATTTGATTTTACATGCAGTATCTAGAATTTGAACAACCCATTGCCGATTTGGAAAAAAAAATCCAAGAATTAGAGCAGCTTTCTTCGAGTACCGAAGGTGTCCTAAGTAAGGAAGTGGAGAGCTTGAAGTCTAAGGTGGAAAGACTTCAAAAGAGTATATTTGAAAATTTGACACGCTGGCAACGGGTCCAGTTGGCACGACATCCAGAGCGACCATACACCCTAGATTACATTGAGCGTATTTGTGATCGCTTCATTGAATTACATGGGGATCGTTTCCATGCAGACGATAAGGCGATTGTGGGTGGACTTGGCGAGGTGGATGGCCAAACGGTATGTATAATTGGGCATCAAAAGGGAAGGGATACCGCTAGCCGGACCTATCGTAATTTTGGTATGGCAAATCCTGAAGGGTACCGCAAAGCGTACCGACTAATGGAGATGGCAGAAAAATTTGGTATACCTGTTTTGACACTGGTCGATACGCCTGGAGCCTTTCCAGGACTTGAAGCAGAAGAGCGTGGACAAGCAGAAGCAATTGCCCAAAATCTCAAACGAATGGCTGTGCTAAAAGTACCATTGGTAACAATCATTATTGGGGAAGGAGCAAGCGGTGGTGCTATTGGAATTGGTATGGGAAATGAGGTGTTTATGATGGAAAACACTTGGTATTCAGTTATTTCTCCAGAGTCATGCTCTTCTATTCTCTGGAAGACATGGGATTATAAAGAACAGGCCGCTTCTGCTTTAAAGTTGACGGCCCCTGATTTGTTGGAAATGGGTATTATTGATGGAGTTATCAAGGAGCCTTTATCGGGTGCGCATCGAGATTATGATGCTGCGGCTAATGCAGTTAAAAAGCAGGTGCTTAAAAGTTTATCATCACTGTCCAAACAAAACCCGGAAAAACTTATCGAACAAAGGATAGCCAAGTATTCGGCGATGGGACGTTATAAATAAACGACTATGGTCCAATTCCCTGACAGCTTACCCATTCTTAGCTTCGAGCATCGATTACGAAGTAGGTACAGTGAAACGGATAAGATGGGCTATGTATATTATGGGCGTTATTTAGAGTATTTTGAGGAAGCACGGACCGAAATGATTCGAAGCATGGGTGTCCGTTATAGCACCATGGAAAAGGATGGAATTATGTTGCCGGTGATACATTCCGAAATTGATTATAAACATCCGATTTACTACGATGAAGAAATCCTTATTAAGGTACATGTGTATGCGGCGCCCTCCGTTAAGTTGGTTACCTATTATGAAGTGATAGCCCAAGAACGAGATCAGCTTTGTGCATTAGGAGAGGTGAGTTTGGTGTTCATGAATTCGGGCACTAGAAAACCATGCCGGGCACCTACATATTTACTAAACGCCATGTGAAATGAAACAAATCTTCATACAGTCAGAACTTTCCAGTAGATCTAATCTTGTATTGTTAATAGGTAGTAGTCTTCTAGCGATACTTGCCTTGGGACCTGGATGGTATGCCGATGATATTTTAGCCTCTTTTCATTGGCATTATTCATTTTTTTCTTGGGTATGTCATCAGGAACCAACTCGGTCATTTGATTTTATGGACGCCCAAATGGCTGTATGTTCCCGATGTATAGGCATATATGGTGCCTTTGCTCTTGGATTTTGGTTGAAAGGCTTAACCGCAAAGTTCGAAATTTGGCCATCAAGAGACCTAGCATTGGGCTTCTTCCTTTTATTTCTTGGGCTAACTGGTATTGATGTGTTATTTAACGCATTGGATATTTGGACAAATACATACTTTTCCCGATTATTACTAGGTGCTAGTTTTGGGTTGATGGCGTCTCTGCTCATAACCTCGAGGGATGGTAGTTCAAAAAAATCGTAATAGTGAGTATATTATTACTTATAAGTATTTTATCTAATGTAATCTGATGATGATTAATCAGGGAGAATGAGCGCCTTGTCCATTGAAACTGAACAAAGAATGTAAATTAACTAAATACACTAACCACAAATATCAATTAAATGACTACTGAAACCACGCAACATGGCATGCCAAGCTACTGGAATGCTGTTATCACAGCGGGATTAATTACCGCCATTGTATACTCCATAATAGGATTGGCGAGTGCCTATCTAACTATTCGAGGGTCTACTGGAGCGGGGCAAGGCCTAGGGATTAGCACCTGTTTAGTTTCATCTATTGCTGGGGTGATTGCTAATCGCATGTATGCAAAAGGATTTAATCTTACATATCCCATTGGAAAAGGTGCATTATTAGGATTTTTAGCTGGATTAGTTACTCTAATCGTTGGGACAGCAATCTCTTTATTTTGGACAGAAATTATCGATACAGGGATGAACGATGCACTCATGCAATCTACCATTGCTAACTTAGAAACCCAGGGATTAACCCAAGACCAAATTGATCAAGCACTATCTTTTAGTCCTGAACCAGGCTCAATGAACGCTATACTCGCTCAATTTGGTATTGGATTCGTTAGTTTAAGTATTATCAACGTAATTTCTGGTATTATCAGCGCTAAAATATTTGCCAAAGAAGAAGAGTAACGCGCTGGTCTCTTTTGTTTATCTAAAAGAGCTGGCTCATTGGGTCGACTCTTTACTTTTAACTTCTTCCCCTGTCATGATAGAATACCCCACAACCATCTCGAATACCTCTAACGGATCTTGGTATGAGCGCCATGGGTTTAATCTTGGTGTAATGGCGATTATTTGGGTCTTTCTTGCCCTTATTGCTTTTAACGTAATGGCTGGTCTAGTTGGGGTCATTGCCGCACAATTTTTGGTGGATGATCCGACCAATGTCGATGCCATCATGCAGGTGCTTAGTGAGCAAACAACGGTCTTTTTTTGGATTAATACCGCTGGTCAAATAACCGTATTTGCACTGGGATCTTTGTTGGTAACCCGTTTGGCGGCTGAGCCTGGTGCTAGAAGGCACTTTTTGAGGTTACAAATTAATTCTGATACTCATAAGTATATTTTATGGGCTATAGTGTTAACAGCAGCAGCCTATCCTATGGTTATTTTTCTAGGATGGCTGAACGCTTTTTTACCGGTACCAGGTTGGATGGCCGAAATGCAACAAAGCATGGACGAGATGATCGCTAAATTATTAGGCTCGGAAAATATCTTATGGATGGGCCTTTTTCATATTGGACTGATCCCCTCTATTTGTGAGGAGATAATGTACCGTGGATATGTTCAGCGTTCGTTAGAAAAATCGTGGGGCATATGGACCGCTATTATAGTATCAGGTCTCATCTTTGGTGCTTATCATCTGCAAATCACCCGAATTTTACCACTCGCAGCCCTTGGCATGTTATTCGCTTACATAACCTATGTATCAAATAGCCTTATTCCTGCTATGGTAGCTCATTTAGTGAACAATGGAGGTCAGATTATTTTGAGTACCATCTACCCTGAAATACTTGATCAAGAACTTAATGCCGATACCGATTTACCATGGGTATTGATTTTACCTGGGGTTGTGATCCTGATTTCGCTAATAAGTATATTTCATAAACGATATTTGGCAAATATACCGTCACAATTAGCCAATACCCCTGAATAACTAGCGGAATATTCTATGTTTACTAACCCCAAACCGAATGCGATACAAGATTGGACGTGCATCTTAGAAAGCACTCAGGAATTTGAGGTGAACCTAGCTCATAACTTTCTAAAGGATCAAGATGTTCCCTCACAGATTCTTTCAAAACGTGATACAGCATATAGCTTAGTGGTTGGTGAAATGGCACTGATGTATTTATATGTGCCCAACGAGTACGCTGAACAGGCTATTGATTTACTAGAGAGTATTCCAGATGCAAATCTGGATGATGTCTTTGCGGACGAGCAGCTCGATGATGAAAGTGATTCTACAAAGACGGCAGTCGATCATTCCAACCAAACTGATCTAGAAAACGAGTAAAATGAGTAATTCACTCAAGCGAATTGTAGTAGCGTTACCTGCTGCCATTTTGTTTATATGGATGGCATGGATGGGAGGGTGGTATTTCAAAACAATGATCATAGGAATTACTCTGCTCATCCAATTTGAATTGATTAGACTATTGGATGGGGCATTGACTCCCAGCGACTCAATTTTCCCTTATTCGTTTGGGTTGTGGGTTTTATTATCAACAGAACTCCCTTACGTCTTTGAGATTGGGTTGCTTCTTTTTCTACTGTTTGTTTCAAGGCAAACATTTAGTACCTCTTCCGCTAGTATCCCAAAACTGAGCTCAACCTTTTTTGCTGGCCTTTATGCACCACTTGGTATGCTTAGTCTTATATTAATTGATAATTTTGGGACAAAAATAGACGGATTTATACTAACCATTATGTTGGTATTGATGGTTTGGGGAGCAGATAGTTTGGCTTATTTTGGAGGCAAAGCCCTTGGCAAACATCCATTAGCGCCTACTATCAGTCCTAATAAAACTTGGGAAGGGTTAGCATTTGGGTATCTAGGAAGTGTGATAGGTATGCTCTTAGTTTATTTTGTGATGCCTTTTGATAAGCCTTTGACGCTTTTAGAATTACTTCCAATGGCAATATTGGCAGCTACCTTCGGTCCCATTGGAGATCTACTAGAAAGTAAAATCAAAAGAAAAGCGAATGCAAAGGATTCCTCGGCTCTAATTCCTGGGCATGGAGGATTTTTTGATCGGTTTGACGCTTTATTACTAGCTGCTCCAGCTGCGTATATTTACATTCGATTTATATTTTAATCGACTGATTGGGCTTTTGCATATTTGGTATTTGCGTAGATACCATAAATAATTAAAAGCATCAAAACTCCATTTTTTGCTAGGGTAGTATCAGGGCCAGAAAGTAAATCAAATGCACCAAAACACCCACAAGCTGCTACCTGAGTTCCTTGGAATTTAAAAAATAAGAGAACAGAAGATAGCGATAAAATTAAGAGTGCAGATGCGAGATAGGACCAAAAAGTGTAGCGGTTCAATAGTAATAGAATACCAAGGGCTAACTCAAGGATTGTTATGCTAAGAACAATGATTCCTTTATACTCAATGAGCCAATAAATATTCATGCTGAGTAACTCAACTAAATATTGAGCATCACTGCTGTCGATGAATTTGCCGATACTCGATAGTATAAATATGGCACCCACAAATAATCGCACGCCCGTATGTAATGAAAATGAAAGATTCACAGCAGAATGGAATTGAAGAATTTTTAGTTACTAAAACTGAATATACTATGTTTGCGATAATGTGTTTGGTATTACCTAGCCTATTTAAGCATATACAGATTTATGTTGAATCTAGTTAGTCGAATTAAAACAGAATATTTAAAACAGACTCAGGCAAGACATTTTTTTTAAATAAGTGATTGTATAAACGAAAATAAAATAACGAAGTTTAAGTAATTACTGATTAGCTTCTTTATTTGTGCAGTAACCTTCGAAAAGGATAAGGTAATATGGGAAAAAAAATAGTAGTAAGTGGTGGTACCGGATTTATTGGTTCGGATATTTGCAAGCAACTTCTACAAAAGGATTATGAGCTTATACTAATCACCAGGAATCTATCCAAGTATGGAACGAATAAGGCTAAGAACTTACATTACGTATCCTGGGATGATTCATTAAATGCAATTATGGATGAGGCTGATGCGGTCATTAATTTAGCTGGTGAGCCTGTAATTAGTGGTTGGTGGAATGAAGAGGTAAAGAGAAAAATCTACAATTCTCGCATCTATTCTACTCAAACTCTTGTACAAGCCATGGCGTCATCAACAAATAAACCAGGGGTATTCATATCCGCCTCAGCATCTGGTTATTATGGGAATTCTGGAATAAACTGGTGCGTTGAAGAGGATTCAAGTGGTGAGAATTTTTTGGCAAGGCTTTGTGTCGATTGGGAAAAAGAGGCGCAGGAAGCCAAAGAGTTAGGAATACGAGTGGTTCATCTTCGTATTGGAATTGTTTTAGGTCTCGATGGTGGGGCACTAAAGAATATGCTCACTCCTTTTCGATTAGGTTTAGGTGGGTCTATTGGACCTGGAACTCAATTCATGAGTTGGATTCACCTACGCGATTTAACCCGTGCTATCATTCATCTCTTAGAAGAGGATGGTATTCAAGGGCCAGTGAATATGTGTGCTCCTGAACCTGTAACCATGGATGTGTTTACGCAGGTGTTGGCAAAAACGATGCATCGGCCAAATCTATTTACGGTTCCAAATTTTGCCTTAAAATTTCTTTTTGGGGAAGGTGCTCAGCCAATTTTGGACAGTATTAGGATGAAGGCAGGAGTGTTGGAGTCCATGGGGTTTACTTATATGTACGAAGATTTAGAGGAGGCACTTATCGACTTAGTGTAGTAGAATCTGTGAATTGAGCCAGTACTAGTAGATGCAAAAGCATTTATTCAAAAATTCTATTCTGCATGAGTAGTCAAAGAGGAACTACTTACAAGAATATTTAATTTTTCCGAGTATATTTGAACCATGAATAACATCCCATTCTATATAGATGGTACACACGGCGGTTTTATGCGAGTTGAGGGTATAATGCGCCTAGAAAAAGACGGAATATATCTAGAGTTCCAAGTAAAAGACGCGTTAATAGAAGCATATAAATCATCTGTTAAAACGCATATGCTGTACTTAAAAGATATCGATGCCTTGGATACTAAGGTGGGATGGTTTCGCACCCGGCTATGGATCTATGCGCAAAGCGGTAAAATTCTCGAGGCAATTCCAGGTAATGATCTAACACACCGTGTTTTTTCCTTTAAACGAGCGCATAGATCTGCTCTAGCTAATATGGTTTCTCAGCTCAATTTGGAACTTTCCGAACAAAAGCTAAAAGAACTCGACGAAAGGTACCGGTTATCGTAAACTCGACGAAAAGGTAATTCAGCCAGGTACTTAATTTAGATAGCCTTTTTTATGCAGTAATTCTGCATTTAGAACAGCCCCTCCAGCCGCACCACGAATAGTATTGTGGGCCATACATACGAAATTAATGTGAAAAAAATCACCTTCTCGTATTCGCCCTATATGTAAACTCATCCCTTTATCGCGATCAGCGTGGAGTCGGGGTTGAGGATAGTTCTGTTGTTCATGCAGATGATATAGTTGAGCAGGGGAGGTGGGTAAGTCAAGGTCTGCAATTGGGTTTGGATATGCCTTTAGGGTTTGAATGACTTGTTCTACTGAATTGGGTTTAGTAGAAAATCTACAACTCACTGCTGCCATATGTCCATTAAGTGTATGAACCCGCGTACAAGTGGCATCTACCGTAAATGAAGGCTGATCAATTTGCGTTGCGTTTAAGGTTCCCAATATTTTTTGAGTTTCAGGAGCAATTTTTGGTTCTTCACCTGATATGAATGGAATGACATTGGCAAGAATATCTAAACTAGGCACTCCAGGGTAACCAGCGCCAGATAGCGCCTGTAAAGTGGTCATGGAAAGATTTTCGAGACCAAACTGGTCATGTAAGGGTTTGAGTGCGAGTGAAAGCGGTACAGCTACACAGTTCGGATTGGTTACAATCCACCCGGATCCATCATGGCTAAAGTCTTGATGTGAAATGAGTGAGATGTGATCGGGATTTACCTCTGGAATTAATAAGGGTACTTTGGGGTCTTGACGATAATTTTTGGCGTTGGAAATTACTGGAATACCTGCTTTAGCAAAGCTAGCTTCAATGTTGGTTGCTACACTTGGGTCCAGCCCAGAAAATACAAAATCAACAGTGTCAAGGGCATCAGGTGTACAATGTTTAACCGTTAAATGAGCTATTTGATCGGGTAGGGGAACATCTTCAATCCAATTCACAGCGTTAGCATAGGGTTTACCTGCAGAACGTTCAGAAGCTCCTAAGGCAGTGATAGTAAACCATGGGTGCTGTACTAAAAGGCGAATAAATTTTTGACCAACCGCGCCTGTAGCGCCTAATATTCCTACGTTCATTTGTTCCTTAGAGTGAGTGAAAGATAAGAGTGTATGAAAAACAGATAATAACCCAAGTCATTACCTAGCTATGGACCGAGTTGGTAAAATAGTATTTTTAAACAAAAAAGGGTTCGAAAATAGCCAAATAGAATTGGTATCTTCCTCGAAGCTCAATCATCAACAATAAATGTAGTACAATGTCGAATGTAGATAGTTTAGATACCATTGTGTCCTTGGCCAAAGCACGAGGATTTATTTTTCAATCCTCGGAAATATATGGTGGATTAAGTGCGGTGTATGATTACGGACCTTTAGGTGTTGAACTCAAGCGAAATATCCGTAATGCCTGGTGGAAGGAAATGACGCAACGCCACGAAAATATTGTGGGAGTGGATGCCGCAATATTTATGCACCCTAAAGTGTGGGAAGCCAGTGGTCACGTTGCAGGGTTCAACGACCCCATGATTGATGATAAGCAGTCTAAGCGCCGTTATAGGGCGGATATGCTCATTGAGCAATATATTTTTAAACTGGAAAAAGACGGTAAAACTGACAAGGCACAACAAATCCAACAGCAATTGGATACGGCTGGGACTCGAAAGAGTTTGACCGAAGATCTCTATGATGTCATTATAGAAAACGAAATTAAGTCACCTGATTCGGGTGCCTTTGATTGGACACAAGTCAGACAATTCAACCTCATGTTTAAAACGGCCTTTGGGGCGACTGCTTCTGAAGATGATGCGGTGTATTTACGACCAGAGACGGCCCAAGGTATTTTTGTGAACTACAAGAATGTACTTGATTCTACCCGAGTAAAAGTACCTTTTGGGATAGCACAGACGGGTAAGGCATTTAGAAACGAAGTGATGGCTCGACAATTTGTATTTCGTATGCGAGAGTTTGAACAGATGGAAATGCAATACTTTGTAGAGCCAGGTACAGATGAGCAGGCGTATGAAGAATGGCTTGAGAAGCGTCTAGAGTGGCATAAGAGTATGGGTATTCGGACTAAGAACTTACGTTTTGCTCCACATCCACCCGATAAATTGGCCCATTATGCTCGTGCTGCGGCCGATGTGCAATACCAATTTCCTATTGGCTGGCAAGAAGTGGAGGGAATCCATAACCGATCGGATTTTGATTTAACCCAACATCAAGGGTACTCTGGTAAGAAAATGGAATATTTCGATCAAGCGCAAAATAAGCGTTACATTCCCTTTGTGATTGAAACCTCCATTGGGCTAGACCGTTGTACCCTCATGGTACTTTCAGATGCTTACCGAAAAGAAGAAGTGGACGGTGATTCTAGGGTGGTACTAAAAATACTTCCCAAATTAGCGCCTATCCAAGTGGGTGTATTTCCGCTGGTTAAAAAACCTGAATTAAAGGAACTTGCAACTCGAATTAGTAAAAATTTGAAAGAAGACTATTCTGTGCAGTATGACGAAGCTGGGTCTATTGGCAAACGTTATAGAAGACTAGACGAAGCCGGTACTCCATTCTGTGTAACCATTGATTTTGATGGATTGGAAGATGATACGGTAACCGTACGCCACCGAGATACCATGGATCAAGAACGAATATCAGTTGGGCAATTAGGCCCATACATTCATGATCAAATGAATTCTTGGCAGACTCCTCAGAAGTAAGAAGATGCTTTGGGAGAAGTCTAAAGGCAATGAAAATTAAGTAATGCTAATAAGGCTGTCTCACCTGTTAATTAATAACGAGTGACAATAACTTACTCGGTTTCCGTCGTTATACCTATGACACCACAACCAACTCTTGGACCGGAAGCTCCTGAAGGCTGTGATATTAGGTCGTCTTCACCTCCATGAACTATTATCCCTCGACCAATTATTTCATTTAGAACAATTACTTTATCTATGTAATATCTAAGGCCAACTCCATCTTCATTCACTTCCAAATTACCCATTGCTCCCATATGGCGGTCTAAAGATTGTGGAGAACCATGCTCAAATCCATAAGGATTAAAATGTCCTCCAGCTGAAGTTCCGTCAATTGCAGTACAATCTCCAAAGGTATGGATGTGAAAACCATGCTTTTCACCAGTTAGTCCATACACTTCTGCTACGACCTGTACGCCATTTTCTGTTTGCTCAAAGTAAGCAACCCCTGAAATATTACTGTCATTTATAGGATTTATTATAGCAACTGCTTTAGTTAATAAAGGAGCATATCCCATATTTTGAACATTTTCTTTTTGTGTACAACCACTTGCTATGATAACAAAAGCAAGGGTAAAGCTACTAAGACAGAATAATCTGGTTGACGTATTGTGTAAAGTCATATATAAAAAGATTAGGTTGTTGTAATATAGAGACGCCCATTCAATAAGATCTTGTAATGGCTAGTAAACGGAATTTAGTTATACAATTTTTGCTTCAATAATAATAACCGATTTAATTTCTCAATCATTTCAGCATGTAGATGGACATTATTTCTAGCAAATTCTCTCCATTGGCGATTATGAGCTCTTTGTTTATGGCTATTGACCCATTCTTTGAAGCCAAATAAGCTAAAGAAGCTGGTAACCCAGTATATCAATAGTCCTTCAAAAGATATCCCAGCTATCCATAACATAAAGGATATAAGGACTAGGCTCAAGGGAAATAGGAATACAGCGAGCAAAAATTTAATCGAAGCATCAAAGGCATGATCTTTTATTGTATTTCGAATTACTTTATCTATTAGAATGTAAGCGATACGAAAATTCAAAAACCCAAGAAGGATGAATGGACTCAGCAGTAGTTTTTTCCATAATGAGCTTTGTTTACCTGTGGTATACTCTTGAAGCCGACTTAGGTCAAGATGCTTTTTTTCAGCCATTTCAATCAGTTCTTGAGCCGCTAAATAGTCCTCTTCGGAAGCTAAATCGTCTAACTTTTCGTTGAGAGGGCGTACTTTTTTGGGATCTATTAAGTGCGATCGATCGTCGGCTAAATCATCCAGTAACAATTGGTGTAAGAAATAGTGTTGAGCATTTTGGACATGCATTGTACACGCTTTCATAACTTTTGCCACATCATTTTTTAGAACATTAGCCGCTTTACGTTCGTCCTGCTGAAACAACTCTTGGTACTTTTTCATAGGAATGGGATCTCCATAGACCACCGTTACATCGTTCCGGGATTCTTTATGTCGCGTGTAATTTACTCCAATAGGAACAACATGAAGGTTCAAATCCCAATTATTTTGTTGTTCGGCATCGAAAGCAATCCTAGTAAAACCTTTACTAAGGGGCCTAATACGTCGATTTAAATTATGATTTGCTTCAGCGAACACGAGCAGTGCATAATTTTTTTCAAGCATACGAATACAACGTTCAAAAATAGCGTTATTTTTGGTTACGGAGTTGATACCATCCCGAATCCGGTATACTGGAAGCATATTTAAGTTTTCTAAAAACCACCTCATAAACGCACTACTAAAGGCCTGAGCCCGCGTTAAAAAAAAGGTATATTTCCAATTAGTACTCACTATCAATAACGCATCCATGAAAGAATTTTGATGATTTGGGATAAACATCACAGGCGTTTTTTTAGGAATTTTCTCCCGTCCAATAGAACGGATCTTCCGGTAATAAAAGATGAGGCCCCATTTAGTTATGATGACTCTGAAAAATTGATAAAAAAGATAATTTTTGCGCATGATGTTTAATCGGTTGGAACCATTTTTTTGATTTTAGTCCAGTAGGCGGTGACTGCAAATCCAGCAATGATATGCCAAATACCCCACCAAGCCGCAATTAAAGCCATTCCTCCTAATGAATCAAAGAAGCTAAAGATAAGTAAAAGGCCGAGTCCTGAATTCTGTATACCTGTTTCTATAGCTAAAGATCTGCAATCGGCAGGTGGTAGTTTAAACAGTTTTCCCCAGCTATAGCCTCCCACTAAGGCCAGAAAATTATGCAAAAAAACCAATCCAATAACCAAATGAACGTACCCCAAGAAATGCTCAATATTCATGCTAAAGGCCACAACCACAAAACCACCAAAAAAAACTATTCCAAATCGTTTAATCCAGCCAGTCCAACGTAGAGCATAGTTTTCTGCATAACGCCTCACCACCATTCCCAGTGTTAAAGGGATACCTAAAATTAAACCAACAATTTGAAACACTTGAAAAAGGTCTACTTGTATTTGTCGCAGAATTTCAGCGGTCGGTGGATATAAACTTGCCCAAAAGGTGAAATTCAAAGGAGTGGTGACGACCGCCAGTAAGGTTGCGATAGCAGTGAGGCTTACCGAAAGGGCGGTATTTCCCCCAGACAACTGAGAGAAAAAATTTGAAATATTTCCACCGGGACAAGCAGCTACCATCATCATACCCAAAGCAAAGCTAGGATAAGGTTCAAATAGCCAAATAAGTGCGAAAGTAATGGCTGGTAGAAATAGAAACTGAGATATAAACCCCGCTAGGACCCCCTTCGGTTGTTCTGTGATGGCCTTAAAATGGGAGATTTTCAACTCCAAGGCTACCCCAAACATAATAACGGCCAAGGACACATTCATGACCATGAGTCCGCCACCGCCAAGATTCAGTTGAAGAGCATCTATTGTTTCGTTCATCGGAGAAAAGTACTGAATTACTAGCTAAGCCGCATAGCTGCTTATGAGCGAAGCGTAGTGTACTCAGAACCCCAAAAAATGAACCGCTAAAAAAGATGAATCTGACAAGAATCAACCAGCTTGCGAAGCATATGGATGAATTCCCCATCCCTCCCTTAATCGTTGCTCAAGACTAATACTAAGATCGCTCTGAAGCATAACTCTAGCTGTAGCTGCTATCATTGTCGCATTATCAGTGCAATAAGCTAAAGCGGGTTGATGTATGATGAAGCCATTTTTTTCTGCCATGATGGCTACTTTCTCACGCAGCATAGAATTGGCGGAAACTCCTCCGGCCAGCACTGCGCGAGGGATAGAATACACTTGCATAGCGCGCTCTAATTTCGCTACAAGTACCTCGGTAATGGCATGACTTACACTTGCGCAAATATCGTTAAAATGATCGGATATAAATGCATCATCTTTATCCTGAAGGTAATACAAAACACTGGTCTTAAGTCCTGAGAAACTAAAATCCAATCCTTGATAAATGAGACCCTTTGGGAAGGCATGAAAACTGGGGTTACCTTCCCGAGAATGGAGATCTATTTTAGGGCCAGCTGGATAATCTAAACCTAAAAGCTTACCAATTTTGTCGAAGGCTTCGCCAGAGGCATCGTCTCTGGTTTGGCCGATTATTTGTAGTTCATTCGAGCTATTAAGCTTGGTCAGCTGAGTGTGGCCACCAGATACGGTCAAGGCAATTAGTGGATAGTCCAGAGTATGCTCAATGGTATTAGCAAAAATATGAGCATCCATATGATTCACTCCCACTATAGGAATCTGATGAGCCAAGGATATACCTTTGGCGAAACTTAGGCCAACCAATAACGAGCCCATGAGTCCTGGGCCTTGGGTGACGGCAATTACATTAATGTCCTGAATAGCTAGCTGTGCTTCTGTCAACGCCTGCTCGACTGTTTGGCTAATGGTTTGGTGATGAGCCCTTGAAGCGAGTTCAGGAACGACCCCACCAAATTGGATGTGAATGGATTGAGAAGCAATGACATTGGACAACACTCCCGCCTCGGTTAACACCGAAGCGGCAGTATCGTCGCAAGAAGATTCAATGCCAAGGATGTTCAAGATAAGCTTACTTATCTTTGTCGTCTTCGTCGACAACTTCAAAGTCGGCATCAACGGCATCATTATTATCTGATGGGGAACTCTCATCCCCACCCGTTGCATCACCTTCGGCTTCTGCGCCGCCGGCAGCGGCTTCAGCCTGCGATGCTGCATAAATTTCCTGGGAAGCCCCCGCCCAAGCGGTATTCACCGCTTCAATGGCGGCTTCAAGTTCATCCAAGTTCTCCGATTTGTGCACTTCTTCAAGTTTGGCAACAGCGTCCTCTATAGCTTTCTTGTTGTCTTCTGAAATTTTATCGGCATACTCTTCAAGCTGCTTTTTAGTAGAGAAGATTAATCCATCGGCCTGGTTCATTTTCTCAACTTTTTCACGAAGCTTTTTATCCTCGTCTTCGTGATCCTTCGCCGCTTGTTTCATTTTTTCAATTTCCTCATCCGATAAACCGGAGGAAGATTCGATACGAATGGTTTGTTCCTTGCCAGTACCTTTGTCTTTGGCAATAATATTTAACACTCCGTTGGCGTCTAAATCGAAGGTTACTTCAACTTGAGGCATGCCACGGGGAGCAGGGGGTATACCATCTAAGTGAAAACGGCCTAGCGTACGGTTGGCTGCCGCCTGCGCACGCTCTCCTTGAAGCACGTGAATCTCAACACTGCTTTGGTTATCTGCCGCGGTTGAGAATACCTGTGATTTAGAGGTTGGAATCGTACTATTGGACTCGATAAGTGGGGTCATTACCCCTCCTAAGGTTTCAATACCTAGGGTAAGAGGAGTTACATCTAAGAGTACAACATCATCCACTTCACCGGTTAGAACTCCACCCTGAATAGCGGCGCCAACAGCCACAACTTCGTCTGGATTTACCCCTTTACTTGGATCTTTTCCAAAAAATTCTTTAACGGCTTTTTGAATACGCGGGATTCGGGTCGAACCACCAACTAATATAACTTGATCAATGTCGCTTTTACCTAGCCCAGCATCTTTTAAAGCTTGCTCACATGGCTTAATGGAGCGCTTCACAAGGTCGTCTACAAGTTGTTCGAATTTCGAGCGACTTAGGTCGATGTTTATGTGCTTCGGACCATCTTGGGTGGCCGTGATAAATGGAAGGTTGATGGTTGTTTTCTGTGAGCTGGATAACTCGATTTTTGCTTTTTCGGCAGCATCTTTTAATCGTTGCATAGCCATGGCATCATTTCTGAGATCAATACCATCAGTATTTTTAAATTCATCGGCTAAGAAGTCAATGATTCGTTGGTCAAAGTCATCTCCACCCAAATGAGTGTCACCGTTGGTTGATTTTACCTCAAAGACTCCGTCTCCTAAATCAAGTATAGAAACATCAAAGGTACCACCACCTAAGTCATAAACGGCAATGGTTTGGTCGGTATCTTTTTTTTCAAGACCGTAGGCTAGTGCCGCCGCTGTGGGCTCATTGATGATACGCTTCACTTCCAAACCGGCTATTTTGCCAGCCTCTTGAGTTGCTTTACGTTGCGCATCATTGAAATATGCAGGGACAGTAATAACGGCATCGGTTACTTTTTCACCTAAATATTCTTCAGCGGTTTGTTTCATTTTTTGAAGTACAATAGCTGAGATCTCTTGGGGTGCGTATTTACGATCATCAATCTCTACGCGTGCCGTATTGTCATCTCCTTTAACAACTTTGTAGGCTACTTGCTTAGTCTCGCCGGAAACCTCATCGAACATACGCCCCATAAATCGTTTAACTGAGGCAATTGTTTTGTCTGGGTTGGTAATGGCTTGCCGCTTAGCAGGAGCTCCTACCATACGTTCACCATCTTTTGCAAAAGCCACTACAGACGGAGTCGTACGACCACCTTCTGCGTTTTGAATAACGACCGGTTCATTGCCTTCCATTACGGAAACACAAGAGTTGGTTGTTCCTAAATCTATTCCAATTATTTTTCCCATTGCTGTATCTTTTTACTCGTTCGTTGTCATTAAATTTGTTGTAAGCGTTACTCTATTAAGATAAATCCGTCGCTATTGCACAGGTATGTGAGTGGTATCCTCATCGGTACCACCCATTGGAAACTGTATGGTTAACACCCCGTTTCGAAAGCTGGCGGTGATGTTACTAGCATCGGCTTTTTCCGGAATTGCAAATGAACGCATGAATGCACCTGATTTTCGTTCTTTTCTTTTATAATGTTCATTTTCCGCCAATACTACCTCTCTTTCACCGCGTACGGTGAGTACATCTTGTTTACGGATAATCGCAATTTCTTTTTTTGTGAGGCCAGGTAAATCCATTACAATCCTAAAGGTCGTGTTTGAAACAATAAGGTCAGCGTCGGGCCGAAAATCTTTTGCTTTTGTAGATGTGGGAATCACTCGCTCAACGAAATCGTGAAGCTCTTGCCCAAACTTGTGCACTTGTTTTTCAATTTCTTCTCCTAGTTCGTGAAGATCGGATACTGCTTTCATAATAGCTGATTTTATAGATTTACTTGTTTTTAAAGCAATGACCGTACCAAATACACAACAGTAATGGGAATCTGCCTAATTGACCGACGAAATGTCAGATATTGCAAAAGAAGCTATGCTAATGTCTCAATCAGGCAACGAAAAAGAGATAAATAAAAAACAACACTAAGTAAGTCAGGGCCAAAGCCACAAAAAAACTTAGTTGCAGAGGTTAAATCATTAGACCTTCAGTAGATCTAAGTGACTCCAAAATTCCGGATAGGAAACAGCTGCGGCCTCGGCATCTTTAATGGTGGAGGTTTTATTTCCTCGAAGTGCGGCTACCGCCGATGCCATAGCGATACGATGGTCATGAAAACTTTCAAAATATGCAGAATCAAAGGCTAGATTGGGGTTTCCATGTATACTGAGCCCATCGTCGTATTCGTGATAGGATGCGCCAATGCCGTCCAATAATTTAGTGATAGCCATAATACGATCAGTTTCCTTGTGGCGAAGTTCAGCGGCGCCACGAATGTGAGAATCTCCATTGGCAAAAGCCATAGCTACGGCTAGTATGGGAAGCTCATCAATAGCGTTGGGTATCCACTCAGGGGGAATATCTACCCCTGTAAGTTCTGAGCTTTGTACCGTGAGTTGGGCGACGGGTTCGGCAAAATCAGAGTCATCTTTGACTATTTTCACCTCGGCGCCCATTTCTTGAAGTATATGCAGAGATGCGATACGGGTTGGATTCAGTCCAACATTGGCTAAGGTTATAACTGAATTGGGAACAATAGAACCCGCCACCAACCAAAATGCTGCGGCTGAGTAATCACCTGGAATTTGATAATTCTGTGCGGGTATTTCATGTGCTTTAGATGCGTAAATACGACGAACTCCTTGGTCGTCCGTTTCCACTCGGAGTTGCAGTAACCGCTCGGTGTGGTCTCGACTCGGTGTAGGTTCGATAACGCAACTTTCGTCCACTCCAAAAAGACCAGCCAACAAAATGCATGATTTCAGTTGCGCACTTGGAATAGGTAGGGTGAATTCTAGGGCACGTAAAGGATCTTCACGGCTAATGAATAGTGGAGCATAAGCACCATTTCTTGCTAAAATATGAGCCCCCATTTCTTCTAGTGGGGTAATAATTCGAGTCATTGTTCGCCCACTTAGACTAGGGTCTCCAATGAGTTTGATGGATAAGCCTGCTCCGGTTAACAAGCCTGAAAGTAGACGCATGGCGGTACCTGAATTCCCACAGTCTAGTTCATCGGACAGAGCAGATATCCCTTCACGCCCAACTCCATAGATGGTTGTTTTGTCACCGTCTATTTCTACTCTAGCGCCAAGATTTTCCACACACTTTAGTGTAGTTTGAGGGTCTTTTGCCTGTGAATAGTTATATATGGTAGAAGGCCCATCATGCAGCAGTGAAAAGATGGCGGTACGTTGGGCAATAGATTTGTCAGGAGAAAGAGTAATGGTCCCTGTCAAGGATTTGGCGGAGTCAACCGATTGTGAAGACATAAATACTGTAAAAAGACTAAAGATTTTGTTGTTCAATAAGTATGCGTGCAGCTGGACCCGCAGGAGTATCAGGGTACCGTTCGATAATTTCGTTGAGCATTCCGGAGGCTTCTCCTGTATTACCCAAGCTTAGGTGGATTTGGGCAGCCTCCAACAAAGCAGCTGCTACCCATTCATCAAAGGCCTCGAATAGCACCTTTACTTTTGCAAACTCTTCTAAGGCTACCGTACTATTTCCTTCCATTTTACTTAGTATCCCCAGTAAATACTGCGATTCAGTACCTAATTCAGTGGTATTACGATCAGCAATAGGGAAGAGTATTTCACGAGCTTCGCTAAAGTTGGATTGTCCTAAAGCAACTTTTGCCAAACCCAATTGGGCATTGGCATTATTTGAATTAACTCGAAGGGCAAATTCAAATTGCTCTCGGGCGATGTTAAAATTTGATAGCCCTAACTGTGCGTTCCCCATTCCTACATAGGCTTCCTGTTCATAGCGATTGCTTATCGATAGAAGGCGCTTAAAATATTCATTAGAAGCTTCGTAGTCACCTTGTTCAAAATATAATAAACCCAGAGATGTCAGGGCATTAGGGGCCTGGTTAGACCTAGAGAAGTCACTTAAAATCTGTTCGTATGCTTCTATCGCCTTGCTTTGTTCGCCTATTTGTTTGTATGATTCTCCCAAATTGGTATAAGCTTGGGGCGCCAACTGGTCGGAATTTGTCACCCGAAGGTACTGCCTGAATTCTCTAATAGCCGAGGGATAATCACCACTCTGGAACGTATTTTCAGCTTGACGGAATCGTAGGCGATCAGCTGTACTACTCTGGGGATTATCACCCAGAAATTCTTCTAAAATGACCGAAGAACTATCCATTTTACCTGACGATAGTTGCGCGTATTGTATACCGTTGATGGCTTGAATAATGTATGAACTACGTGGATATCGATAGAGCACCTGTTGGTACGCACCCACTGCTCGTTCATACTCACCAGCATTGTAGTGGGCATCCCCAATATTGTACTGAGCCCTCGCTGCCCACTCTGTTCCTGGATAGCGGTTAATGACCGCTTCAAACTCTTCTATAGCTTGTTCGTTATTACCAGTTATCATGTAAATATAGGCTACGTTATACTGGGCTTGTTCACGTAGTTTACTGAATGGATAGATACGGAGTAAGCGGCGAAAGGTGCTCACTGCCTCAAAGGTTCTGTTGGCTCTGTAGTAAGAGTTCGCTACCTGAAACATAGCATAGTCGCCACCGGGTTCGGCACCGATTGCTTTGTTATAGAATTCGATAGATTTTCGATATTGTCCAAGGGCATAGTAGGCGTCACCAATGCGAAGTTGTGTATCGGTATCGTAAGGAAAAAGGGCGATAGGAGGTGCTTTATACTCTTCCAAAAAGGATTCTAATGGGCCAACAGCCGCTTCAAAATCCCCTAATTTGAAGTAGCACCAACCTAAAGAATAGAGGGCAGCACCCATCATTTCATGGGTGGGAAAAAACTCAGTAAACGTCTTAAACCGACTAGATGCCTCAGCAAATTGATTCAATTTATAGTAGCTATCGGCACTCCAAAATAGTGCCTCAGCACCCAATTTAGAGTTTGGGGCTTCTGCGTAAACGCTTTCAAAGAGGGGTTGGGCTTGCTCAAAGGCTTGATTTCGATGAAGTATCCAGGCTTTCTGAAATTGGGCTTGTCGTCGTAAGTTGGGATCTACATCTCCCATCGTTTCAGCTTGTTCAAAGGCAGTGATAGCTGAGGTATATTCGTTATTGGCATAAAATATCTCACCAAGTAGCGTATAAACCTGAGTACCATTACTCAGACTATCTTGTTGGCGTATGAGATTGAGTAAAATGGTAATAGCCCCATCATAATCACCTGCTTCAAATGCCGAAATTCCCCACTCATAATAGGCTTCCTCTACCCAAATCCCTTCTTTGTATCGATTACCAAATTCTTTGAAGGTATCCATTGCTCGTTGAAAATTCCCAGAGAGCTTATGGTTTATTGCTTCGTAGTATAACGCCTTTCGGGATTGAAGATCATCTCCAACAATAGCCTTTTCAAAGGATTGGGCGGCCCAATGATAAATACCTTGGCGATGATATAACCAGCCTAAACCGTAATGGGCTGGAGCTTCTCTATCGGTCCCTTTGGTAAGATTTAGATAGCGTAAATAATCCTTAATGGCTTCATCATAATTGCCTAAATAGTTATGAGCTTCGGCCATCAAAAATAAGGCCTTGATGATGGATGCATCATCGAGAAAAATCATTTGGGCATCGAGCGCTTCAATAGCTTCTTGGTAACGTCCTTGTTGATAGTATGACTCACCCAGAGCGGTTCCCACCCCACGGGTAACGGGGTCATTTGGGTAGCGTTCTTTGAGTAATTCAAATGCAGATGAGGTTGAGTCGTATCGATTTTCGGACAAAAATAAACGTCCTCGAGCATACAAGGCTTTTGCTGCCCAATCCGATGATGGAAAAGTGTTGGCCAATAACAAAAATTCATTTCGGGAGCTGTTGAAATCAGCCGCTTCTGCCAAGGCTTCTGCTTTCCAATAGTACACTTGAGCTGCTGTGTTGGAATCTAAGCCAGAGTCCAGCGCGTCTTGGTAGTATTGAGCCGCTTCATATTGCTCACCCAAACGCACCTTCCTGTGCCCGAGTTCAATGAGTAAGGTGCCGGACTCAATACTCCCGGGATACTTTATCATATAGTCTTCAAAAAAAGGCTCTATGTTGGCTGAATCTAGGGCCACTTGACTCCGTGTCCAATAATAGTCTATTTTAGCCGCCAAACTGGATCCTGTAGCCGAAACTTCCTTAAGGCGTTGAAGTTGTTCGGAGGCCTTTTCAAACCGCCCTTCTTCGTAAGCCTCAACGGCCTGAAAGATTTTTTGAATCTCTGGGGTGGGAAGGCTTTGCGCTTGGGCTAAAGGGTTGTTCAAAGGGGCGATAAGTACGTATAGTGCCAACACGAGGAATGGATACAGGGGTCTCTTAGACGTATCCAAAACGGATTGTTTGGTAACGGCTACCTTATGCTTAGTTGAGGGTGCCAAGACCTTCTGCTTTGAAAATTTAAAGGTCCAAAAGGAGAATGAGTTCATTGGCTCGTTCATGAAAATCTATGTCTCTCTGCAAATCTCTGTGGGGAGTGTATACGGTATATCCAAATCGCTCTAAAGTGGAGATGGCATTAGAAACCTCTTCACTGTCAAATTTTATCGTCAACTTACGATGCTCTTCTTCTAGGTTGGGCTGTTGTACCGTTATGGTTTGAACATGTATACCTTCGGTTTCTACCAAACGAATAATTTCACTAATAAGGGGTTCATCGGAAGGAAGGAGTACATCGATTACCGTTCCTTTTTGGCTCATGTTTAAAAGGTCGCATAACTCTTCTAATACATCGTTGCGCGTGCGAATACCCACATAATTATGGTCATGGTCAACTACAGGCAGGTGATCATTTAGTTCGTAGCTAAAGGCTTCAGCTGCGCTGAATATATGATCATGCAAACGAATATAAGTGCCTTTTTCAATTTCTTCGGGATAGGCATTGATGTAGTCTTCCAAACAGTTAAACTCTTGACCAAAACTTATATCAAATAAGAATTGTGCATCCAACAGTCCAATTAACCGGCCCTCACTGGTAATAATGAGGGAGTCCATTTGAGTGTGCTCAACCCAGGTCTTGGCTTCGGCAAAGCTGGCGTTTAACTCTAATCCTGAAATATGTTGTTCTACTAAAACGGTCATTATCTACAATAATTTCTGCAATAGAGGGAATGAATGTACCTAGATTATTATCGGGTTCCGATGCTATACTCTATAGTATTCAACATATTGGATAATTGCTTGAAATCTTTTTCGTCAATTCTACAGGTTATGTGAACAAATTCGCCGGTGTATTTTTCGTTTTCTACATGGGCATGTTCATGGATAAAAGCAACTGCTTTGTAGGCTTGAATGGGGATATCGAGATCTATCTGTATGTAATTGGATTCAATTTCTTGTTCAATGGCCTCTTCAAGTTCACTGAGTCCGATTCCCCGAATGGCTGAAATATACAATGCATTTGGATACTCACCCCGGAGCATTTCGTATTGTTCATCATCCATGCGGTCTACTTTATTAAATACTAGGAGAGTCTGTTTATTATTCGATTTTAGCTCCTTAAGCGTTTGTTGTACTACCTCTATGTATTCATGAACCATGGTCGAGCTTCCATCAACCAGATGGATAAGTAGGTCAGCTTCTCGTACTTCGTCTAAGGTTGATTTGAAGCTCTGAACGAGATGGTGAGGGAGCTTTCGAATGAAACCTACAGTGTCGGAAAGAAGGATCTCGTGAGTCCTAAGCTGGTGTCTTCGTACAGTGGAATCAAGGGTTGCAAAGAGTCTATTTTCGGCAAAAACGCCACTGTCTGTCAAGGCATTTATAAGGGTTGATTTGCCAGCGTTAGTATAGCCTACTAAGGATACACGCGTCATTTGATCTCTGCTTTTACGCTGAGTGGTGCGCTGTTTGTCGAGTTTTTCTAATTTGGATTTAAGAACTCCAATTCGTTGACCAATAATCCGGCGATCAGTTTCTATCTGAGTTTCACCAGGGCCTTTGGTTCCAATACCCCCACTTTGACGAGAAAGGTGAGTCCAATAACGGGTTAGTCGAGGTAATAGATATTGTAATTGGGCTAGCTCTACTTGTGTTTTGGCTGCTGCTGTTTGCGCTCTTGATGCAAAAATATCTAAAATGAGAGCACTACGATCTAACACTTTAGCGTAGGTAACTTTTTCAACATTCCTAATCTGTGTTGGACTTAGATCATCATCAAAGATAATTGTTTTTGCTCCCAGAGCACTCATTTGGCCCTTTAATTCGGTCAGTTTACCTTTACCCACGTAGCTGCTAACATCCGGTCTGTTACGCTGCTGGAGCACCTTAGCTACAGGAATGCCACCAGCAGTGTCGGTTAGTAAGGCCAGTTCCTCGAGATATTCCTCTGCCTGAAATTTTTCCGAGCTGAGCCCATAAATACCAACTAAAAGTACTTTTTCTTTATCAATATCAGAGTTTTTTACGTCGTCTAGCAATCGATTCCTTTTGAGCTAAAATGGATATTAAAGACATTAGATGAATCTATGATTGAAGATTCTTCCAATTAATTTTTGGTAATTCTGTTTCATCCAGCTTTAAATGCAACTTAATGGAAATAATTTTATTAAATGCCTGAGTATGTGAATGAGGGACTTCAATACGCAGTTGGTTGAAGTGTTCTTGTTCTTGCGTATTGGGTTGGGCATAGGAAAACATGTACTGCATGCCTTTACTGGTTGGATGTTCTACATAATCTACAATGTGATACCATGGAATGGTCTGGGCCGGATCGTTAATGTTTTTTACGATTCCATGGTCGGTAATGTAATGTTTGGAACTAAGGTAACTAGAGATAAACCACATGGAACCCATCCAAAAATAGCCTAAAAATATAGGATAGTGTAGAGTGTCTTGGTGTATAAATATCGATACCATCGAAAGTAACCCTATGAGTACTAAAAATACGGTGGCAAAGAGAGGGTATCCCATAAGTTTACCTGCACGCCAGTGTAAGCGAACCCCACGTAGCCGAAATTTATTACTGAGTGAATACCCCGCCATCAGCGTAGATGCGAGTGAAAACACCACCAATAAACCAGAAAAAAAATAGACTAAAAACTCATTCATATTGTTGCGGAGTATAAAATACACTTACCAAGTTTTCCAAGAGTAGAAAGAAGAGGCCGGCCAATAAAAACCAAGCCCATATTTCTCGTCCAAAACTAATGGCTTGTATCTCAGCACGTAGTTGTTCACCACTAAGCTCTTCTAAGCTAAGATAAGGACTATCCGAGATTCTTGTTTCCCAAGTTTGCTCATCATAGGTTGTAAAAATAGATTCACTAACAGGTGATAGTAAAGCAATACTTCGTTGCTGAGTATCATTTTTTAATTGAATCCATCCGGGTTCCCACTCTTCATCATCAGCACTAAAACGAAGCCCAGAGCTGCTTTGTTGCTCTCTTGCAGCCCAAGTTTTTTCACCCTGCACAAAACGGGCATCTGTCATACTTCGCTCTTCTTCTATTTCTAGGGTG
This sequence comes from Balneolaceae bacterium UBA1514, assembly GCA_002323515.1. GTDB lineage: Bacteria > Bacteroidota > Rhodothermia > Balneolales > Balneolaceae > UBA1275. The sequence continues at coordinate 9,946 of DCQQ01000010.1, read as the reverse complement.
TTACCTAACTCATGTTCTTCTAAGCCACCCTGTTGACTCGAACTTATGAAAACAAGTGCTCGATAGAGTAATGGTGGGAATATAGGTTTTAATTGAATGTTGGAGAATCCAGCATCATAGCCTATGCTAGAGATCAATAATTGCCCGTTGCCGAAGGCTTTGCTAAATAATAGTGGGTCTCCAAAACTGTTTCGGATTAAATTATACCCACCATCTGAATCAGAAGCATTATGACGGAATTGATAATAGATTGAAATGGGATCTATTTCTAATTCTTCACGCTCTTCTCGTTCAAAAAGACCGTCAAATAATGGATGATTCTCTATGATTTGATCGGCATTGGTTGGTGCTTCGTAACTACCATAGTTTCCAATTTGACCCACAAACTGTCCGGCATTAAATGATGATAGCAGTCGGTTATAACTTGTTAATTGACTTGTTGAACTAGGAATAACCCAAAGACCATGACCGTTTTGGACCCAGGATAAAAGGCTGTTAATTAACCCATCAGGAATTTGGTTGAGTCCATGAATGAGTACCGCATCGAACTCGTCAAGTTCTTGCTCATCCCAGCTATTCAGGGTTCTCTTGGTAATATTTAGTGCGCTTGAACTTGGATTTTGGGGATTCGATAAGGTTTGAATAACCAATTCAAGAGGAGATCTTGGCCTTAAAGACGTAGCGGCCTCTTCTAGCCAAAGAATATTCCTTTGATCGGGAACAAATAGGGATATCGCTCGTTCGTTGTCAATGCTAAATTCATCCCCTTCTAAACGTAGTAACCCTGTATTAGATCCTGTGGAACTGGGAACTATTTCAAAACTAAGTATACTTTTCTCGTCTGCCCCTAGGCTTAGAGTATACTGCCCTACTTGTTGATCGTTGAATTTAAGGGATAAAAATTGATTGGCAATGGGAATGGAGCCGGCATTATGGACCTCTACAAAGACTTCCGATGGGGAGTTTATGCCCACAAGGTTTGAAGAGAGCTCAACATTCGAAACATAGGTGTTTTGGACATCAGTATCCTTGAGCGCAATGATGGTGGTGGGCAGGGGCGGGCGGAAGGCTTGATTGACCTCAGCACTATCCTTCGACTGAGTTAGGTAATCCACTAATGGAGCCAGGCTGTTTACTTGACCATCTGTTATTAAATAGATGTTTTTCTGGGCATAAGGAGCATTTTGAATGAGTTCGACTAATTCGGTGTATCGTTTAATAAGATAATCACCGCCCTGTTGAATGGTTATTTCTTGTGCGCGTGCTCGAGCAGTGGCCGACTCCGATATCTGATTGAATAAAGCGGTTCCAGAAGTGTTTTGAAGCACAAATCGATCCCTTTCTCGTCCGTTGTCAATCATTTGTAAGGCCACTGCCTGAGCTTGCTCTAGTAGTGGTCCTTGCAGACCTATTCGACTCATCGAAGAGGAGTTGTCAATAAGGATTGCATGAACAAATGATGCGTTTTGATTAGCTAATCCAAAACTGTTTGGGGGTAAAAAAGGTCGAGCCAAAACCATGGCTAAACAAGCTAATGCGAGCATTCTAAGTAAAAGCAGTAACCAACGTTTTATTTCTACTCGACGTAGGGTGGTCTGTTCCAGAGCTTTGAAAAATTGCAGCGTGGAAAAGGAGAGTTTTTTCGCCTTTCTTAGTTTGAGCAGATGCAGCAATAGTGGCAAGCCAACTGCTAGGAGTGCCAATAAAAAAAATGGGTTCAGAAAACTCATTTACGTTAAAATACCTTATGTTTCTATAAGTGATTAATGGAAAGGCCGTATATTTGTACGAAAATACTGAAAAGGATTGTTTGATATCACAGAATAACAAAAATAGGTAGATTAGTCTTATGCGTAGTTGGGTTGGTTTCGTAGTATTTCTTGTTTTGAGTTGCTCTGGAATAAAGCAGCAATCCTGGACCTCTTTGCTACCCGAAGATGCTCGATGGGTTATTACACCTCAGCAGGGCATTAGCCTTCAGCAATTAAGTCAGGAAGCTTACATGCGCTTATTGGAACCGGTATCCAGTGTACCCTTAGCTGCTTTGGATTTTGTTCAGCAACAAATACCCTCCAATCTAGACCTCAAAGCCGTGGCGGTGGTACGATCTACATCAACCCGAAATACCAGTCTTTGGATCTTCGAAACCGATGCGGATCTAGGAGAATGGGCACCGCTATTTTATGAGCCACTCACCCAAAACAATTATCGCTTGGGTACGGTGGATATTCACCGATTTTTAACCCCCCACAGAAGTTTGTATGCGGCCAATATCCATGATTATTGGATTATTTCGTCCTATTCCGGGGTGGTTGAGCGTTCTTTGGCCGCTTATATGGGTGATGATTTTCTTCGCTCGGATTCCAAAGGCTCAGATTTAGAGGAGCAGGCAGTTTCTGGTGGCGGAGATGGGGCAGATGCTCCGCTTATTGACCCAGATCGCATAAAACCAGCGGAACAATGGGTTATGCTCCAAAATTTGGATGAGTGGGCAGAACAGTTTTTTCAGATTCGTTATCGGCCTAGTATCCAGTCAAAGACCAATGGACTCTCGGCGGTAAACATTCAAGGAGTTCCGAATGAAAGTGGCGGTGGCTTCGAGCTTAGAGCACAGCTTAGTCTGAGTGATTCATCGGCATCTACTTTAGTGCGTTCGCTAACTCATAACAATTATCCAGTTGAATTAGATAGGTACATTGCCTCTAGTGCTGCCGGTTTTGCGATTCTACATTATCCCGTCAGATTGTCACCTAGTGCGCAGGATGCAGTTGCCTCTTCACTGGATTCATTATTACTTTCAGAGCCCGAACTCTTTAAGGGCTTGGCATTGAGTACGGCAGAAGAATTTGGGGTGGTGAGCTATGCTGAATCAGGGGTTGCAGCTACAGGTGAGTTCCTATTTATGCGGCTGTTACAAACACCTCGAATTGTTCAGGAGCAATTTGAACAGTGGGCCCAACTAGGGTTCGTGCGTAAAGTAGATCAAAGTTATTATGTGCAAAGTGGTTTGTTAACGTCATTATTTGGGGGAGGATTGGTACCTTTTGAGGATTTTTATGTGAATTTTTCTGGGAATGCGATCATTTTGGCTACGCGAAAGGGCTTAGTGGAGAGTGTAGAAGCCGATCGCAGACGAAGAAGGGTGGTGTATTATGAGGATCGTTACCGAGAATTGTTGGATAACGGCTGGGAGAATCGAAGTGCTATCGCTTGGTTTTCTTCGAATGACTTTAGTCAATTCTTAGCCCCGATGCTTATGTCTGATGCTCCTTTGCAAGCCTTGTTTCAGAGCTTTGATGGTGCTATGATGCAGGTTCAGCGCATACCTCAATCTAATCGAGCACGATTTGTCTTGAATACTTTTACCCGGGAAGGGCAAGTACAACCTTATGAAGAACTGTGGGTATGGCCTCTAAATGCTGATTCTTTAGTTTCAACTCCAGTAGCAGTTGACATGATGGGAAGTTCGACTCAGGAAGTGTTAGCAACTACGATAAATGGTTCAGTCATTGCGGTAGCTTTTGATGGGACGGAAGTATTTCGAGTGCAAACGGGGCAGGATACGCCTATTGGTAGCCCATTGGTATACGATTGGTATGGAAATGGCCAAATAATTATCATGCAGGCAGCCGGTACTAAAATCTATGCTTGGAATACGAATGGATCGTTATTGCCCCAATTTCCTATTGAAGTGGGTGAGCAGATAACCACCCCTTTGTTGGTGACCGATGTGTTGCGAAATGGAATACCTGAGTTGGTTATTGGCACAGCCGCCCGATCGTTACATGTGCTCGATGGGCGAGGGCAAAATGTTCGAGGCTGGCCGCAGAAGGTCAATGCAGCTGTTCGAAGTACTATTTTACATACCCAGTGGGAGGGTGAGTGGGTGTTGGTAGCCCATGCAGAAAACTCCGTTCATAGTTGGAATAGTAGGGGAGAGATGAAAGATGGGTATCCGGTATTTTTTCCTGCTCCACTGTTATCGGACCCCCTTATATACGAGGAGCAATGGAGAGGGACTGGAGCCGATGGATTCTTTTATGCACATGGTACTCAAATAAATTGGCCAGATAGCAGCCTTCAAACTCTGCAACTACAACAGGATTCTCTACAAATTCAAGGAGTTTCTGTAAGTACGGCGCCCTTGATTTCGCTAACCCTGTATCCTTCGGTATTGCTCAGAGACAGTACAGGTTTTTACAGAAAAGACCTATTTGGTATGGTCAGTGAGAGTGGGGCAATTTTTTTATATACCGATGAAGCTGAGTTAGCAGCTAGTTTCACTATGGGACAATCTGCCACTGCAGAGAGTGATCTACGTTTTGTAGATATGGATGGAGACAACAACTTAGATATTGGTATAGCTGGGAACTTTGGGCGATTATTTGCTTGGACAATTATTACTCAAGAGCGGTTTTTTGAACTACCAACAGCGTCTATGCGCTATCCTATGTTTGCTGATTTAAATGGAGATGGTCAGCAGGAGTTGGTGGCCTTGACTAGGGATGGGCTTCGATGTTGGACCCTTAACCAGGTCCCATAATCCCCGAGGACCAACGTAGCTGAATCCCGGCATACCCATGTTGCATTGCAGCTGGTTGATAATACCTTCCACCAAATGCGTTGGTATCATATCCTAAACTGTAGGAGCTATTGGTAAGGTTGTCTATAGCTAAGTATATCCGAGTAAATAAGGTAGGGTTCCATTGGTGTTCCCAACTCAACTGGGTTCGCACTACATGATGGGCATCCGCAAATACGGTGTTGGCGTCATCTAAGGGAAGCTCAGACTGATATTGGTGCGATACCTGGAGTTCAATATCTGTTGGAAATGCAGCTGTTATTTGCTGCAAAAATTGAGTTTTTGGTACTCCAGTTAGTGCTTTACCGTTAAATACACCTTTATTAGTTTGATAGCGCTTGAACTCAAAAGGGTAATAACTACCGGCAAAGGCATAATCAAGTTTCCACATACTACCTTCTAATCGAAGCTCGGCTCCGGGTTGGATAGTTTCGCCTGCATTTTGGAAAACCAAGGTTCCTCGTTCGGTTTGTTGTTGCACTATGGCTTCGTTCAGCCAGAAATAAAACACACTACCATCTACAAACCATCTTTTATTAAAGAGATAGGCACGAACACCCCATTCTATGTTGGTTCCGATTTCGGCTTCTAGGACCGTGTTAACGGCCCCTTCATTAGTTCTAATTTCTTCGAGTGTAGGGGGTGAGAAACCACGTGCAAAGCTGAGATGAGTGCTGAGCTCAGAGTTGATGCGATAATTTAAACCAATTCTGGGAACCCATTGCAGGTCGAAGGTACGGTCAATGGTCCCTGTGTTACCGTACCCAAATGCAGCAAACAAGCGATCAATGGAGTAATACAGATCATTTATGCTTTGTGCGAATTGCAGGCGGAGTGAGGGGGTAATTTGCCATTGAAAAGAACTAAAAATAAGGAGTTGTCGTACTGAGATACGATCATCAAAATTCAGAGTATCCACCGTGCCCATATTGTTCCCATAATTTCTGGCATCGTAAGCTGCTCGATGATATTCAATTCCTGTATCCCATCTAAAGCGCGGTTCAGAGCGTTCAGAATGGTTTGAGCGTTCAGACTCCCAAGACCAAAGTCCACGAAGTCCACCACTTATTCGGTTATCTACTTTATAATCTAAGTTGAAGGGGTTTTCAAAGCTGGAAGAGCTACTAAATAAAGAAATTTTTTGATCCCATTTTTTTGAGAGTGCCCAATCCCAATGAACACCAGCTAATATTGCTTCATGGCTAATTCCTGCTTGAGCATCCTCACTTCCTAGCACAAATCGATTTCCAGGTCGAGCTTGTCTGGGGTTGTCCTCAAATTGGGTGGCATTCAAACCTCCTGGAATCTCATACTTTAGATCGCTATACATTAGATGAGCAGTAAGTTTTTGAGCAGTTTCTGGGATCCTGAAACGGCCGTTGAATTCTACAATAGATCGGTCCATAGCAGATTGTTTTCGGTAGCCGTCTAATTGTGATTGAGCCCACTGAAGTCCGACTTGGGAGTTGATATTTTCTTGTAGAATACGAGTGCCGAAAATTTGCCTGCCATAGGCCCCGATTTCGGCTTGTTGCCAAAGGGTGATTTGGTTCCCTTTTCTTTCCAAACTATTGGGTTGTGAAAAGTTTTCCTTAGAGGTAGTAATGAGGACAGGTGATGTAGTTAATGGTAATAATGGAAAACTTCGAAAGAGTAAGACTCCTCCGTTTCCTGCGCCATATAAACTTCCCGATGGTCCCTTCAGAACCTCTGCCTCACGAAACTGAATGGGATCTAACAGGTTTAGGAAAGTGGATCCGGTGGGTTCAGTTAGGGGAAAATCATTCCAGTAGATTTTAACATTCCGAATACCAAATGGTGCTCTAAGCGAGCTTCCTCGTAGAGCGATTCGGTAACTGGCAGGAGCTCGTTCCTCGAATCGAAGTCCAGAGACTTTCTCCAACGTAGCACGTAGAGAGTGCTGGTCTTGAGTGCTAAAATCAACGGGATCTAGTGTTTGAATAGCACCTGGGGTATCTAAAAGTCGTTGATTGTGTAGGAATCCAATAACAAAGATTTCTTTGAAATCAATGGTCTGAATAACCGAATCCGAAGAGGCAGTACGAGAAGTTATCTGTGTGGTAGATTGCGCCCGTATAAAAGTGGATAAACCAATGGCTAGCAACATTGTTAGTATCCACTTAATCCTAATAAAATTATATCTTAGCATCATACAATTGAATATAGCGTAAATAAAATCATACATTCCATACAACTAATAGCTTATAATCATTCAGACATTTGACCAGCGATATACAAAATAATCAACACCGACCCATTGGAATCTTCGATTCAGGAATTGGAGGACTAACGGTTGCAAAAGCGGTTAAAGCAGCGCTCCCAAATGAGGATATACTATATTTTGGGGATACCGCTCGAGTACCATATGGAGTCAAATCCGAGGAAACAGTACGCGCGTATGCCCTCGAAATCACACAGTTTTTAATGGACAAAGGCGTCAAAATGATTTTGATTGCCTGCAATACGGTTTCTGCGTCTGCGAAGGAAGATATTATCCGTAAGGCTGGATCCATTCCTGTTTTGGATGTAATTAGTGCTGGCGCCCAAGCTATTTCCGAATCCGGTTTAGGATCTACACCCACAGTCGGGGTCATAGGAACCATTGCAACGGTCCAGTCCAAAGCCTATGAGGTAGCTTTAATTCAACAACTTGGTTCAGTTAAGGTAATTCAGCAAGCCTGTCCACTATTGGTTCCTCTGGCTGAGGAAGGTTGGATTGAACATGAGGTGGCCAGATTGACCGTAAAAGAGTATGTCCAAGCATTTGATCATTATCACCTTTATGCTTTAATCTTGGGTTGTACTCATTACCCTTTATTTACTAATTTGATAGCTGATGTGCTAACCTCCAAGAAAACGCGTATCATAGATTCTGCGGAATCCATTGCGGCATCGGCCAAGCAGTATTTAGAAGAGCATGGAGGGTGTAATACCCAAGGAGGATCATTTAATTGCTTTGTGAGTGACCGGCCAAAACGATTTCAGGAACTTGCAGAACGATTTTTAGGACAACCCTTGACAAAAATTGACATAGTCAGAGACCTTGATAACTGGCTTTAAGCCCCACTAAATAATCAAAATGGCTTTATCGGTTATATAAACAACCTGATGCCTGTTTATAGCGAACCAAAAGGTATACCAACAAAACTCGAAATAGATTTCATTATGATTCACCGTACTCAGTTCAGAACATCCATGTATAAAAAGACCATGAAAAACTCTTTATTCGCCCTATCAGTTCTTTTTATTGCTCTTCAACTACATATGTATGCCACGCTAGATGGGGTTTATGCACAAGATCAACTAAGGGGTTTTGAGCTATACCAACAGATGGGAACGTCTGGTTTCGTGCAATATGAAGGGAGTGCAAATATTCAGTGGCTACCTGGCGATTTAGGATATATGGAAACCGAACAGGTTAATGGGGGTACGGAATTTTTCGCTGTGGCACCAGAATCAGCAGATAGGACGCCACTCTTCTCTAAACGACAGCTACGTGCGCTATTTAGGGGATTAGAGCAGGAGCATGGAGAAGATTTAGAGGTTCTGCCCTTCTCAAGTTTTGACTATGTGATGGAAAATAAAGCCATCTTTTTTGTGTACAAAAATCAAGACCATGTCTTTCATCTGGAGGATCTGACCCTGCGCGCCCTCTATAAGCCGAAAGTAGAACGAGCACCCTATACCGAGGAACTTATGCGGCGCATGGAAACAAGTCAGCTTTGGAATGGGACCTATTCTCATGACTATAGTTGGTTTACTCATGTTAAAGGCTATGATATTTATTTGGTCAACACCGAAACGCAGGAAGAAAAACGTCTAACCTACGGAAGTGAAGAACAGATGAATGGCCGTCCAAGTTGGGTATATCCAGAAGAGTTTGGGCAGCGTGATGCGTATTGGTTTTCTCCAGACAACGAAAAAATTGCCTATTTACAGTACAATGAAACAGAAGTATATCAATATCCAATTATTCACGAACTAGAATTTGAAACAGGACTAGAACTTGAACGCTATCCTAAGGCAGGAGAGGCCAATCCGACTGTAAATCTATTCATTGTAGACATAGAAACCGGAGAAGTGCAGCAAGTTCCAACCAACAGTGGCCCTGATACCTACATTGTGCACCCCATTTGGAGGGATAATTCCGTAGAATTAACCTTCAGAAGATTCAATAGAAAGCAAGATTATTTAGAGTTTTTATCCTACTCACTTGACGCTAAAGAAGTCCGCACTATATTTACCGAACGTGAGGATGCCTACATCAACCTACATGATAATTTTTATCAGCTCAATGATGGAGAGCATTTTTTGTGGACCTCCGAGCAAACCGGATTTAACCAGTTATATTTATATCATTTTGATGGTAGTTTGGTCCGCCAACTAACTAGCGGCGAAAATCCTTTGGGATCGATCTTGCGTGTAGATCAAAAAAAATCGTTGGTTTATTATACGGCTTACCATAATATGGGTCTGGACGAGTACTTTCATGTCGTAAGCTTTGATGGGGAATCGACAAAGCTATCTGAATTTGATGGGCGATACACCATATCCATGAATGAAGCTGCAGAGTATTATGTCTCACGATCCTCATCTTTTGATCGTCCCTATGTCGCAAGCATGCATAAAGCAGATGGGTCCTTGATTCGGAACTTGCAAAAAATGAATGTAGACCAGGTCATTGAGCAAGGCCTGCAAGCACCAGAACAAGTAGTATTTAAGGCTGCCGATGGTCAGACGGATTTAGTAGGATTAGTGTACAAACCGGCAGATTTTGACCCAACAAAAACCTATCCAATATTATTGCCATTATATGGTGGTCCAGCCTATCAGGATGTGACTAATGGGTATAAAAATGCTGATAGCTACCAGCGATTAGCTCAACTTGGATATATCGTAATACGTGCAAATTATCGAGGTTCTGGCAACAGAGGTAAAGCATTTGCTACTTTACACTATGGGAAATTGGGCACCCTAGAAATAGATGATTACGCTGCATTTGTTGCGCATATTTCGGAGCGTTCGTACGCCGATGGAGCACGTGTGGGGGTCTATGGACATTCCTATGGAGGATACGCCACCGCTATGTTGCTGTTACGTTATCCCAATTTATTTCAAGTAGGGGTTTCAGGAGCTCCGGTTACGGATTGGAGAAGTTACGATACCATCTATACAGAACGATATATGAATACTCCACAAGTCAATAAAGAGGGCTATGATATTGGATCGGCTATGACCTACGCCGATCAATTGAAAGGAGACTTACTCATAGTTCATGGGACTACCGATAACAATGTGCATCCTCAAAACAGCATCATGCTTATCGATGCCTTGGTTCGAGCG
>DCQQ01000037.1 GCA_002323515.1 Balneolaceae bacterium UBA1514 | reverse complement strand
CTCTACACCCGACCCAGCGTCCGTTGATGGAGGCATAGGACTTTTAGCTGCAGCGGGTGGCGCTTATGCATATAAAAGGCTTAAAGCTTCAAAAACCGATTTCATTGGTACAGTACATGCCCATGAAAAAAATATATAGGTCAAAAAAAACCACTCTATAGAAGTGGCCTTTTAGAAATACTTAAATCTTTTTTAAAAAAAAGTTTTGATGAGTAGACTTTTCTTGTATAATCCATCATAATTAGGCTATAAACGAATATTTTGATACATGTGTAAACGAACTTTTTCTTTTTTACCCACTATATTTTTAGTGACTTTCTTTGGTTTTTTTACCTTTGGATTGTCGACGGTAACTGCTCAAATGTCTGGAAACACAACAATGCAAGAGGCTCATGAACAAAAATGGGCGATTGCATTGCACGGTGGAGCAGGTTATGTCTCTCCCAATATGCAAGAAGAAAGAAAGGCACGATATATGGCTGCTTTAGATTCCGCATTGGCCATAGGGGTAGATATTTTAGAACAAGGTCGTTCATCACTAGACGCCGTTGAACAGACCGTTCGTTTTTTAGAAGACAACCCACTATTCAATGCAGGCCGTGGAGCGGTTTTTACCAGCGAAGGAAAGAATGAGTTAGATGCGGCAATTATGGATGGTTCACAGATGAACGCGGGAGCAGCAACTGGTCTGACTACGGTTAAACATCCAATATCTTTGGCCCGTATTATCATGGAAGAATCGATACACATCTTATTTGCTGGAGACGGTGCCGAGCAGTTTGCAGATCAAACCATCGTAGAGCGAGTAGATCCAGAATATTTTAAAGTACCGGCTCGATATGAAGCTTGGAAGCGGGCCAATGAAAACCAGGGATATTTGGAATCACAACCTGATAATGGGTGGAAAATGGGAACAGTTGGTTGCGTAGCCGTAGATAAAACGGGCCGCTTAGTAGCAGGCACATCAACAGGAGGAATGACCAACAAAAGGTATGGAAGGGTTGGTGACGTGCCCATAATTGGATCAGGAACCTATGCCAATGATCAAGTCGCGGTGTCTGCAACCGGTTGGGGAGAACGTATTATGCTTAATGTTTCTGCTCATCGCTTGGCTAGCCATATGCGTTATACAGGCGCTAGTTTGAATGAGTCGATGGATTATTTGGTGTATGAATTATTGAATGAAGGAGAGGCTGGATTTATCGCTGTAGATCGAGAGGGTAATATCTCAATGGAAACGAACACGGGTTCTATGTTCCGCGCATCACAAAGCGAAGGTGGAGAGAAGACCGTAGCTATTTGGAAGTAATTCTTTTATCCGCGATGAAAGCGATCGCGTAATTCTTGGACATAAACACCAATATCGTTTCGTAATTCATGAAAGCATTCATGAAGGCCTAGATATTCGGATTTTTTGAATAATCCCTTTCCCTTTATTTGCACTAATCGATTTAATCCGTTATTTGCATACAACAAAGATCGTTTGGTGTAAGCAATGTTGGCCCCCATGTATTCATGGTCAAATCCAAATGAGTATCCCCCGGCTAATTTGGCCCCTATTTTTAAGGTTTCTTCAATAAAATCGTCAATTTCTGGGCTTTGGTGTTTTTCACCGATTGATAGTGCCCATCGTAAGACGTCAATAGCAAGATTTTTTGAACGAGAGTATATTCGTAAATTATTTAAACTTCCGTAGTTCGAATACGCAAAATCCTCGCTTAAGGCTTTCCATTCTTCTCCTTCGTCAAAATCCATTTCCGCTTCTTCGTCATATTCTTCTAGAGCGTTAAATGGAAATTCATCTTCATCAAACTCATCTTCGTCTTCCCAATCTTCGTCATCTGGGAAATAGGCCTCGTCTAGAAGTAGTTCTTCTTCTACATAGGCTTCGAAAGCGTCATCTTCACTAACACTTTCCTCGAGTAAAGTAATCCAGCGGGGGGTAGACCCACCACGAGGATCCGCGGTGATGAATTTCCTTAATTGATCACTCTTTTTCTCTACTTCTGAAATATGTGCATCCCACTGGTATTCGTCCCACAGTTCATCGTCGGAATGGCTGTATCGCATATGAATTGAGCAATGATGGTTAAGTTTTCTTCAAAAAGCTGAATTTGGCACCCTTAGTCAAGAGCAAGTGGAAAAATACGGGTTTTTGTGGATAAATAAGTGTTTAAGTAGAAAAAAAGATTCAATCACTAAAGTGACCAAAAAAGACTAAAGTCGTTCCAGTACACCCACTACTATACGTGTTAATTGCGGTTCTGCCATAGCGGCGGCCTCTAACACATCATCCAGGCTTACAGGTTCAAGAGCATCGGGGAAACATTCATCGGTGATTACCGAAATCCCGAGCACCTCCATACTCATGTGTACTGCCGCAATCACTTCTGGTACTGTGGACATGCCCACCACATCGGCGCCTAATTGTCGTATATATCTATATTCTGCCTTGGTTTCCATCATTGGTCCAGATACGGCTAAATATACTCCTTGATGTATTTTTATCCCTGCATCGAGGGCCACTTGCTCGGCTGTGGCCAGTAAACGCTCGGTGTAAGGTTGGGACATATCTGGAAATCGAGGACCTAAATCAGGATCATTTGGGCCAATTAGAGGGTTATCCCCTAAGAAATTAATATGATCGTTAATGAGCATGATATCTCCACGCTCAAAATTGGGGTTTAATCCGCCACAGGCGTTGCTTACTAACAGCGTTTGTATTCCTAACATCTTAGCAACTCGAACTGGGAAGGCAATTTGATTCATGGAATAGCCCTCATAATAGTGAAACCGCCCTTGCATTGCCATTATGGATTTACCGCCTAGAGATCCTATTAATAGTTTACCGGCATGGCTTTTTACTGTGGAGACAGGAAAGTGAGGTATCTCCTTGTAAGGCAATTCTAATTCAACAGTCATTTCTTCCGCTAATTGCCCTAAGCCAGTTCCCAATATGAGCAAGTATTCTGGGTCAATGGGTAGGCGTTCTTTAATGAATGTAACAGCCTCAGCTCGCTGAATTTTAGCTTGTTGTAATGGATTGCTTGACATATGGTAATCTTGTTAGTCTAATTCGTCTAAGAAGGTATTCATGAAGTCATCGTCATCTAGACTTGAGCTGGATGTTTCCTTCTTTTTTTCAGGGGTATTTGGTTCTGATTCTACGTCTTGGTCACCGGCTAACATATCATCGGCCTTCGGGTTGATGGTGATATCAGCTGTTTTGCCACTCGTGTTGGATATCGAGGGGTTATTAGTTTGATTTAGGCTAGGCTTGGTTGAGACAGATGGGGAAGCATCCGACTCATCGATGGAATCGAAAATATGGAATTCGTTGGCCGCAAATTTTTCGACCATACCCTTATTGTTGTCTAAAAATTGTTGAAAGCTTTGAATCATTTCATCTCGGCGTTCGAGTAATCGTATCATCTCCTGCCGTATGGTGGTGCGTTGTTGTTGCGCTTCTTGAATCATCCGATCAGCTTCCATATGAGCCCGGTCCATAGTAGTTTTAGCTTCATTTCTAGCCTGCTCCATTTTTTGAGCTACCGACTCCTTTGTGGTTTGTAGGGTTTCATGAATGGCAGCTTCCACCTTCTCATAGTGGGTTATTCTCTTATTGAGCCCTTGTACTTGTTCTTGTAACTCACTGTTATTTTGTTGGATCTGTTCCACTTCGTTGGCCACTAAGGCTAAAAAGGATTGAACCTCTCCAACATCATAACCGCGAAGAGATTTATCGAATTGATGCTGTTTAATTTCGAGCGGTGTTAATTTCATACTGCTTATATCTTTGTTCTTTTTAGAATTTGATTGTCATCCTGCCGTCCAACAGTAGGCTCATCGTTGACCCTGTGTTCTAACTGTTCTATTCGATGTTGCAGGTGTTCGATATGCCCACGTAAATGATTGGCCTCTCTGGCACTAAAGAGCCTCTTTTCTTCAAGGTTCAGTTCTTTTTCTTTGTACGAAAAAATCATTCCGCCACCAATGGCGACAATCGCAATAACAGCAAACCAGGGTAAACCAAATAACATAAATAGAGGTATTAATTAAACTTATACATTATTCCAAAAATTTATTCAACACAATACGAAAAAAGCATGAAAAGGTTGAACGCTAACCTTAATAAATCTAGGCTCTACTTCCAAAAATAGAGCTCCCAATTCGGAGCATGGTACTACCCTTGTCCAAAGCTAAAGCATAGTCGTTACTCATTCCCATCGAGAGTTCGGTTAACTCAGGATAATTAGTATTATGGCGCTGCTGAAGATTTTGGAGTAACTCAAAAGAGTCTGAAATTGCAGTCTCATCATCGGTAAACTTAGCCATACCCATAAGTCCACGAACAAGAAGATGGTCAAGTGTTCGTGCATGGGTAAGCAATTCGTCTAATTCATCAGCTTCACAACCACCTTTTTGGGGTTCTTCGCTTATATTAATCTGAATTAGGACGTTGATAACTCGGTTATGTTGAGCTGCTCGCTTATTAATTTCGTTTAACTGTTTTACTTTGAACACCGAATGAATCCAATGTACATGCGCTGCGATAAACTTTATTTTGTTGGTTTGAAGTGTGCCAATCATATGCCACTTTAGGTCATCGTGGTCCAAGGATTCGGCTTTCTCTTGTAGTTCTTGCATTCTATTCTCACCAAAATGACGCTGTCCTGCGGCAAGGGCTTCTTCGATCATGTGCAATGGCTTGGTCTTACTCACCGCCACTAAGGTTATCTCTTCTCTGTTTCTCCCACCCGCAAGACATTGTTGCGTAATTGATTCTTCTATTTTTACTAGTTGTTCTGTTAGTTCAGACATAGAGTAGGATAAATAAATGTTATTACTTTTAACTTAGTGTTATTAGCCTTATTTTTAAAACTCACTATTAATTGAAGTTAACCAATTTTTGGTACTGAAATTTAAGATGTACATACCTTTCTACTCGTGCTTATCATGCTCAGGCACCTATTGTTCGAGTCACTTTTCAATTCCTCACTCTCATAGTTCAGGAAGATAAGTGAGTTTACACATCCGACAAATATCAACCTTTTTGAATCAGTGGGCTCCTCCAAGCGTCAAAATGGATTATGATAATGTTGGATTGTTGGTTGGAAATCCAGACACCCCGGTTACTAGTATACTTACCTGTTTAGATGTGACCGAAGAAATTGTTGAAGAAGCGATTCAAAAGGGATGTAATCTGATTGTCGCTCATCATCCCCTCATCTTCAGTAAAATTGGACGCATAAATCCGACGCACTCACAAGGTCGAATTATTTACTCACTTATTAAAAATGATATAGCCCTACTGGTTGCTCACACTAATTTAGATGCAGCACTAGATGGAGTTTCATTTGCTTTAGCAAATACGCTTGGATTAGATGGTCTACGTTTTTTAAAGGCTAGTGAGGCAATTTCAAGAAAAATAAGGCTGGTTACTACGCACGAAGAACCTGGGGCTGTCCTAAAACTGTTAAACTATTATTCGGCTGAGGATGCGCACTTTTTTAATGTAGAAAATAGATCTGACGGTATTGTATGTTTTGAAGCTACTATTGATCAGCATTTGTTAAAGGAATTAAAAGCTGGGCTAAAAAAAGAAGGATTACTGAAAGAAGGAAAATTTCAAGTAACTCAGTTAGCATCTCCCTCAAAAAATTATGGTTATGGAGTCATTGGGCACTACCCAGAAGAGGGCGTTGGGATGAATGAATTTCTACACCTAGTATCTAAAGTACTCAATTTGAAAGCAATCAGATATTCAGGTTCTGTAGATCGCATAAAAAAGGTAGCGGTTTGTGGAGGCTCAGGTATTATGCTAAAAAAAGAAGCTATAGCAGCAGGAGTACAAGCATTTGTTACGTCCGACATTAAATATCATGACTATTTTCTGGAAAAAGAGAATTTTATGCTGTTGGATGTGGGGCATTATGAAAGCGAGTACCCTATTGTAGAGGTACTAAAGAATGAACTCAGTGAAGCATTTGAGCAGGTTGATGTGCTGATGACTCAACGAATTACCAATCCCATGAATGTATATCTACCCGACCAAGAATTAAAAACCCATCAAACACCTGAATAACATACATGAAAGAAGTACTGCAGCAACTCGCTAATCTCCAGTATATCGATAGTAGAATTGATGAACTAAAACAGCTAAGAGGAGACCTTCCAGAAGATATTTTGGATGTTGAAACCGACATTGCTCGTTTAGAGGCCAAACAAGCCAAATTAGAGCAAGAAGACAAAGACTTATCTGTTGAATTGAATCAGCTTGAATTGGATATAACTAGTTCCACAGAAAAAGTATCAAAGTACGAGGAACAGCAACTCATAGTCAGAAATAATCGGGAGTATGATGCTCTCACTAAAGAAATAGAGGTCCAAAAACAGGTTATTGAAAAAGCTCATCATCGAATAGAAGAAGCCAAAAAACGCAAAGAGTTAGTTGCTCCAGAAAAAGCGATTATTGATGAAAAACTGGATGATGTACGCGCCGATCTTGACAAAATGAAAGCTAACCTGGATACGGTCATGAGCAGTACACAGGATGAAGAAGACCAGCTCATTGTTAAGAGAGAAGAAGTATTCAAGAATATAGATCCTCGATATCTTCGCAATTACAATCGATTGCGAGATGGCCTAAATAATGGTATTGCTGTAGTTGCAATGGACCGAGGAGCCGCATTTGGTATGAGCCTTCCTCCTCAAACTCAGGTAGAAGTGCGCCGGATGAACAAAATCATTTTCGATGAAAGTAGTGGGCGTATCGTAGTTGATAAGGCTTTTTTCGACAAAGCCAAAGAACAGCTAAGTTTCTGATTCACTTAGAATACTTGTATCTTTAATTGAATGCATTGGACAATCGCCTTGGGTCGTTTCGGCGCCTAGGGAGGAAAGTCCGGACACCAACAAGTACCGTGCTCAGCGATCCAATAGGCGTAGCTGAGGGTTTGCTTCGGCAAATACAGAGAGTGCAACAGAAAATAAACCGCTTCTTAGGGAGTAAGGGTGAAAAGGTGAGGTAAGAGCTCACCGCCTCTTGTCGTGAGACAGAGGGCATGGTAAACCTCACGGGGTGCAAGTTCACGCAGGCAATACGTGCCACTTGTCATAACGTTGCCGGGTGGAACGCATTAGATAAATGATTGTCGTTTCGAATGCTAAAGTGCTAATTCGAAATACAGAATCCGGCTTATAGATGTATTCAGCCAAATATGGAGCTCTCGTCCGAAAGGTCGAGAGCTCTTTCTTTTATTATAGCCAAATTTAGTAAGTTCAATATTAGATGAACTAAATACTCTAAACTAGATACTGGAGACTTAGCACTGTAAATTTGATACTGTAATATTGGTCAAGGGTTGAACCGAACACCTTCTTTGATGCTTCGTTTCATTTGACGCTTAACATCTTTTTCTTTTATGCTATCGCGTTTGTCGTAAAGCTTCTTACCCTTCGCTAGGCCAATTTGTAGTTTTGCCTTACCCCGTACAAAGTATAGCTTCAGTGGCACAATGGTATTTCCTTTTTGTTGCACCCCTTTATCAAGAGCTCGTATTTCTTTTTTGTGTAGAAGGAGCTTTCGATCCCGTTTAGGCTCATGATTCATGTAAGAGCCATGATCATATACTGATATGTGGAACTCTTTCAGCCAAACTTCTTCTCCTTGAACAAAGGCAAAAGCATCGGTAAAATTAGCTTTACCAGCACGGAGCGATTTTACTTCGGTTCCCTGAAGCGAAATACCTGCCTCAAAAGTTTCCACGATGGTGTATTCATGGAAAGCTTTTCGATTGCTTATAGTGGGTGTATTATTATTTTTTTCGCTCAAAAGGGTGGTAATCCAAATTTATTTAAAGTGTAAAACCAAATTCTTCAAGATCGGCGACCACATCTTCCGCGGGCGAACGGTTCCCAAAAGTAGCGTAAATACCTAGTATTTGTTCAATCTCAGATATGGCTTTTTCGTTGTCTGGATTAATTCGAAGAACCTTTACGTACTCACGTAAAGCTTTATTCATCTTATCTCTCATATTGTTCACATTTGCATCCCGATATTCCAAAAATAAACCGTAATTCAAGTGAGTCATTTCTTTTAGCGTTAAAATTTCGGGGCTGTTAGGTTGTTCCTCTAACACTTCTAAGGCTTCAGTGTACTTGTCTTCTGCTACTAGTTTGTCAATTTGGAGGGCTATCTCCACAGTGCTGGATAGAGTGAAGTTTTGCTCTTTACTACTAGACGAGCAATACATGAAACTAATACTGAGTACGCATATGCCTAGGATGGATAAAAGTCTTTTTGAACTGGTCATGAATGTGGAGTGGGGGTTACAGTTTTAGTCAATACAATTAGGGGATAATAAGAAGCTTAAGTGATACTTATAGGTCTTAAATCAGAGATTATTACTTTTTTACGGTACTATTCTGGTGGAAATAGATTGTTGAAAAGTCGAAATACATCGTGATGTCACGGGTTCATACTTTACGAAAAATGTTCTATAACTAGTATATCATCTATCAAAAAGTGCTTGACATGATGCACTTTAGCCCCAAAAATACCGTTCAAATAAGGCATAAATTGTATCGTGTTAACTAATTAAGGTTAAGGGATTAAGGCTAATACACAGTATAAAAATAAGCATACTTACCCAGCCTAAGAATGTACGCCCGGGGCTCAAGGGTTCTTCATATCGTACGGGTGGATGTTCAATTTTCACAATATATGCAGTGAAGAAAGACCAGAAAAGCCATAGTACAGATCCCTCTTGTGCGAATGAGGGAGTCCATACATAAAGAAAAAACCCACTCATTAAGAGAGAAAGAGGAAGCATGACTCCCATCCAATATAAGTGTTCTACATAGGCTTTTTTCATGAGCAGGCTAAGGATGATGGTCCAAATCCCCCAAGCATATCCTATAGAATCAAAGCCGTGGTTCGTTAAATAGCTTTGAAAAAGAGGGACGGCCTCAATACCGGCTAAAATGGTTAAGCCACCATAAAATATTCGTGCGATAATCCGGTGTTTTTCGTAGCCCACTAGACTATACAATATATGACCACCATCGAGTTGTCCAACGGGCATTAAATTAAGAGCCGTGAAAAATAACCCAAACCAACCTGCTAACAGGAAAGGATAATGCATGATTTCATACATAGGTGGTGCTGAAGGGAAAAAAGAGGCTATAAAACTATACAAAGGGGTTTCGCCAAATAAAAAAACCATTTGTCCTTCAATTAATGATGGCAGAGGAGGATAGTACCCAAACTCATTAAAGTGATCAATGAGCATTTGGTGATCTCCAAAGTCGTTTAAAAAATTGGGTCCAGGAAGTGTAAGAAAGCCAATGATGAGAATAGCCAAGGAAACGATAAATCCTACAAGAGGACCAGCTGCCCCAATATCGAATAGACTTCGAGTACGTTGAATCTGCTGGCGAATTTTTATAACAGCCCCTAATGTTCCAATTCCTACAGGTAAAGGTATATAATAAGGTAAGCTAACACGAACCCGATGATACACTGCGGCAAAGTAATGGCCAAATTCATGAACGGTTAAAAAACTAAGCAATAATGAGGCAAATAACGCCCCAGCTTTAAGATCTTCGTTAGTTGGAAACGGAAAGCTAAAACCTGCGAGAGTTTTAATTTGCAAGCCCTTACCTACTAGTAAGGTGCTTACGGTACTGACAGAAATAAAAGTAAGAATGAAGAGTACACCGTGGATAAAAAGTTCTTTAAGGGTAGGTCTGTCATTCTTGCGTTCATGCGCTTCGTAGTTCCAGTGCTCTTGACTCGATCGATCAACTGGAAATAGATTATCTGAGCGTTCTGAGGAAGGGGTTTCAGGCATCGATTATGAATCTTTTGGTTGCTTTATCATGGGGACTCATGTAGGTGAGGGGGGTTCTATGTATAGGTAAGGTCATACAACGGGCTCCGCCTCGACCTCTACACAATTCATGCCCCTCAAATCCTATAGCAATTTTATTCTTTGTACTCTTATGCTTAGACCAATCATAGTTTTTGTTGCCATACTCCTCTAGAAATTCATGAGTTTTTAAATAGGTATATCCATGCTCTTCTAAGGCTTTAAAGGTATAGGTATTTCTGTCATAACCCATTATTACTCCGGGTGCTAAGGCAAAAACGTTAGCTCCATCCGTCCACTGCTCCCGCTCTTGCTGTACCCCCTCTCTCCCACCACAGGAAATGAACGTGTACTCCCTGCCAGTAAATTCTTCCAAAGCCTCTTTTATATGATAGCGGGATTCCACCACAATCTGATCGTCCTGCTTTCTTAGTGCCACCACATTATTTGCTTTGTTCTGGAAAACGGGTGGGTAAATCACGCATTCATATTCACTTGCAAAAGTAAAGATGGTGTCTAGATGCATAGAGGATCGTTGTTTAGGTATGTCGATAGCTAAAATTGTTTCAACTCCTCTAGTCATTAGGGATTCAGATGCTTTTAGCACCCCAGCAAATGAGCTTCGTTCGCTTATCCCGACAAGAATTAACTTCTCAGATGCCACCAAAATATCACCACCCTCGATAGACTGTTCTGCAGGAAGCTGTATGATGGAATTACGGACCGGATTAAATAAAGGATGGTAATGGACAAGGGTATCCATGAGAATGGACTCTCTTAGTCGGGCTTGTGTAGCTGCCCTGGATAAGATAATTTGATTCCCAATTACAGCAGCTAAATCGCGAGTGAATAAAAGGTTAGGAATGGGTTGAATAGGAATGTTAGCTAGTGCTCGTAGCCTATTTTCTGATTCCAAGCCACTAGCGCTCCTTAGCCCGGATAAGGAGGACATATGTTTAGCAAAACTATCAGAACCTTCAATGGCCCAGAGCAACAAATCAGATGGCTCTAAGGCCTCTAATTCTCTCCGAACAAGGCTCAAAGGCAGGTTGGGAAATGCTCTGATCAGTTCATCTATGAAGTATTCTCTGGCTTCTTTTTGTTCAAAACATTGGCTAAATAAGTCACGTATTTCATAAACCTGGGTTGGATCTTTCATGATAGTTTTGAAAACCTCAAGCATATCCAAGTGTTCTTCTCGGGCATGCTCTTCAAATATAATATCATCGAAAAGTAACTCGTGTTTCATCCCGGGATGTACCCAAGACAACTCAGGGCCAGGAGCATGAACAATAACCCCGCTTAAATGGGAAATTTCAGAAGAAACGTTGAGAGCCATACGCTGGTTTAGTTACAATGTCACAGTTCAACTCAAATATACGCTTTAGTATTGCCATTATTAAGCGGAATTGAATTACTCCATTTAGTATTTTGATATCATGTCTACCCGTACTGAAATAGAATCACTTATGTTTTTGTTGGAGGATCCCGATCCTTTTGTTCAGGAGCAAGTCCAGCTTCGGTTTATGGAGTTAGGGGATCGTGCCGTACCCTTGCTAGACCAGATACGTGTCCACACCAAGGATAAAGAAGAAAAAAAGCGAGCGAAAAACGTACTTCATAAACTTACTTTTTCTACGCTTAAGGGAGATTTTGCAGAGCTTCTGCTAGAAGGTGTAGGTAACCGCGCGCAACTGGAGCGGTCTGTTATCACGCTTGCACGGTTTGGCCACCCAACCTTACGAGAATCTGAGTATGTAAAAACTCTGGATCATTTCGCAGATATGATTCGTCCTAGCTTGCGGTACAAACGAAGTGAGAGGGAAAGAATGCGCATCCTCATGAAATTTATCTTCGAGGATTTGAATTTCAGGGGTGACAATAAGGATTATCATAATCCAGCCAACGGGTTTATTGATCAGGTAATTGAGCGAAGAAAGGGGCTACCAATATCTCTGAGTTTAGTGGCAATGTTTATTGCGCGACGTCTTCAATTACCTATTTTTGGTGTGAACATGCCTATTCACTTCATGTTGGCCTTTGTGGGTGAAAAAGAAGAACAACTTATCGACCCTTATGATCAGGGGGCTGAGGTAAGCTACGATCAGTGCTATTTCTTTTTAAAAAAGAACAATGTCACACCAAAGCCGGAATATTTCAAAATGGCTTCCGATATAGACATTTTAGCTCGTTGTATTAGAAATTTAATGAATAGTTATGAGCGAAACGAGGAGCATGACCGGGTACAGGAGTTAAAAAGTCTTCTGGGATTAGTGGAAGGGGAAGCGGTTTAGTGGTTATATAGCTAGGTGAGTAAAATTAAGCATATGTTGCTGAATTAGGTAGAAAAAGGTCGTATTTTACCCTATTAATTTAATCAAAGCTTCATGAGCACAGCGGCTACCGCCGATACAAGTATTTTTACCGAGGCCTTAAAGCGGCGTACATTTGCAATTATATCACACCCAGATGCAGGTAAGACGACTCTCACCGAAAAGCTTTTGTTGTATGGTGGAGCTATTCATGCAGCGGGTTCTGTGCGTGCTCGTAAGGCCTCCCATCATGCCGCTTCAGATTGGATGGCCATTGAGAAGGAGCGAGGTATTTCGGTAACATCTTCGGTTATGCGTTTCGAAAAAGATGGTATTAAGTATAATTTGTTGGATACTCCAGGTCACAAAGACTTCTCTGAGGATACACTTCGCACGTTGGTGGCCGCCGACTCTGGACTAATGGTCATCGATGTGGCTAAAGGAGTTGAGGAACAAACTGAAAAGCTGTTTGAAGTGTGTAAGTTGCGTGAAGTTCCGGTGATCACCTTTGTAAACAAGTGTGATCGTCCCGGGATGGAACCATTGGAAGTACTCAGTAATATAGAGAATAAGCTTGGAATTGAGGTTGTTCCCGCAAGTTGGCCTATGGGATATGGGCAAAAATTTCAAGGTATTTATGATGTTCA
This sequence comes from Balneolaceae bacterium UBA1514, assembly GCA_002323515.1. Taxonomy (GTDB): domain Bacteria; phylum Bacteroidota; class Rhodothermia; order Balneolales; family Balneolaceae; genus UBA1275. The sequence goes on along the minus strand of DCQQ01000037.1, from coordinate 588 downwards.
GGCGAAAAAAGTACATGTGTACGAAAAAGCCGATCATGGAGCCAAGAAGGCAATAACGGAATTAGTAAGCCCAAAAGAGGCATTAGATAGAAGTAATTTATCAGATCTAGAGAAAGATGCATTTTTAGAAGAGCTAATGCTTATTGACGACATGTATGAAGGCATGGATCAGGATCTTTATAATGCAGGTAAAGTAACCCCTGTTTTTTTTGGGAGTGCATTAAATAATTTTGGGTTGGATGTATTCTTACATTATTTCCATCGCTTGGCCCCACCACCTCAAGGCTATGAGTACTCCAAGGGAGAGAAACGAGGATTAGAAGACGAATTTTCTGGTTTTATTTTTAAGATGCAGGCCAATATGAATCCAGGCCATAGGGACTGTGCGGCCTTTATTCGCATCGCATCAGGAAAATTTGTGAGAGGGCAGGATGTAGTGGTCGCACATACAGGAAAGAAATTAAAATTGGCCACGCCACATACCCTTATGGGGGACGACCGGCAGTTGTTAGAAGAAGCTTACCCAGGTGATATTGTGTCCATTTTTAATCCTGGAGATTTTCGTATTGGAACAACAGTCTATGCTAA
>DCQQ01000014.1:16942-21276 GCA_002323515.1 Balneolaceae bacterium UBA1514 | reverse complement strand
TGGTGACATCTCTTTAAACGATATTGAAGCATCCAAATCAAAATAAGTGATATCTCCCAATTTATTAGGTTGAGCTAGGAATCTTTCAGACAAAATAACACCAGGGTGTATTCCTGGAGCTCCTATATTAGAACGCCATTGCTGAAGTCCTTCTCTTACTCCAATTCCAAAAATTTGATTATCCTCAGACACTAAATAAAGGCGTTTTCTTTTTTCATCAATAACAGGACTGGAAGAATGAAGTCCGCCTGTTGAAGTAGACCAGTAGGGTAGCGTTATTTTATGTTTCCACCAATTAAATAAACTATACTTATTCAGTTTTTGAGTCCCTGAAATCAAGTAAAATGTTGAATCAGTTGCTATAGCAACAGGTGCTTGTAGAGGAGCAATTAAACGAAATTCATTTGATTCCTCAGGTGTCATTAAGCTTAAATTACCTCTGCCATCAGGTTGGAAACTAAAATTATTACCAAACAAAGATAAACCGCTAGTAGGCAGTAAATTAGCGCCTAGATCAATAAAACCAGCATCCATATAAACAGAAAAACTAGAACTATCACGGTCCCCATCATTATCTATTGCCACCAAAGTAATATGAGTGGAACCTTGCTTAATATCTATGCTGGGCACTCTATCTATCGAGTAAAGTTCGTTGTCGACAATCCAAAGTGTTGAATCTATTTCACCATCATTATCAAATCCTTGGAAAGTAAAAGATAGGCCAAATTGATCGCTCTCTTGATCATGAATGTATATGTCATCATAAGCAGCTACAGATGGCGGAATATTAAATGGTGTTCCGATAACAATATCTGATAATTCCCCTTCATTTGATGATGTATCCACACCACTTATATAATAATAGTAGAGTATTCCATTTTTTACCGTCGAATCACTATAAAATGAATCCAGAGCATATGTATTATCAATAATTTCAACAGTATCAGGATGTGAACCCCTGTAAATATTATAATAATCTAAATCAGGATCTAAAACTGTAGCCCAATCAATTTGGACTAAAGAATTGGCACTATATACCGATTCAATAATTGGTTTAGAAGGGCCCGTTAAGTCAATATTGTACCCAAATGTAGATTTTGAAAGTTCTCCTTCGAGGGCAGGGTCAAAAGAATATATCGGGTTTGATATTGCCGAATCCACAGCGCTAATACGATAGAATACTTGGACACTTAAGTCAGTTATAGTATCTATATACGTTCTTGTATCCACATTGATACTATCATATAAGGATACTGATGTAGAATCTAATCCTTTGTAAATCATATACCATTCTACATCTTGTTCAAGACTAGGATCCCATTCTAAAATCAATTGATCATCTTGTATTCTTTGAATAATATTTGTTGGTGGGTTAGGTGGAGTATCGTCTCCTGTCTGTATCTCTATGAATCGCGCATCACCTTCATTACCTGCCAAATCAACTGATGTTACCCAATAGGTATAAACTGTTTGATTTAATAAATCTTTATTATCAACCCAATTAAATATTAAATCACTTGAATCATTTTTTGCCTGCTCAAATAATCCTTGGGGAACTATTAGCGAGTCGAATAGCTCAATAGAATTGGCATATAATGCATCTAATGGAAATTCACCCCCGGTCCACAACCATGTAGTGTCGATTGTATCTTCAAAAGCTTCTACCAGACCCTTGATCGATACAATTTTATAAATATTAAAATGAGATAATTCATCAAAAGCATCAACTTCCCATTCAAGCTCAAAAGCTCTAGCATTTAATCGTTTGGCCGTTAAATAATTAGCTGGAATAGGTGGAATAATATCAACAGGTGGTGATAACTCTTCAATAAATATAGTCTCTCTTTCTGAAGTTTTTCCTAAGTATAAATCATGTAATTTCGCTTGTGCAGAATACTTGTATGTATTTCCTATATAAGTATCAAAATCAATAAAACTTCCTTTAGTTAATGTATCTATTTGAATTAATTCATTTTCAGTAGACCATTTTGACAAATATATCGCATCTAAGTAAAAGTCCAGAGAATCAGGATATTTGATTTCAATCTCCACTGCAGATTTTAGATTATCAGAGAAAGTGGTATCAATCCTTGTCACACTAATTTCAGGAGAGGGGAAAAGTACTGGAGTGTCGTTAGGGTGTTCAATTGCGCCCAAATCTACTTTATCTGAGATTCTTTTTTGACCTAGAAAATCATCTGTTAGATTCTCAACAAGATTTCCACTCCCTATAGCTTTAGATTCTGCTTGTAATCTATAGTTAGATAAATCTTCATTATGTGTTTGTGATTCAAATAGAACCTGATCGATACTGTTGAAATGAATTACCCTAGAATGTTCTGTATTTTGCACATCATCATTCAACTTTTCAATATTATCATGGTTAGACCGAATTTTATTTGTATCTAATCCAACATTAACAAAGCTAACTCCTAGTCCAATAAATTTATCTTCACTATTTTTCAAGTCTAACTTGTCAACTAAAATACTGTTCACGAAGGCTAATGAAATTCCACCTTCTAAATCCGTGATAGCCTCTCTAGTGTTTAACACATTTACATGCACAAATCGAACTGTATCTTCTTGGGCTGTACTAGCATATAAGTGACTTCTATGGTAGGAAATTGTCCTATTGTTAGATAAAATTGAGTTGGATATGGAAAAAGAACTATGATTTGCATTTATGACATTATCAAAATGCGCAAAATGAGACTTATTTATCTTAATTGAAGTTCCATAGTCTAGTCTAATTCCAATTCCAAGTTCATTGGGCTCTTCTGAACCTAAAAATTTGACATTTTGTATTGATAAACTTTGCTTATTAGGCCATTTTGAATCGTTATATATCCTAGCATTTACATCTAATATCACATCAGAAGTCTCCGACTTTATAAATTTTACATCGCCTTGTCCATGAATACTAAGAGGGTGGGTAAGTTCTATAAATTCACGATATATCCCTTCCTGTATAACTATGTGATCAAATGGTCTAGAGTTATAAATAGCCTCTTGTACTGTCTCAAAATCACCCTCACCATTTGTATCTACCGTCCAGGTTACAGGTGGAGTCTCGATTACAGCTATATCAGAAAATTCACTTCTATTGGCTGCATCAAAATTCTCAAAAAGATCACCTTCAGAGGAGTCAATTGCAGCAATTTTATATGAATACCTTATAAGACTTAGGCTATCTATATCAGTATCTATGAAACTTAATTGGTCAGCAGAAAATACTTCTAAAAGCTTAAAAAATGGCTCTGGGTCATTAGTTTGATTAAATTCTAAAGTTGCACTTATAACATATAAATCGTTGCTACTTCTAAAAGCTTGTGCATACCGCGATGATTGAATATATAAGCCATTAATTTCAGAATGAATGTAATATGTAACCCATGAATTATCTTCCGATTCAAAAGACATATAATCATCATACAGATCATACAACTGTAGTTGATTTATTTCAGTTGGTGATATCCCATCTGGTAGTACAGATTTATTAATTAATACTTTATGCCTCTGTTTATCAGGCTCCCATGCAAATAAAACCATAAACTCAATTTCACCTAACTTGGTAGAAATTTTGGTATTTGGAGTATTAGGAATAATTGTTAATTCTTCAAATATATCTACCCTATTTCTATATAATGCATAGCTTTCGACATCTAAACTTGGTGAAGCATTCCAGTTTAATGTTATTTTTTGATCTTCTAATACCGATGTCACATTCGGTGGTTTTTCAGGTGAGACTATATCTCCTGTCCGTTGTCGGATATTTTCAGCATAGCTTTCAATTTCGTTTTGGTCTAATCCTGTAACCCAAAATGTGTAATATTCTAAACTTTCTAGTCCAGATATATCAAATTTCACCGTTGAATTTTTAGGAATATCAATACTTCTCAATAATGTATCTAATCGTTCTACTCCTTCAATTTGCCATGGTCTTTGTAACTGCTCCTGAGTTATATCATTTGGCAGAGGTCCTGCCAGTTGATAAATTTGATATCCAATAAACCCTATACTTGCGAAATTATTCCATTCTAAATTAATTGTCTCTGCATTGATTAGTTTACCCTTAAGTTGCAGAGGAACTGTTGGTCGAATAATATCAGGATCTTCTTCTATTATAATAGAACCACCTAACACACTCGCCTTAGGCTTTCCTTCGTTTAATAATAGCTCTTCGATATTGAGTTTAGTAGTACCTATACTATTTGGCATGAATTTGATATCCACAACTATATCATCACCTAAAGAAGATTCCGCAGAAGCAGCCGCAAAATATATATGTCCTGGTATTGAATCATTAACAAAGTAAGTGAAATTTTGTGTCACTT
>DCQQ01000014.1:0-16571 GCA_002323515.1 Balneolaceae bacterium UBA1514 | reverse complement strand
ACCAAATTGAATGCTATTTATAGACTCAATAGAAGAACCCTGTAGCTTGATGCCAAATGAAAATTCGTCACCTAAAAAAATGGCCGTATCCGGAAGTGATATAATTACGCTATCAGACTGCTGAAACGCGACTCCTTGGTACGAATGAGCATAGTTTTGCACCAACATCAGTAATACAGATGTACATATTATCTTATACCATTTTGACCATTTTTTCACGGAAAAACTACCTCTACATAATTGTTCAGTTACCCTAAGAGTTATCGGTCTTAATAATTGCGTTATAACTAATAACTATTGTTTATTCTTTCAAGACTTAGAGTACTTACATGTACGTATAATAATACTCTAAGTTTCTTAATTTTAGAAATCTTTATTTACTCTGTGATATATAATTTTTGATTAATGTAAAGCCTTAGTTATTTGAAATTACTAACTCATAGAAATGAAAATCAATAAAGTCACTTTTATCATATTCCAAAAAAACCCAAGCAGCTATGGATTGACAAAAACTATAAAATCTCGATCAATGAGACAGTTTCTCCCGAATCATGCCGTAGGTCATAGTTCCAAGAAAAGCGAAGAATCCAATTATGGCTATTAGTGAAGGTAGCTGTAGATTGGATAAATCCGATATGTCATGACCTGATGTACAACCGCCGCCGTAACATGCACCAAAGCCCACCGAAAAGCCGCCTGAAACCATCACAACGAATCCACCTGGTGTGGTAAGAAAGCTAACATTAAAAATTTCAGTGGGAATTAACCCGCTAAAATCTGTGATTCCCCATTCCCTTAGCGCTAGTTTAGTTCGCTTTCAGATGGCTACTGAGTACCCTTCAACCGTAGTCAAGGAAGCAAGATAACCCCCTAAAATAATGCTTAACACGAATAACAGGTTCTATTTTTGGGCTTTCCAGTCATAAGTGAAAAAAGAAAATTTACCTTTGGGTAATACCGTTGCGCACATATGACAGTAAGCAGGAGATATACCAAATTGTCGGTTATCCAATACTAGTAGTAGTGGTACCATTAGACCTATCAAAGGGCCAGCTATGTACCAAGGCATGGATTTTAGTAAAAACTCTGGCATGATGAAACTTCGTGTGTTAATTGGTTGAGTAGAGATTCCATAGAATACTCAATTAACTACTTATGATAAATTCCGCGGTACATTGTGCCCGAAAGAGCTACGTTTGTGAGCACGAATTCAACAATAATACGAAGCTTTTCATACATTATATTACTGTCACCTAATATGACAACTACCAATTCTCTAAAAAAGCATTTTTCTTTTTGGGCAGAGCCATTACATTCTAGAGATTACTTAACAGTTTAACCTACTTTTAATTTATGTTGGGACTTAGCATTACGCGCCCAACAAACACCTAACCCAATACGAATAGACCATAGCTATGTTTCACCCATCTTCAATGAACCCAACAATATCTTTTTTTCTCTCAAGAACTAGCTCTTTTTTAGCCTCTCTGTTACTATTTACAGGGCTTTTTTATACTCCTGTGAATGCCCAACAGCAAACAAGTGAATCCGTATGGATAGGCGAAGACAGCTTTGAGGGGACCCATCAACCACAGATGACTCCAACTCGAATCCTTTCTGCCGAATCGGCATCGGTATCCGAGCATACCGTTACCATCAACGGCAAAAAAGTCCCCTACCGAGCTACTGCCGGGACCCAACCTGTTTGGGATGATCATGGCGTTGTTCAGGCGGCACTTTTTTATACCTTTTATGAACGTACTGATGTAGAATCCACCGAGCGAAGACCCTTGGTCATCTCGTTCAATGGAGGACCTGGATCGGCTTCGGTGTGGATGCACTTAGCATACACCGGTCCAAGCGTATTGAATATTGATGACGAAGGGTACCCAATCCAACCTTATGGATTTCAAGATAACCCATATTCAATCTTAGATGTGGCAGATATTGTGTTTATAAATCCAGTGAATACAGGTTATTCCCGAATTCTCCATCCAGAAGCCGATAGAAAACAATTCTTTGGCGTAAATCAGGATATTGACTATCTGGCTGAGTGGATTAATACCTTTGTAAGCCGCGTTGACCGATGGTCCTCCCCGAAATACCTCATTGGGGAAAGCTATGGAACTACCCGAGTATCCGGCTTAGCTAATGTACTTCAAAACCGTCATTGGATGTACATTAATGGTGTCATTTTAGTATCACCTACCAGTTTGGGAATCGATCGATCCGGCCCCGTAAATCAAGCCAATCGATTGCCTTATTATACAGCAGCAGCCTGGTATCACGAGCAGCTTCATGAAGAACTTCAATCGATGGATTTGCTCGATGCATTAGAAGCGTCTGAACAGTTTACTCAAAACAAACTCATCCCCATTCTCGCCAAAGGGGCTTGGATGAGCGAAGAAGAAAAAGAACATGCCATCGCACAATTTGCTCGGTATTCTGGGCTATCTGAAGAGGTTATCCGACAACACAACCTAGATGTCCCAACTTCATTCTTTTGGAAGGATCTACTACGTCATGAAGGGCATACTGTTGGTCGATTAGACTCACGTTATAAAGGGCTAGATCGCTCTGATGCCGGTGCCAGACCCGACTTCAACTCCGAACTTACCTCTTGGCTACACTCGTTTACACCAGCCATCAACATGTACTTTAAGCAACATCTTAACTATGAAACCGATGTTAAATACAATATGTTTGGCCCTGTGAACCCATGGGATAGAAGCGGGGACCGATCCGGTGAGCAGTTACGCGGGGCAATGGCTCAAAATCCTTACATGCATGTACTAATTCAAAGTGGGTACTACGACGGCGCAACCACGTATTACGACGCTAAATACACGATGTGGCATCTAGATCCATCTGGAAAAATGAAAGAACGACTCGATTTCAAAGGCTACCGAAGCGGCCACATGATGTACTTGCGCCGAGAGGATTTAAAAAATTCCAACGATGATATTCGTTCCTTTATCCAGAAAAGTCTCGCTCCTGCGGGAACTCCTGCTAAATATTAGAGTATACATCATGCGATTCCTTACATCTTTTGTCCTTCTGTTTTTTCTTTTACGGGTTTCAGCAAACGCCCAAAACCCTACCTCTACCGAGCCCTACTTTCCGGGTAGTTGGGGGGAATGGGAAATGCTGAGCCCAGCAGCTGCTGGCTTTGATCCCGAAAAATTACAAGAAGCAATCGACTTTGCCATTTCCATGGAAAGTGAAAACCCACGAAATATGGAAATCAACCATTATGGCACCTTTGGAAGAGAACCCTTTGGCGATGGCATAGGACCTTTTAAAAGCCGTGGTGAAATGACTGGAATCATCGTAAAAAATGGCTATATCGTAGCGGAGTGGGGAGAACCCTTTCGGGTCGATATGACCCACAGCGTAACCAAAAGTTTTCTGAGTTCAACCGTTGGCTTGGCTTGGGATGCAGGGCTTATTAAGGATGTTCAAGACGAGGTCGCCTCCTACATGGGACCTGTATTGGTCATCGAAGACATATACAATAGAGATAAAGGTGCCCAGGTTGGAGAAGTCCATTTTGTAGAACCCTTTCAAACAAAGCATAACGCAGCCATTACATGGGAGCATTTACTCCAACAAACCTCCGACTGGGAAGGGACCCTATTCGGGAAGCCCGACTGGGCCGATCGTCCCTCCGGAGAGCGAAGCAAATGGATCACTCGTGAACGTCATACACCGGGAAGTGTTTGGGAATACAATGATGTTCGAGTCAATCTATTGGCTTTGGCTGCCTTGAATGTATGGCGAAAACCACTTCCGCAAGTACTCAAAGAACATCTCATGGACAAAATTGGAGCCTCACCCACTTGGCGATGGCATGGATATGAAAATTCTTGGGTACTAATTGACGGCGAGCAAATGCAGAGCGTTAGTGGAGGGGGGCATTGGGGTGGTGGTATGTTTATTAGTGCTAGGGATCAAGCTCGTTTCGGTTTGTTAACCTTGCGCGAGGGCAGTTGGAACGAAGAACAGATCCTGTCCAAAGAATGGATCTCAATGTCAAAAAGTCCAACTCAGGCCCGGCCGAATTACGGGTACATGAATTACTTTCTCAATCCTGAAAAAGAAGCGATGCCTTCGGCCCCTGAATCTGCTTTCTGGCATCTTGGTGCGGGTAATAATATGGTGTATGTAGACCCTGAAAATGACTTAGTTATTGTAGCTCGTTGGATACAAGGCGCCGGTATGAACGGGTTAATAGAGCGGGTGATAGTTTCTATGGATTAATACTTTTTCATAAAGAGCCTTATCCAAGTTTAATACCGATTATCATACAAGAAATACGTAATACCTATACATTATGATGATGTATCTATGTATGGCATCTTTATCATTTCGACTATTTTTTTACTTTGAGCATGCATGTACTTTTTTAATCAATTTTATTCCATTCACCTATATGAACCCTAAACTACCCATCCTTTTTATAGGCTTATTCGCATCCCTAAATGTGCACTGTTCCTTGAATGAAACAAGCTCATCTGCTAATTCTAGCGCTATAAACAATTCTATCAGCAAGGCGGAGTGGACCATCATCGATTCCATTGATTATGAAACGCTCAATGCTGATATTAAGCTTGGTAAACCCACCATGGATGTGGGGGTCTACCTTCCATCCAATTTAGATCCTGAGTTTAAAAAGGTAACCCTTGAGCGTCTTCTAACTGGCCTTGAAGCTGCCAAAGAGATTTATGCACCAACAGGAGTTCAAATAAATGTGCTGTGGATCAAAACAGGGCAGATACACCCTTCTTATCTTTCTATTCAAGCCAATAAAGTCCCTGGAATTCCGAATACCGGATACATCAACCTGTATAAACACAGCCAGCGGCACCCGGCAGAGCTTACTGAACATGCCGCTCAGGCCCTAGAACATATTATTGAAGTGGAGGAAAACAGTCATCGAACTCTTTATTTTGTGGTATTTCAAGATGTTTTTTATCCTTTTTTAACCGTTTCAGAAGGCCGAAACTGGACCATGAAGACCGTTCGAACAGGCGGGCTTTCGTTTCCTTCCTACTCCTATCCTGGAACCATACCTATGCCCTACCGGGGAGTCATTAGCTTGTCGAATCTCGAGCGATCCGATCGGCAGCGCCGCACCATCGCCCATGAAATTGGGCATAAAGTGATGAATGTTAGTCACGAGTATATGGATATTAGTCCAGAGCACGAAGTATATGCCGATGGTGGGTTAATGGTTTATGGTAACGGTGAAGAGATTCCGTCTGGAAAGGAGGGCCGTTGGCACCTTGAGCGCTTGTTGTTATCTCCTTATCTCTATGTATTAGAATCGGACGGTAGTAAGAACTGGAACCCTGATTATATGGAAAGCGGGTACTATTATGATCCAATTTATGGGGAATTTAGTATTGATTTCCCAGGAACCCCAGCTATAACAGAGGATTGGTAGTGAACAAATTTATCCTGCTAGGATTAGGGATTTGTTTGAGCTGCGGGGCGCCATCAACCCGAAAAAATTTAGACCTTGTCTTACCTAAGCACTATGTGGTTAACAAAACAAAGGAAGCATTAACTCTAGATGGGCTAGCCAATGAGGCGGCTTGGAATGATGCTGAGTGGACCGATCTATTTATGGATATTCAAGGTCCCGATTTGGACGCACCTTACTATGACACACGGGTAAAAATGTTGTGGGATGACACCTATTTCTATGTGTATGCCGAAATGGATGAGGAGCATGTTTGGGGTGATATTGAGGAACGAGATGCGGTGATTTTTTACAACAATGACTTTGAGGTGTTCATTAAACCCAATGAATTTCAGCCTTATTATGCAGAGTTTGAGGTCAATGCTTTAGGGACACTGTGGGATTTATTCCTGGCCCGACCCTACAGGAGAAATGGTCCTGTGCTGGACGAGTGGGATGTGAACGGGACTAAAGTGGGGGTCGATATACAAGGTACGTTAAATGATCCAACGGATATTGATAATGGGTGGTCGGTTGAATTAGCCATCCCAATTGCGCCCGTAAATGCGATTGACCGAGGACATTCATTTGGCGAAGGGAGCATATGGCGAGTTAATTTTTCGCGTGTACAGTGGGAATATCAGCTCAATGGTAGTACCTATGAGAAAAAAACCGATAAGGATGGTCGCCGATTACCCGAAAATAATTGGGTGTGGAGTCCTCAAATGGCCGTTGATATGCATCGACCCGAGCATTGGGGGTACGTATTCTTTGTCGATAATTCAGTAGATAGCACTGACCGCGCCTTTTTGGATCAATCGACGGCCAGCGCATATCAGTTACTTTTTTACCTTTACAGAAAACAACTTGCTTTACAAGACAATACCTCTGAAAAATCAAGGTCATTTCTGGTAGATGAAGGCTCTTATTTTGAGGTCAATGGATATGTTTATAACGCTGAATTTTCACCCACTAACCTTGGATTTGAAATCATACTAAAGGACCGGTTGGGCAACAAATTGTGCATAAACCAAGATGGATACATAAGGAATTCGTATGAAAAATAACCTACTATTGATAACCTTTAGCATAAGCCTACTAAGCTGTTTTACTCCGCAAGAAGATAAGCAGCCTGAGGTAAACTCATTTATGGTTGCGGCTTGGACTGGAGACGGAATCGCTGAAACTGAAGCGGAATGGAGAGAAGAATTGGCCAGCTTTTCGGAACAAGGGCTTAGCGACTTATTTTTATCTGCTGGAATTGAAGAAACCGCTCAAGTAGTTAAGTGGGCTCAAGATTACTCCATCAATATCCATGCCTGGGTATGGACCTTAAACCGCCCTGGTGATACTACGGCTGTGAAACATCCTGAATGGTACGCAGTGAATCGAAACGGTGATAATTCGTATGAATACCGAGCTTATGTGGACTACTACCAATGGCTATCTCCTTTTTCGCCAGGCGCTAGGGACTACATTACTTCCACCATGGTATCCTACGCTAATATTCCGGGCCTCAGTTCGGTTCATCTAGATTATGTACGCTATGTAGATGTAATTTTAGGAGCTGACCTACAACCCAAATATGATTTGGTGCAAAACCGGCAGTTTCCTGAATACGACTATGGATACCACCCTATTGCCAGAGAAGGATTCAAAGAGATTTTTGGGGAAGATCCGATGGACTTTGAACATCCCGAACTCAGTACCGAATGGCTTCAGTATCGACTAAATGCGGTGACTAGCTTAGTGAATGAAATTGCCCAAGAAGTACATGCCCGCGGCAAGCAACTTAGCGCCGCTGTATTTCCTTTTCCAGTGATGTCGCGGCAAATGGTTCGTCAAGATTGGGCCAGCTGGAATTTAGATATTGCACTACCCATGCTATACCACAATTTTTACCGACAAAATCTTGAATGGATTAAATTTTCAGCCGAACAAGGCGTCCGTGAATCATACGGGCGTTTCGATGTGGTAGCGGGTTTATTTATTCCTGCATTAAGCCCCGAGGAGCTACAAACCGCTGTAGAAAAAGCCCGAAGTGGTGGAGCTAAAGGTATCTCGGTCTTTGACATTGGAGCCATGACGCCCGATCATTGGGAGGTGTTAAAAAGTCTACCTAAACAGTAGTTCACCCCCCCCCATCTTATTCATTCGTAAATCACCTTAACTTTCTTCCCGGAGTGTACGGCACCCCTGCCTGCTGTACCTGGGTTTCGTACTTCTCTAGTTCAGACCAAAAATCCTGCAGCGACACTTTGAACTGATCAAATCCTTGCCTTGCTAAAGTCACATTTGTGCGATGCGTTTGGGTCGGGGGTAAACTGGTTTCAGAAAGTCCATAGAGTACCTGATTTAGACGGCCAGCTATAGCGGGTTCTACTGAAATATCTTTAGACCGGCGAATTCGATCACCATACAGCTGAGTACTGAGTGCTGCTTGCTGCTTTGTAAGTGTGGCTAATTGCTCGAAAAGCTCCGGAGCCAGCATTGATGTTTGGACCAATGCTGCTTCTATGTGGCGAAGACGATTAGAGGCTTCCCCAAGTGACCTTCCAGCGCTACTCATTTCACGCGAGAGATCATTTAGCTCCTTATGAAAAGCAAAGGTTTCCTCAAAATCTCGACCTTCTATGGCAGGTATCGGCTTAACCACAAACTTCTGCACACTTCCTTGGGCTTCTAATTTACCATTGTGTAGCACGTATAGTTCTACACTATACGTTCCTGGCGCGGCCAGTGGTCCTTGTGGAGTTCCTGCCCATGGCGGGCGGAAACCAGGCGTAGCAAAACTGATAGGATCAGGGGCCGGTAAGCGTAGATCCCAGGTTGTCCGATGAAAACCACGGCTTTGTCCACCTTCTAACCATCGAACTGGTTCCCCTGACGCATCTTTAATGAGCAACAATGTTTTTGGGGCGTCCTCGAGTGCATCGGCCCGGAGGGCTTCCCACCCCAGAAAGGGAATGTCTTTACCGTCGGCTTCTAGTGCTTTTACTTCCGATTTCCGCTGCTGCGCCGCTGTTTCTGGTAAGTCTGCTAGGTAGTAACTAATGGTAGCTCCAAATGGTGGATTGGGCGCTCGGTAGGCTGCAGAGCCTTGAGAAGGCATTCCACTGGCTTGCATGGGCGTTTGTTCGATATACCACCACGCATCACGAACCGGAAAAATGGTGTGGCTTTGGTGCTCAGCCAAATCGGGTATATGCCGAAGCGGAGAATAATTGTCCAGTATGTATATTCCTCGACCGAAAGTACCCCCGATTAGATCATGATCGCGCTCATGTAATTCAATATCACGATACGATATGGTTGGGGCAGAAGCAGCAAGCTTGATCCAATTTAACCCAGCATTGTATGAGAAATACATCCCATTCTCGGCGCCAACAAACAATAAGTCTGACCGTACTGGATCTTGCTTAATGGACCAAACAATTACCCCGTCAGGAAGGTCGCCAGAGATATTTTTCCAGGATTTACCCCGATTGGTGCTCCTATATATATAAGGTGTGTAATCCCCTTCTTTGTGCGCGTCAGCTGCCACAAATACGGTTTGGGCATCATGCGAAGAGGCTTCAATATCGTTGATGAAAGACAACGGGGGCATACCAGGGAGATCCGCCGCTTGGGTCCAGCTTTGCCCGTCATCCTCACTGGCATGTACAAGTCCATCATCCGACCCAGTATAAAGCATCCCCGCCTGTACCGGTGACTCCGCTATTGCCGTCAGGGTGGCGAATTTAGACATAGCCCCATTGTCATACAACGCATCAATTCCTGGGACCCGATCCTGCATAGGTAGTTCAAAAGGATTGGTGTTAGTGGTTAAATCTCCACTGATGGGCGTCCAAGAGTCTCCACGATTCATGCTTTTCCACACCCGTTGAGAACCGAAATAGAGTGTTTTGTTATCATGAGGACTTATAACAATAGGTGCATCCCAATTGAATCGTTCGGCTGGATCTCCCGGTGAGGGCTGAGGCTGAATATCCATTAGTTCCTCGGTTCTTCTATCCAAACGATACAACACCCCTTGCTGAATTTCCATATACACAATATTCGGATCCGTAGGGTCGAATGTCGCATCATACCCATCGGCTCCCAGAGGTACATACCAATCTTGATTCCGAATGCCCTCTCCATTCAAGGTGCGAGAAGGCCCAATTAGGGTTCCTAAATCCTGCGCTCCAGCCACCACATTGTAAAAAGGCTCGGCATTATCGACTCCAATTTTATAGAACTGGGCTATAGGCAAATTAGACAAAAATCTCCAGGTCTTCCCCTCATCAAAAGACTCATATAAACCGCCATCCGAGCCCGCTAACATATGCTCTATGTTGGTAGGGTCTATCCATAAGGCGTGATTGTCGCTATGCTTTGATCGACCTGTTTCTAAATAGTTGAAGGTTGCTCCCCCATCTCGAGTGACCTGATAAAACACATCCATTTGAACAACTACGTCTGCATTGGTTGGAGAAGCTTCAATCTCCTGATAATAATGCGGCCCGGTACCACCCGAGGTATAGCTGTTACGCTTTTCCCAACTCTCGCCTTTATCCGTAGAACGATAAAAACCCTTATTCGCTGGATCCGATTCTATGGTAGCATACACCAAATTAGGATCTGCTGGACTTACTGCTAAGCCAATTTTTCCCATATCCGCCTGTGGTAACCCACTACTAAGCTCCTTCCAAGTGCGACCATTATCCGTTGACTTATGAATTCCAGAACCGGGCCCACCAGCTAAAAAAGCCCAGATTTTACGGCGACGCTCATAAGTAGCTGCGTAGATTACGTCCGGATTTGATGGATCAAACTCCAAATCAGTCGCTCCGGTTTTCTCGTCATTATCAAGTACCTGCACCCAATTTTTGCCGGCATCCGTTGTCCTAAAAACTCCTCTTAGGCCACCTGATGACCATAAAGGACCTTCTACGGCAACCAGAATGACATCACTATTTCTGGGATCAACCAAAATTCGGCCAATATGATCCGATCCATCCAACCCCATTTTTTCCCAGCTTTTACCAGCATCCTCGCTTTTATACACCCCGTCACCCCAAGCCACATGACGGCCACTCACATTCTCGCCGGTTCCCACCCAAATCACCTTCGAGTTATTCGGGTCAATCTCAATAGTTCCAATCGAATAAGACGTTTGATCGTCAAATATAGCTTCCCAAGTCGTACCACTGTTAACCGTCTTCCAAACACCACCTGAACCAACCGCTACATACCAGGTCGATGGGTCATTAGGGTCTATCTTAATATCTGAAATCCTCCCACCCATCGCCGCAGGTCCTATGCCCCTAAGCTCCATACTACGTGCCGCCGATTCATAGAGCTCTTGTATGCTCCAAACCTCACTGGTTGATATATTTTGAGCCAAGGCTGAAAATGAGGTAGAAATAACGAATAAAAAGCTCAGACTAAAATGAAGGTGTGTTTTTCGAATCGCGATATGATTTGACATGGAATTAGCTAATCGGTTAGAGGGTTCGGTATGAGTTCGATGAGGTTTGGTGATTATTTGATATGAATTTGATATGGATCATACTATCATATATGCGCCTTTTCGTCAAGAGTACAAAGAAAAAATAAGTGCTTTAACTATTTAAGCTTTTTTTGCTTGAATAATGAATCTCTTTTAAAGAGGAAATAACCGTAAAAAAGTAAGGGATAGCCTGATATAGAAAGTGACGCCACCCGATCCCCAAACCAAAATAGTGTTGCTACGCCCAGCAGGAAGGTGCTTATAGCTAATGTTATGTGAGCCTCCTGCTTAATTATCTTAAGATAAACCTTGATATCGAATTGCTCTCTTTATTCTTTAGGCATCGTCTTATATCCGGCTAAATAGTATTGAGCATTATCTTTCGTCAAGATGAACGATAAAGATCCAAAAATTAGGCTTACACCAATAATAACATATATCATAGTTTGACCTCTGCTAAGTAAATATATAGATTGCTAAATGGTAAATTACTTTCTCTATCAATACAATGAACCCTGTGATTCAACCAAATACTAGAATATTTCTACTTATTAGCATAATAGCATTATATGGGTGTATAACTCCCAATTATATCCCGTATGACAATAGTTCGCGAGAACGTAAAGACGAAAACTTTGAGGTCAAGGTTTACAACCAAGAACAATTAAATATAAATGACTATGACATCATTGGCGAAATTTCTGTGGAAGGATGTAGCTGTGAATTAGAGAAGATGCTCAAAGAAATTAAAGACAAAGTAAGACAAGAAGGGGGCGATGCGATAATAGATCTGAGTTTAGGTGACAGAGCAGGCGGCAGGATAAGTACGGACATCTATCTTATTTCAGGAAAGGTGGTCGTGTTTGTCAAAAATAAGGTGGTCCAATGAGAGATTTTTTTATCCGATCTCAAAAAATACGGTGGATCGTTTTTACCATACTACTTTCTACCTACGTACTCTTTAAACAGGATGATGTAGCGTATGTACTCTTAAGGGTCTTTTTCATGTGCGTAGTTGGTTATTATCTTGAAAGAATGATACCCGCTAGTTATACTGAGATGTGATATTGCGGTAACACGCTATGGATAAAATTCATTGTATTTTCAGATGCAATCCCACGGTTTTTCATTTTTCTCCGTTCACCAACGGTTGTTTCAATTCCCCTAATTTCCCCCAAATAAGAACCTGAGAGTCTATAAGTTAGTGATAAAAAATGTTTTTCAATGGTGGGACCGGGCGGAATTGAACCGCCGACACACGGATTTTCAGTCCGTTGCTCTACCAACTGAGCTACAGTCCCAATCAAAAGGATGGAAAAGATACACCCTTTAGCTTGGAGAAACAATACACATCGCTAAGATTCCTTAATATCACGCAAATGAATCTGTATGGATGTGTTGCCATTCCAAGTGTTTTCTTCCAGTTGGTATGCGATGTCGAACTTTTTTCCGTCCCTTACTATGGGCATTAAATCATGCATATTAAAGCCAATCGCATCAAATATTGGAGAGCCCTCCTGCTTTAATCGAAGCTTTAAATGCCCATTCCCAACTATGGTCGGTACTCCAACTGTGCTTAACCCCTTACTGGTAAACAGGGGTTTCGTATTGGCAGGGCCAAATGGTTGAAACTGATGCAGCAATTTCCAAAACTTTCCATCGATCTCTGCCAGGTTTATTTCTGCATCAACCAGTAATTCAGCTTCAAAGGAGCTTCCAGAGAGTTCTTTTACTGCCTTGCTATTCATTCGTTTTCGAAACTCTTTTAGCGCGCCATCCTTTAGAGTTAAACCAGCCGCGTATTCATGCCCACCAAATTGCTCCAGTAAATCTTCGCACTCCCGAATTGCTTCGTAAATGTTAAATCCACGGATACTTCTGGCAGAGCCTTTGATCTTTCCATCGACCTCACTTAGCATAATGGCTGGCCTATGATATTGGTCCACCAAACGGGAAGCAACAATGCCTATGACCCCTAAGTGCCAATCTGGATTAAATAGCACCAGTGCGGATATACGATCCATATTCAGCTGCTCTTCAATCTGTTCGACCGCTTCATTCATTGTGGTAGTATCGGTATCGCGCCGCTTCGCATTAATTCCTTCCAATTCTAAGGCCATTAAGTTGGCCTCGGGCTCATCCTTGGCAATCAATAATTTCACTGCTGTGGACGCATCTCCCATCCGGCCCGCTGCATTGATTCTTGGGCCAATGGAAAACACAATTTTTTTGGTATCCAATTCTGCTTGTGGCACCCGTATTAGGTTCATCAGTGCTTGAATTCCAACTCTCGGGTTAGTTCTGAGCCGCTCTAAGCCAGCCCACATCAATATTCTGTTTTCATCGATAATGGGCACGATATCCGACGCTATGGAAACGGCCAGTAGATCCAAATAATCATAAGCTACCTTCGCAGGAAGCCCCAAACGGGCTAGAGTAGCCTGAACCAACTTAAAACCAACACCCGCTCCCGACAATCCATCAAATGGGTAGGAGCAGTCTTCTCGTTTAGGGTCTAAGACGGCATAAGCATTGGGCAACGCAACTCCTACTGTATGGTGGTCACATATAATGAGATCCATACCCAAGGCCTTAATTTCCTCGGCTTCTTCAATGGCAGTAATACCGCAATCCACCGATACAATGACCTGCGCGCCCATCTCATGAGCATACTGCACACCTTCTGGGTTAATCCCGTATCCCTCTTTAAATCGATGGGGAATATAATAGTCCACCACCACTCCGAATTCCTTTAGGAAGGAATAGACAATAGCCGTTGCGGTGGTACCATCAACATCATAATCCCCGTACACCAGTACTTTTTCATTAGAACGAATAGCTAAGGAAAGACGCTCGGATGCTCGGTCCATATCTTTCATTAGAAAAGGATCGTATAATTCGTTTAAGGATGGTCGGAAAAATTGTTTTGCATCTTCAAAGCTTGAAATACCCCGTATTGCCAATAGTCGAGCTATGGATTCCGGAACGTTGAGCATCTCCATTAAAGTGGACACAGCTTCCTCCTGTTCCGGCTGTGTAATGACCCAGCGGAATGACATAGTTATGGTTTCCTTTATTTTTATTTTTATTCATAAGAGGTGCATTGGCTGTCACACCAATTGACCAGTTCAAACTATATTGTTTGAATTATACTTTATTCCACACTTAGATACTAAGTAAACCTCGAGGCTTTTTGGTATATTTACGAAAAACTCATCTCCTAAGATCCATCCTTTATGAGCGACGCTTTTACACTGTTCGAAAAAGCTACAGAAATTTCCTCCGGGCTTTTTTATACCCCTGTGTACTCACCTGCTACAGCCGCACATGAACAAGTCATTTATTTCAAGGATGAAAAAACAGGGCTTCAAGCTATCATCGCCATTCACGATACCACATTTGGACCCTCTTTAGGTGGCGCCAGGATGTGGCCATATCCTAATCTTGACGCCGCTCTGGATGATGTACTCCGGCTTTCAAAAGGCATGACCTACAAAGCAGCTATTTCCGGACTTAATCAAGGAGGAGGAAAAGCGGTCATCATAGGAGATTCAAGAACCGATAAATCCGAGGAACTGTTTCGAGCCTTCGGACGATGTGTAGATTTTCTAGCTGGGCAATACATTACCGCTGAGGATGTGGGTATGGACGAAGAAAATATGGCTTGGGTGCATCAAGAGACCCCTCACGTTACCGGACTACCAAAGCATTTAGGCGGTAGTGGTGATCCCTCTCCCTTTACTGCGCTTGGAGTTTACGTAAGCATGAAGGCCTCAATGCAATACGCAACAGGCCAAAATAGTTTGGAAGGAAAGAAAATCGCCGTACAAGGAGCCGGACATGTGGCGTCCTATTTAGCTAAGCACCTCCAAAAAGAAGGCGCAATACTCTATATTTCTGACATATATCCCGAAAAGGCCAAACAACTGGCTGCAGAAGTAGGGGCAGAGATCCTTGCTCCTGAACATATTCTTTCCCACCGGGTCGACATACTAAGCCCCTGCGCACTAGGCGGGGTGATCAATGACGATACGCTGGACCATTTAGCTTGTGACTTTATCGTGGGTGGCGCAAATAATATCCTCCGCGAAGAAGTGCACGGCCAACGATTGAAAGAAAGATCCATCCTTTACGCACCCGATTATGTGGTAAATGCAGGGGGTATCATTAATATTTCGAACGAAATAGGCGGGTACAATCCCGAAAGAGCTGCCGAACAAACACGCGAAATTTATCACACCCTGATAGAGGTCTTTGACTACGCAAAAACTCACAATCTAACCCCTAATTTAGCGAGTAACCAACTTGTAAAACAGCGTTTAGCCAACGCTCAAAAATAATCATGAGTATTACTAAAGAAGACTTCCTATTCAAAGACCGAATAGTTAAAGGAATGACCAAAGACGGACATTTTAAACTCTCTGTGGTCAAAACAACAGCGCTAGTTAAAGAAGCCAGAGACCGGCATGGTTTATCCCTGCTAGCTACCGTAATTCTAGGTAAAACACTAACAGCTGCGGCTTTATTAGCTTCCGAATTAAAAAAGGAAGAACGCATACAAATTCGGCTAGACGGTAGTGGTCCCCTACAATATGTAGTTGCAGAAGCGAACAGTTTAGGAGAGGTTCGAGGATATGTAGGGAATCCTAGCGCCGAATTAGCCTACGATGACCCGGATGTATCGTTGTCCGACGGTATAAGCTTAGGTGTGCTCAGCTTAACCAAGGTGCTCTACAATGAGGCAGAACCCAGAACCAGTTCTATAGAATTAATTGCTGGGGATGTAACCCGAGATATTGCTCACTATTTAGCACAATCCGAGCAGGTTCCTTCTGCGGTCATGCTGGATATAGGAATTACAGAGGACGGCGCCATATCCGAAGCTGGAGGCCTTCTTCTGCAGCGACTTCCCGACGCACCAGATGGACAAATTGATATGCTCCAAGAGCGTTTGGCTTCATTTCAACCCATCGATCAATTGCTCTCGGAAAAATTATACATTGATGATATTATGCACCGTTCCGTCTCGCCTATACAGGTAAAAGAGCTTGGTCGGAATCCTGTCGATTTCTTTTGTCGATGCAGTCGTAAGCGATTTTTAGGGGCATTGACAATGCTTAGTCTTGAAGATTTAAAAGATCTAGAAGATGAAGGGCAAGAAATCGTTTGTCATTTTTGTAACAACAAAGAGTACATCTCTACTCAGGAAATCCGAGGATTAATCACCAAGGCAAAAGCGCAGCGCAATTAAACGGCAAAGCTTTCACCGCATCCACAGTTATCGGTAGCATTGGGATTGTCAAACACAAAGCCGCGAGCATCCAGCCCATCGGGATAATCGATACATATCCCTTCTAAGTACATCAGATGTTCTTCTTTTACGATAATCTCAACATTAAAACTGGCATATACTCGATCCTCATCGGTTCGGTGATCCAGGCCTAATTTGTAACTAAGACCTGAGCAGCCACCTCCTTCTACCGCAACACGCAAATAAAGCTCTGATTCCAAGCCTTCTTGCTCCACTATCTTTTTGACTTGTCGCGCAGCTCGTTCAGTAAGCACAATGGTTCGAGCGGTTTCTGGATCAAAATCATCTGCATTTTGTAACCC
>DCQQ01000009.1:30918-31170 GCA_002323515.1 Balneolaceae bacterium UBA1514 | reverse complement strand
TAAATCCTACGAAAGAATTAAACCATTCATTCATCATACTCCCGTTTTCAAATCTACTGATCTGAATAATAAAGTAGGCACTAATGTATGGTTGAAATGTGAAAACTTTCAAAAAGTAGGCGCTTTTAAATTTCGAGGTGCATGTAATGCCGTATTACCTCTTGAATCTAACCTTGCGAACAATGGAGTAGCTACCCATTCCTCCGGTAATCATGGCCAAGCGATTGCAAAAGCTGCTCAAATAAAAGGGAT
>DCQQ01000009.1:7243-30624 GCA_002323515.1 Balneolaceae bacterium UBA1514 | reverse complement strand
AAAAGCTGCTCAAATAAAAGGGATTCCCGCTTATATTGTAATGCCTGAAAATGCACCAAGGGTTAAAATTAAAGCCGTAAAAGATTATGGAGCTAGGATAGTTTTTTGTGAACCAACTCAACTGGCTAGAGAAAAAACGCTGGAAAAAGTAATCCAACGGACAAAGGCCTACTTTGTTCACCCATATAATGATGCCAATGTAGTGTTGGGACAATCGTCTGCGGCATGGGAGTTTTTACATGAAATACCGGAGTTGGAGCTTATTATCACTCCAGTAGGTGGCGGGGGCTTACTAAGTGGAAGTATTTTAGCCACTGAGGCATTTCATGCACTTAAAAATCAACCGATATGCAAAGTGATTGCTGCAGAACCCGAACAAGGCAATGATGCTTATCGATCTATGCAATCAGGCTCCATCCAGTCCTTGACAGAAGAGCAAATAATGAGACCCACCATTGCGGATGGTCTCAGAACTACCATAGGCAGCATACCTTTTAATATCATGAGTCGTACACATACAGAAATTGTCTGTGTTAGTGAAGAGTCTATTGTGAAGGCTATGCGATATATTTGGGAACGCTTCAATATGATTATTGAGGCATCGTGTGCCGTCCCAATTGCCGCTCTTTTAGAGAAAAAAATAACCCCTACATTCAAAAATATAGGGGTTATTATAACCGGTGGAAATGTAGATTTAGATCATCTACCTTGGAATTAAATGTATTAAATTATTCGATATCCAAATAAAAGTCTAAGGACTGTAGTTGGGTTGAATTTGGACCAACCATAACAGTAAAGCTCCCTGGCTCTGCCACAAACTCTTCATTATGATCGTAATACATAAGAGTTTCGATATTTATTTCGAATGTAAATGTTTTAGTTTCACCAGCATTGATCATTTCTTTTTCAAAGAATTTTAGTTCTTTGATTGGCCGAACAGCATTTGCAAAATGATCATGAATGTACCATTGAATAACCTCTTCCCCATCGACATTACTAGTGTTTTTAACATCAATTTTTACAACTAGACTTTCTTCGGAATTCATTGAAGTATCTGATATGCTTGGAACACTATATTCGAAGGTACTGTAGCTTAATCCATATCCAAAAGGATACTGAGGCACATTAGGACCGTCCGTATAATGACTCCAGAAAACTTTACCCTCATCACCGATTCCAGGAACAGGTCTTCCTGTACTTTTGTGATTGTAATAGACTGGAATTTGGCCATGTGATAAGGGAACTGTCATAGGAAGTCGGCCAGAAGGGTTGTAATCGCCAAAAAGCACATCTGCGATGGCATGTCCGGCTTCTGTACCTAAATGCCATGAATACAGTACTGCTTCACTTTTTTTATATAACCATGGTGCAATTATTGGACGACCAGACATGAGAACGACTACCACTTCATCATTGACTTCCAGAATTTGCTCAACCAGTTTTTGCTGATTATCTGCAAGGCCAATTTCCATTTGACTTCTACCTTCCCCTGTTTGGTAAGCATCTTCCCCAACCACTAGGATTACCTGATCATGCTCTGCAGCAAGATCTATAGCTGCTTGAAATCCTGACTCATCTTCAACTGAAAATGTTAATTCCATGGGAAATGAACGATCTCCTTCTGTGAGCACATAGCCGGGCTCAAACTCTATTTCGGTATCCTCACCGAGTTTTGATTCGATACCTTCAAAAACAGAAACAGCCGAATTTTCAATGGCTTGCGCACGCCAGTTTCCTAGCGGTGAATCTTTATCTTTAGCTAGTAATCCAATTACAGCAACTGATTCTCTCTGTTTACTTAAAGGAAGTATTTCGTCTTTATTCTCGACTAAAACCATTGAACCTTGCGCTGCTCTAAGTGCGACTTCATGGTGTGCTTCATTATATACTAGTTCATCCTCTCGAGTGAGGTCATTGTATAGATATGGATCGTCAAACAATCCCAAATGAAACTTCACTCGTAGTACTCGCCGAACAGCATCATTAACCAGTGAAATATCCACTTGTCCTGATTGTACTAAATCCTGCAAATATTGTTGGTAGCCTTCCGATTCCATATCCATATCACTACCTGCTTCAATGGCCATCTCGGTTGCAGTTTTTAAGTCGGGAGCATATCCATGTGCAATCATTTCACGCATAGAGCCCCAGTCCGAAACAACAAAACCGTCGAATTCCCAGTTTTCCTTTAATTGGGTACGTTGTAGATATTCATCACCCGTTGCAGGAATCCCATTTACATCATTAAACGAATTCATAACCGCGGCAGCTCCTTCTTCTACTGCGGCTTTAAATGGGGGTAAGACCACATTTAATAAGGTATTTCTGGATAATTCTGCCGTGTTATAATCCTTACCTGATTCGGCGAATGCATATCCTGCAAAGTGTTTAACCGTGGCGGCAATGGTACCTGTTTCTGATAGGTCTGTTCCTTGTAAACCTCTAATCTTTGCACGGGCAAACTCCGATAATAGGTAGGGATCTTCCGAGGTACCTTCCATTACTCTACCCCACCGAGGATCACGCCCCACATCTATCATAGGCGCAAATGTCCAGTTAATCCCTCCAGCAGCAGCTTCAACCGCTTGTATTTTTGCCGTTTCCTGCATTATTTGAGTATCAAAACTAGCTAATTCAGCAATAGGAACTGGAAACATGGTTTGATATCCATGTACCACATCATATCCGAACATTAAAGGTATTCCCAAACGACTACTATCTACCGCTATTTTTTGTGCAGCCATGGTTGCTTCTGCTCCAATCACATTTAACATTGCACCTACACCACCATTTTTAAGAAGATTATAGCGCGCTTGTTGATATTCCCCTTCTGGTACAGGACCTGTTACATCCCAGCTACCATTATGCAGATTAAGTTGACCTATTTTTTCTTCTAAGGTCATCTGCTGTAAAAGTTCCTTCACCTTCTCCTCAATTTCAGGTTGAATAAGCTGAACCTGTGCAAATGTAGATATGGATTGCAGACCAATAAACCCTAGACTCAGGAGGGTGATAAAAACATTTTGAAAGCGCTTTTTAGACATAATAGACATACACAAAAGTGAAATTTTAATTGCCAAATATAGACCTTTTTTGCAAAATTAGTGAAAAAAATTACAAGATTTATGCAATTTTTGCATAAACCAAGCTCTCAGGCCTTAAGATTTATGTATGTAGCTCCTATATTTTTAAGTCCGCAGGTGTTATACTACTATCAACTTACTTTTTCAGAAAACTGCATTTCATGCAAGTGCGCGTAAACTCTTTCTTTATAAAGCAATGCCTCATGAGTGCCTGATTCAACCAGTACACCATTCTCTAAAACAAGAATGCAATCAGCATGTTGTATAGTGGATAAACGATGCGCTATAACTAAAGTCGTTCGATTCTCCATAAGGCGGTCTAGGGCCTGCTGAACTTGTCGTTCAGATACCGAATCTAAGGAGGAGGTTGCCTCATCAAGTAACAATATGGAAGGGTTTCTAAGTAAAGCTCTTGCAATAGCAATACGCTGACGTTGACCACCACTTAGTTTCACACCCCTTTCTCCAATTAAGGAGTGGTATCCATCAGTCATTTGTGTAATGAATTCATGGGCATTCGCATCAATTGCAGCCTGTTCAATTTCTGCTTTGGTGGCATCCAACTTACCGTAACGAATATTTTCATAAATGCTGGTCCCAAAAAGATGGGTTTCTTGAGGGACAATGGAAATAAACGATCGTAAATTGTATAAGTCCCAATCCTCTACTGAAACGCCATCGACCCGAATCTCCCCTTTAGTAGGAGTAAAAAATCTTGGTATTAGGTTAAGTAAGGTAGTTTTCCCAGCTCCACTCGCCCCTACCAATGCAACATTTTGCCCCTCATTTATTTCAAAACTTAGATCATCCAACACGTTTTTACCATCCTCATAAGAAAAGTAAAGATGTTCGAATTGTACGGTTCCTTTGATAGATTTCCTGGTGTATCCTTGTTTATTGATAGGTAGCAACTCGTTTTCAGGCTTTTCTTGCTGTAGTTCGAATAAACGCTCAGATGCACCTGCTGCAGAATTAACGGCCGTGTATAAACGGGATGCCTGACCAACAGATCGGCTTATGTTTAAAGCATATACAATGAATGCTACTAAGTCACCAGCTGTTAGGCGACCTGATAGTACTTCCCTGCCGCCGTACCAAAAAATCATCACCAATGTTCCCATGAACATAAGACCAACTCCTGCCCAAAAAACTTGAGTCAAAATGATTTTATGCCTTGAGGTAGAGAAAAGTTCTTCGGCGGCTTGACGATAACGACTTATTTCATACTCTTCTCTAGTAAACGACTTGACCACTCGTATAGCTCCTAACGTTTCTTCGGCTATAGCGGTTGTATCTGCTAATTTGTCTTGAACGTTTTTGGATAAGGACCTTATTTTCTTCCCAAAGTACCTAGTAGCAATGGTTACAATAGGAACAGTTAGGAAGATGACTAAGCTCAACCGCCAATTCAAAACCACCATTAGGCCTACCGAGCCTATCATTGTTATACTAATGGTGACGACCTGAGGTAGGGAATCGGTTAGAGCTACTCGAATAGATCCTACATCATTGCTTAGTCTAGATGTTAACTCACCCAATCTTCTATTGGCAAAAAAACTAAAGCTCAGTTTTTGTAAATGAGCATAGATGGAGTTTCGCAAATCGGTAATGACCCGTTCACCCACCCATTCAATATGATAATTACCCCCAAACGTGAAAATGGCTTGAGTTAAAAAAAGTCCTATTAAACCTAAAGAGAGTTTGTTGAGTAAAGCATAGTTTTCTTGCTCAAAGACAGCATCTAATAACGATCGTAATCCAAGAGGCACCGTGAGCCAAATAGCCGAACCCACTACCACAAGTAGTATGGCCGAAAAAAATCTTATCTTATAAGGTAAACTTAACCTGAATATATCTTTTAAGGTCTCAAATAGGGACTTTATAGAAACACGCTCTGTATTCTTTTCTTTCATGTGATAGTCGAATAATTACATGAATATACTATATTTTGCATCGATTCGTTTCAGCGGAATCGTCTTTTCATCTAATTAGTGCATGCTATTACCTTTCATCCCATTACTCATTCAACTTGCCCACAGTCCAACAGAGGACTCTAGACAGTTGTATGAGGCTATTCAGCAGGGTGATGAACATGCCTTTTCTTTATTTTTTAACGAATACTATTTCAGTATTTACCGTTATGTGATTAAATATGGGATTAGACATGAAGTAGCTCAAGATATTGTTCAACAGAGTTTTATCTACCTATGGGATCATCGATCACACATTAACCCGGATAAGTCGTTAAAAGCCTATTTGTATGCAGCGGCTCAGAGCAGAGTTTTAAACTCAATTCGAAATAACAAAGAGTTTCCATCTTCCGATAAGGATTATTTATTCGAACATCCAAATTTGAGGGTAGAAAATAATTTTTCAAATGAGCAGGATGCTGAGTCAAGCCTTTTTACAAGTACTGTTGATCAAGAGGAAGAGATAAAAAAAGAAAATGAAAAGAAATTACTTATTGAAGAAGCAATTCGCTCATTGGCTCCAAAACGGCAACAAGCGTTTAGGCTCTGCTATCTAGAACAATTTACCTACGAGGAAACTGCACAAATAATGAACATCACTAAAAAGACCGTTGAGCATCACATGGGACTCGCTTTAGCGGAGCTTAGAGAAAAATTAAAAAATATCAACTAACTATTAGGGGTGCTATAAATTTCTAGTGTATTAGCTCTAGAACCAAACCAATATTTCACCCACTATGAATATGAAAACATCAATGACTTCCACTTTACATACCAAATTTTTTAGCTATAAGAATCTAAAGATACAACGTATTCCTCTACTCTTAGCATTATTGAGTGTAGGATTTTGGAGTTGTTCCTCTGTATCTAATGACACCGATCTTATCAGCGATGCGGATTTAGATATGGCTGCTGAAATAATGGGTAGTTCCATTTCAGACCAACAATCAGGTCTTATAAATAGTGTGTATGATGCATTATCCACTATTTCATCTACTGGAATAAGTTATGGTAATGACAAAAATTTTCAGATGAAGAGCGATAAGGATGAACGAGGTGGGCGTGGTTTTGAACGATCATTCAGTCACACTTATGACAGTACCACCGGAGTGCACACACTTTCATTTGATCGTAGTTTCGAAAAAGGATTATTTAGTAGTAGCATATCTACCCTTCAAGAAATTCAGTACGTCGATTTAGAAGGAAATTTTATAGCCCGACCTAAGCTTCATAGAGATGCCGTTAACCAGATTAACCTTCATTCCACAAAATCAGGTCAGAATAGCAACCCACATAAATCGTCTGAATTCACCAAAATAGACAGCCTATATTTTACGGGTCTACATGCCGCACAAAGTCTTGTACGAATGGACGGTAGCCATCATGGCTTAGGCTCTGGAGCCGCCGTTTTAAGGGACAGCTCCAGTCACTCAAGGTCATTTGAAGTAAAAGTTGTTTTTGATGATATAGAGATTGATAAGGATACATTAGCCGCTTATGGTAATCTTGAAAATGCAGTTACAGGTACACTTAGTTATAGCATGACCATGAATAAAGTGATCAATGGTGTGCCCGAAGAAACAGTGATGGAAGGCACCATTGATTTAGAGGAGGATGGCACAGCACTCATGAAATTCTACAAGTACGACCGCCTGTACCGTTTAGGACTTAGAGATGGGGATGTTAAAGAAAGAGGCCGAAGAGGCCAAAAAATGGGGAATAAATAAAATCAAGTCATTTAAAACAAGACTTGAAATAAAGAATTACTGATTCCTTGTTTTAAAATAAGATGTCCAATAAACCTTTTAATAGAAAAAATAGCCCTCAAAAGTCCAAAATTAATGGATTTATTGAGGATATGCTTCATTCTTACCGAGAAGGATATGAATATGAAAAAGATACAAAATCAGCCAAAAAAGAAGTTTGGGAGGCTATTCAGCATCATATTCATTCTACTGAAGAACGTACCCACACTATATTAACCCGGCAATCTGTTACTTTATATAAGCTACCCATAGCTAAGTTATTCCGATATGCCGCAGTTTTTTTAGTTGGAATACTTTGTTGGTGGGCTCTATATGGCACATTTATTGAAGTGAAATCCATGAAAATACTGGCTGAATCTTCCCATCAAATAAAGATGGTGGATTTGCAGGATGGCTCGAAAGTTCAACTTAGGCCCTACTCACAATTATACATTATCACTTCCACCGCCAACGACCAGCATTTTAAACTGGAGGGCGAAGCGTATTTTCAGGTGGCCAAACAAAACGATGGGGAATTCATCGTTGATGCAGGTGAAGGCCAAATTCGTGTTCTAGGTACAGCATTCAACGTGCGAAGCTACGCTAATGAAACCCAGGTATTCCTTGAAGAAGGAAAAATAACGCTTGAAGTCCTATCCTCTTCCGATTCAATCTCTACTTTGCCCAACGAATACCAAAAACTAGGTCTCTTGGAGCCTCAAAGTTCGGCAACCATCCAAAAGGGTGCCATTATAATCAAGGAAAATGACTCGAATGCAAGTCATGTAGATTGGATGGAATCAAATTTATATGTTACGGGGAACCCTTTTAAATCATTGATTAATGAACTTTCCCACCACTATAACATAGCCGTTAAAATTACACAACCGCCTGCTGAAAACTTTGTAAATGGAAGCCTAGTTTTAGGTGATTTAGAACAAACATTAACTAACTTTTCATTATTATTTAATGGAGAATTTGTAAAAAAATCGAATCGCGAATATGAGTTTGTAAGTATCGATTAAACCTAGCTAAATCGTATGCCCTTATTTGGCGCTTTGTTTGTTTGTTTCTGGTTCGCAGTAAGCGGAATATCTACTTCATTTTCTCCATTGATCATTTCTACGAACAGCTTAAGCTTTTCAAGTCAGGATAAAATGCCCACCGTAATACATTGGCATACCCTGCTGCATAATTCCCTATTTGCATCCCAGAAAAACAACACCGTCCAAATAAGCAGGCTTATTGAGTGGCTGGAAATACATACCGACTACAAGATACTTTATCGAGAATCCGAAATTCATGGAATCTATAGCAATGTTACAGAAGAACATTTAGCTAATTATGCCAAAATACTTAACCAAGTAAGTAACTTTGAACGCATCGAACAAATCCTTTGGCCTATCCGGCAGGCTTTCGAACTAGCTGCCTCAAAACATGGGATTCTAATTCAATGGGATTCAAGCAGCCGACAAATCATTCTGTATTCTCACTTGTCAACATCTTCAGCCTTCCCTGCTGATTTAACTTATCTAGGTAAGAAAAATCCTAATCTAACACTCAGCCTAAGCATTGATGTTCGTAATAACCTATCAGGGGAATCGTTGGAATTGAGTCAGGTGGGATATCGTTTTACCGAGGATGAACCTTGGTTAAATCTTTTAAGTAGTTTTCAAAAGCTAGTGGCCATTCCAGTAATTGCGGAAAATGGAAGGTATTCAAGTTTGGTGGATAGCCTTCATTTGTTGGTATATCATGTTGGCTATGCTATGGAAGAAATCAACCTTGCCCTTGCTCCTATTCTTAATACTGTTGAAGGATCGATAGAGCAATTTATGCCGATAACCATTCGTCTAACACCCGAAGCACTTTACTCAAATGAGGTAGTAATCTGGGGTAAAGCTCAAGGTGTAGAACTTGGCAATGAAATTTATGAACACGTGCAAACCGATGTTTTTGGAACCACAGGCGAAGCACATACTACTCGAAGTTTACAGCAACTTGCCTCTGTAGGCCTTAGTGGCGCTGTTAGTGATGGGATGTATATACGCGGAAGTGCCCCTACAGGATTCAAAGTGTTGCTTGACCGTCAACATGTATATCATAACCACCATATGTTTGGGGTGATAGATGCCATGGTATCTGATGCCTTACAACCTAGTGCATTCTATTACAATAGTGTCCCTGCACGTTATTCGGCACCTATTGGTGGGCTCCTAGACCTAAACACCAGATCTGGGAACCGGCAAAACTTTCGTCTCTCATCTAATCTAAGTAATGCTGCATTCTCCTTAACCACAGAAGGACCAATGTTAAAGGCAAAATCAAGCTGGTTAATTGCTGCAAGGCATTCAATTTACGATCACGTCCCCCAACTATCACCTACCAACCTCATCCATTATGGGCTTAACCTTGATAGAAAGTTTACCCTTAAGGTAGACTCTGAAACAATAGACCCTAGTAAACTTAGTCTACCCTTTTCACAAGCCACCATTAACTCACTCGATCATTCTTTTTATGACCTGCATGGTTCATGGAATTTTGAAGTAGATCCTACCTCTATTTGGTCCATGAGCTTTTATCGAAGCTTAGACGACGCCACAATGAGTTATCGCTATCCCATTAACAGCAATCCTGATTCCACATATAATGCTGGTTATTCTTGGAATGCTTCTCACGTTGTAGTGGAACATCACAAAGAAGTACCAAGCCATTGGATCATGTATCTAAAAATTGGGTTGAGTCTCTATGAAACAGTTTTTTCGAAAGACGATTATGAGTATCAGGTTTCAGAATTATTCAATCTGGGGTACAATCCTGGCACTATTTCTACGCTATTTATGCAGAATGATGTGCGAGATTTGAACATACTGCATTCTTGGTCCTATTCTAACCAGAGCCATACGGTGGAAGCAGGCCTTAGTTACACAGACTACGCTATTAATTTTACCGAAAGAAGTTTGGTGATCCCCTCTTTTATTTCAAGTACTTCTTCTCAGCTACTAGAAGCTTATCTGCAATGGGATCGACAATGGTCCAAACGCTGGCTAAGTTCTCTTGGATTCAGAGAACAATACTATTCGAGTGGTACGCAATTTCATCTAAATCCTAATCTATTAATCCGTTACCAGACCAATCGTTTTGGATCCTATTTATTCACCGCTAGCCAAACTCATCAATACACCCATAAACTGGAACTCTACAATCAAAAATCACTTGATTTTTGGATTTTAACCCAAGAAAAACAGCAACCTACTCAAATGAGCCAACTGACCTTAGGCTGGGAACATAGCAAAAATAACCTCCACTATCGTAGTGAGATCTACCTTAAAACATATTCCGATTTAAGACTATATCAACTCAATGCTGGCCTTATGAGTAGCTTGTATAGCAACTCAGAATCTACTTGGTTGAATGAAACCAATGGAGATGCAAAGGGATGGGAACACTATATACATTACAAAAGAGCGCAGCAATCATTTTGGTTACGTTATACTTGGGCACAGGTACGCCTTAAAAATGCATTGATTAACCAAGCTGCCGAATATGATGCCCCATGGGATAGGCGACACCAAGCGACATTCAATCAGAGCTACACACTAACCGACGAAATCAGTTTACATATTCAAAGTATTGCAGGAACGGGTACCCCTGCCATATATGGAGAAACAATCAAGGCAATGGACAAACGTCTGCCTGCCTATCTCAGATGGGATGCCCATATCAAGTTTAGTAAAGTAATCAAAACCTCAACATTCACAGCCCATTTATCCTTATTTAATTTATTCAATCGAGATAATGTTTGGTATAGTGACCGCATTCAAGCAAACTACACCCAAGGTGATGAGATTATACAAATATATCCCCAAAGACAGGTATTTGACCTAGGTTTTTATCCATCTTTCCGAATCAGGTATGCCCGCTAAGCCGGTACATTTTTTTGATGTTTGTGCACTTTGTGACAGCAAAAAGCTTTGAGCTACTTCAAATATATCCCAATCTATTTAAACCTAGTACACAAATAGAGTTTACCTTAGAACAGGCTAGCACCGTTTGGTTAGAGGTATTTGATCAGAAGGGTCGATTAATTGAGTCCCTTGAGAATACCCAGCAGTAATCCGGTACTGATAAGATTCAGTAGTTGGCTAGCAGCCGGTCAACAGGGCTCTACTTTGCTCGTATTCAATTTGAAAATAGCCAAAGTTATTGGTATGATACCCATAAGGTTACACTCATAAAATAACCGTTCATAGCACGGCTATAAGATTCAATTTCTAAGCAAAAATTCCAAGCGTTAACTACTGATATAGCATCCTCTAATTATACTACCCAACATGGCTGATTCTTCCAATCCAACCATAAAAAATCCTTGGTGGTGGATACCGACACTTTATTATACCCAAGGTATCCCCTATATCATTGTGGTAACCGTCTCGGTAATTATGTACAAAGACTTAGGCATTTCAAATGCGCGGCTAGCCTTATTTACTAGTCTACTCGCCCTGCCATGGGCTTTAAAACCCTTTTGGAGCCCATTTGTTGACGTGTTCAAAACCAAACGGTGGTGGACTTATATGATGCAAGGGGTCATTGGTATAGGCTTCATAAGTGCTTCTTTAGCCATACAGACCCCCTACTTTTTTGAAGTATCCTTGTTTTTCTTGTTTCTAGTAGCATTTGCATCATCCACTCATGATATTGCTGCAGACGGATTTTACATGCTTGCGCTAGGTGATGACCGGCAATCCTTTTTTGTGGGTATTCGCTCTACTTTTTTCAGGCTTGCTATGTGGAGTGGCGAAGGCTTATTCGTTGTGTTAGCTGGTGTTTTGGCTACCCGAATGATGGATTCTGCCTCTGCTTGGACAGTGGTCTTAGGAATGGTAGCGGGTATCATGATTCTCATGTTTGGATATCACCAGAGGATGTTACCCTACCCTCTTGAGGACGCCCCCGCAGAAAAAGCAAACGAATCGCCACTACAAACAGTCTGGAGCACAATTACCGAATTTTTTAAAAAAGATCAGATTCTACTCGCCGTCACCTTTGTATTACTTTACCGATTCGGTGAGGGTCAGTTAGTTAAAATGGCAGCCCCTTTTTTAATGGATAGCGTAGAAGCAGGTGGGCTTAGCCTTAGTGTCACCGACGTGGGCTACATAAATGGAGTCATAGGACTATTAGCACTAACAGCTGGAGGAATTTTAGGGGGTATTGTCATTTCTAGGCATGGCTTAAAGGCATGGATGTGGCCTATGATTGGTATAATGAACCTCCCCAACCTAGCTTATTGGTATTTGGCAGCCAATCAACCAGAGAATTTTTGGGTAATAAGTAGTTTAGTGGGTATTGAAAAATTTGGGTACGGCTTCGGTTTTACAGCCTTTTTAATGTTTTTGATTTACATTGCACGTGGTCCATTTAAAACAGCTCATTATGCATTTGGCACAGCGCTAATGGCGTTTGGTATGAGTATACCAGGAGCAATATCTGGGCTAGTTCAAGAAGCAATTGGATATGAGTATTTCTTTATATGGGTACTAGTATCCGCCCTTCCGATAGTAATTATAACCCCATTCATTCGTATTGAAGTCGATTTTGGTAAAAAGAAAGATGACTAAGGTTACCAATAACATACACCGTACGTTTTAAGATATAACAACCTTGCATATGCATACAAACATCTCTCGAAAACTTTCTTCTTTACAACTATTATATTTCAGCATATTTGCTGGTATGACATTTTTTCTCACAGGTCTGATAAACCCAACTTTTGCTCAGGAAAGCATGGTAGAATCTGTTAACAATGAACAATTACAACCAGTTGAAAAGGACCTGGATGGATCTTTTTCTAATTCTCCATTCAATCCACAAACACCTATTGAGCTCGTTCGAGGGGATGAACTTCCATTCATGAATGCTCGTTTCTCACCAGATGGAGAGCATATTGCATTTACTGGACCTAATTATTTCGGTCTTTGGGTAGCAGATTACAGTCAGCAAGACAGTATCAATGTCTCAAATATGCGTAAACTTACCAGTGTAGAAGCAGGCTTTGGTTACGATTGGTCCTTAGATGGAGAGTGGATTTTATCCACTCATCACGTGTACCGAGACCGGAAAAAAATGAGTGCATTACAGCTCTATGGCATGGAAGTTGGAATAGTAAAGCGTCTTACAGACTATAGCATGGGATATCAAGGTGATCCAGAATGGATGGGATATGAATCATTGGCTGTGATTTCTTCCAGAAGCGGTTTAATAAGGGCTGAAACTGGAGTTGAATTACCAGAAGGTTTGAAGCCTGCCATCCCAGATGATCGCAACCGGCTCATAATTGTAGACGAAAAAATGGTTCGCCTGTCCGTATATAATAGTGAAATAGATCTCGTTGAAGTATATGAGGATGAAGAAGTTAAGTTGTTGAATTTAGTTCACTCGCCAGACGGTAAACTAGTGGCTTTTGAACGTTATGGAGAAGGATTGTACCTAATGAATAGCAACGGGGAAAATCTACGCTTTTTAGGTAGAGCCTATCGCCCTAGTTGGTCTCCGGATAGTCAGTATATTGTCGCCATGGAAACCCAGGATAATGGGTATGCATTTACCGCTGCCGAACTTGTTGTCTTTGGAGCCAGTGAACCAACTAGAGTTGAAATCACCAGTAATACCGATTTAATCACCTTAAATCCAAGCTGGTCACCCTATGGGGATTCTATATTATTTAACGATCCAGAAACCGGTAATATCTATATATTACCTCTGCAATAGCTAACGAAATATTGCATTAAACCCAACAATCATTAGCCCTCCGTTACGTAAATAAGCTAGTAACTGATACAGAAATCGGACTATTTATCTGCTTCTAATTCTTCATTAGGCCACCAAGCATATTGCGTATAATATTCTTCCAAGCCTTCCACTATTTGTTGGGCCATTCGGCGTTGATAGTAAGGATCTAGTAAGAATATTTCTTCCTCAGGATTGGATAAAAAGGCTGTTTCTACCAATACATTTGGAAAATCGGTAGGTGCGTTGAGTGAAAAATTAAAGCTACCTGTTAACCCGTAGTCATCCAGACCTAGTTCTCGCATTTTGTCATACATAATTTCAGCCAATGGTTTATACGCCATGTGCTTATAAAATGAACCAGTACCTTTCATTTCTCTTGGATCCGTGGCATACCCAATAGAATTAGCATGAATACTGACCATTAGTTCAGCCTTATTGGTCCGAATGATTTCGGCCCTCTCACTCATATACAAATATGAGTCATCTGTTCTAGTCATGACCACATTTGCCCCCGCTTCTACTAGTAGTTCTTCTAGTTTCTTTGAAATCGCTAAAGCCACGTCTTTTTCCATGACCCCGGTAGAACCGAGTGCACCGTTATTACGACCACCATGACCTGCATCTACCGCAATAATTCGATTTTTCAATGGCTTTAGTGCATCCTCAATCACTGGAGGATATTTAACGATGATGCGCATTTGAGCTCGCCAGCCATATTCTACATCATAGCCCCAATGGCGTTTATGCGTCAAATCAATATAAAGTCGTAGCCGTCCATCCTCTATTTGGCTCCACCGCACTTCATCAATACCGGTGGCTTCATCTAGCAATATCTTCCAATTAGTATTAGATGTTGCCCCAAAAATATCTACAACAATGCGATTGGGGTCTAATTCAGTGTGTACAATATAGGGTAAACGCTTGGGTAAAGAAACCATTATGACATCGGAACCCTGACTCAGATGTGAGTTTTCTTTAGAAGCTACAATACGGATATTACCACTTAATGACTGTGTGGGTAATTCAAATGACTCCTTTACATCCACAAACCTTGTGGGAATCCAAGCATGTAAAGAAGGGCTTAATGCTACCTTGTATAATCCACTTTGTTCACCCACAATGTCAAGCTCTACTCCTTCAAAAATTGAGCCATATTTAGCACCTCCAAGTCGATCTGAACCTAAGCCAATATTCAGGTAAGCGTCGGAAGTATTTACTACACCTATTTTAGGTAATCCTCCCATTTTTACTCTTTCTGAGGAAGTAGCTTTAGAGCGCTTCAACCACCTCCCCTTCAAACTAAACTCAATATTCCCCTCAAACATTGGATCATAGGGGTCGACTTTATGATAGGACTCATATATACCGGGACTGCGTTCATTCATAACAATATGAGTGTGTTGCCCGGGTATTGAATAAATAAGCTGTTTACCTGGTGTCGCCTGCACTAATATAGGTATCACATCACCAGGACCGTACCATTGATCGGGGTTCATTGGATCTCCGTTAGGTTGAATGAACCACTTTTTGGTGGGTGCCTTTGAGCGGAGTTCCACTAGTTCCGAACTAGCTTTTTGAGATGAGCTTGGTTTTACGAGATAACGAGTTTGATTGACTGTATCGCCATCCAATACAACCATAAATTCAATAGGGGTGATCTGTTCAGTGGGAAAAACCATGTCCACAAAGGCGCCAGAACTGTAGACCTGTACCTGTTTGCCATTGATAAAAGCCTGAGCATTTGGATCGGTGTGAGCCGCTACCCGATATCGTGAAAATGCATATTCAACGGTATCCTGTTCAGGTATGACAATTCCCAAGGTGAGTGGATTGTACTGTGCCCAGACAGATGAACTTAGGCTCATACATAGTAAAACAAAAAATATATTCTTCATAATTTGAGATTGTTGTGATTAATCGTTGGCAGGATACAACCAAAAAGAAATGGATTCTTGCTGAAAAGCCTTGGCTTCTCTTCTCCATTGTTCCAGTAATGGCTTGACTTGGTACTCCCTTGAAAATTCTAATCGCACCTGATCGGAACCGTTTACTTTATCGAACATATTCCAACGGTTTTCCGATACGCCAAAAATATCCTTCTCGGGGTATAACCCCTGGTGCACCTGCATAAAATAGAACTGCAAAGGCATCAATTCCACTTGATCAAAATCATACAAATGAATTTGTACCCCTCTTAGGGTTTTCCCTTTGTCTCGTCCATAAAATGGCTTATAAACGATTGGCCGAAAATAAACCCCTGGCAAGCCTAAGGCATTCATAGCCTCACTCAGATCCTGCTCATCTATCCAGTCAGCTGCAAATATTTGAAAAGGGAGCGTATACCCTACTCCTTCAGAAAACACACCTAATTCCCCCATTATTCCACTGGTAACGTAATAGTACGAAGAGTAGGCATGAGTTATATGAGGTGAAGTTGGTACCCAGGGTAGGCATGTTTGTTCAAACGTCATCTCGCGCGTCCACCCTTCCATACTAATAATCGTTAAATCAACCTTCTGCTCTGTATCCATCCACCCTTTGTCATTAATCATTCGTGCAACCTCACCAGGGGTGAGTCCATAGACATACGGGATAGGAAATGCACTCACAAAAGATTCAAACTCTGGCTCTACTAAGCCCCCCTCCACCTTCATTCCACCCAATGGATTTGGTCTGTCCAACACCACAAATGGTATTCCAAGCTCAGCTGCCGCCTCCATGGCTAAGCCCATTGTGCTTATATACGTGTACGATCTCACCCCAATATCCTGTATATCATAAACCAATACATCAACTCCTTCTAACATATCTGCAGTCGGTTTTCTAGTAGCTCCATACAGCGAGTAAACCGGTAATCCTGTTGACTGATCGGTATAACTCTCAACCTTATCCCCAGCAGCATAATCGCCACGCACCCCATGCTCTGGTCCATATAAGGCCACCAACTGCACATTTTCTGCACGGTTTAATAAATCGATGGTAGAGATAAGCTCAGAATTCACCCCGGTAGCATTGGTAATTAATCCGACACGCCTACCCTCAATAGCCTTAAAATCTTGCTCAATTAACACCTCAATACCCGTTTTAACGCTATGCTGTGCACTAAGGGGGGTAATACAAATTGAACAAATAATCCCACACAGAAGCACCATGCAACGCGCTGAGAATTGGTGGCCATTAACTTGCTTAATAAAGGGTGTAAACATAGACTAATAGATTGGCTTAGAATGTCTTAAATGATTAACATATCACTTTTAAAGTAGGTAAAATAGAAATGAACTACCTCGATTTATCACCCACATTTACATCTCTTAAAACACCGTTTTTCAGGTTGATGTATATGCAGCCAGAAAAATTATTTGCATCACATATAACCTCTTAAAATCCTTAGATGAGCCCAAGAAGTCCCATTATTTCGCTAGATACCTTACCAATAAGTAAAAAAATAGCTCAACTTTTTTTAATAGGTTTTAGAGGTTCTGATGTGAGTGAAGGCTCTGAAGTACATCACATGATCCAAGAAGTAGGTCCCGGAGCGGTTATTTTATTCGATCAAGATATGGTTCACCACAAGCCCGTCCATAATATATCCTCACCCAAACAACTTCAAGAACTCTGCGAGGCTTTACATAAGACAAGCTCACTTCCACTTTGGATTGGTATCGATCAAGAAGGAGGACTTGTCAACCGGTTAAAACCTGAATATGGATTCCCAGAAACAAAAAGTCATGCCTACCTAGGAAAACAAGATAATACTGAATTGACCTATCAACAGGCCAAAGACATAGGCTCCGTTCTTAGAGAAATGCATATTTCGATTAATTTTACTCCAGTGGTAGATATAGCAAAAGAAGAAGGTTCCTCAATAATAGCCAAGCGGGAACGATCTTTTGGCCGTAGCTCCGATGTTGTGTACCGGCATGCAAAAGCCTACTTAGAAGGCTTAGGATCAGAAGGAATTTGGGGCTGTAGCAAACATTTCCCCGGTCATGGAAGTACCAAAGGTGACACCCATGCCGGCTTTGTAGATGTAACCGAAACCTGGGAGGTAGATGAATTACTCCCATACTCATCCCTGATTGAAGATGGTCTGTGTTCCATGATAATGACCGCCCATGTTATCCACAAAGACTTCGACACACATCATCCCGCCACCTTATCAGAGCACATAATGCCCAAATTGCTCCGTGAAAAAATGGGTTTCGATGGATTGGTATTTACCGACGACATGCAAATGAGGGCCATTTCTAATCACTACGGGACTAAAGAGGCCTTGAAAATGGGTTTAAACGCTGGAGTAGATGTATTTTGTTTTGGGAATAATCTTTTACCAGAACCCGCCAAATTATCTGATTTAGTAATTTTAGTAGAACAACTACTTGATGAGGGTCTAATTAGCGCAAATCGAATTGACTATTCAGTAAGCAAGATACTAACCATGAAGGGCCAATTGCCCATGACTTTGAAAGAGTAATATTCAGTGAGGATACTACTCTTTAATTAGTAGAACTGCATTGGAAACTCTTCGCTGCCCTGTTGG
The DNA here is from genome assembly GCA_002323515.1 of Balneolaceae bacterium UBA1514. Taxonomy (GTDB): domain Bacteria; phylum Bacteroidota; class Rhodothermia; order Balneolales; family Balneolaceae; genus UBA1275. The sequence goes on along the minus strand of DCQQ01000009.1, from coordinate 12,494 downwards.
ATCCGACGGTGAACTTAAAACCTTATCATTAGCCACTAAGGTAGTTGAACCGCCTCCATCCAGATTAATGGCATAAGCAGCTCCAAAATGCTTCATCACCTCGGCTATTTCAGTTAGCGACATACCAACGCTACTCTCCTGTCGACCATCTACCGTAAACAAATATACCTTAGTGGTATCCGAATTAAAACCGAGAGCCGATCTAGGATGTCGTTCAGGCCAATTACCATCTATCTTACCTTCATATAAAAATATCTTACTGCCTCCAATGAACTCTACTAGTGCGGGTTGCTCAGAGAAAGGACGTTGACCTTGTAGTAATCCATGAGTTATTCGTACTGAATCTCCCTCAGTTAGTGCCTGTAAATAAGGTACCTTTACCCCGTGGGCAGAAAGAACTACATGGCCATCGGGAATAAAGCCTTTTTTATAATCTTTTAACTCTACAACCCTAAAAAGCTCAGGTCGGTTTATAGGCCTGAAATCAAGTTGCTCAAGTACAACTTCATGTCCGTAGGCATTGGTTTGGGTAGAATCCCCATAATACTGGTTGTACACGATAAGTTGATCTGCCTCTCGCGCCATGTTAACTCCGTCTATGGCAATTACGGTGAATTGGTCAAGGATTTCTAATTGACCGGAATAACTAAACGAACCTAAATAAAAACGCTGTTCTTCGTCCATCGCAATAGCATCGCGTTGAACTGGTAGCTTCAGAATTTCGCCGTCAATAAGCTGACTGTGGACAGGTACACCACCTGCCTTATAAAAATCTCCATTAATCCCAGCAACCACTTTTTTCCCTTCTCGGATAATTTGCTCATAAGAACGCATCATATGCTGGGTGGTCTGGTAGCCTTTCAGCTCATTATTTGCTTTAACTGTCTTTAGTTGTACCGAAGGATTCCAATCAGCCATTACAATGTCACCCGACCACCTTGGCTCCTCTGACTCCCATGATACGTGGTTGACTCCCGTAGTTATTACTGTATCACTTACCACCCTAATCGTGTACGATTGAGCCAGCAGGTTCCCCTGAAAAGTACTCGACATTAGACATAGCATACTTAGTATAATAAAGTTTGGTATACCTTTTATCTCAGAAAAAAACTTACTCATGAGTGATTTCTTGGATCTATAAACGGTTTTGCTCAGCTTCAAACTCTTTTTTCATTTTAATATGCTAATGTTGTACGGTAAGTATTTTTATGTTTAAATCTTAGTCAAATCACAGCCAAACAGTAAAGATAATGTAAAGAGCAAAGTTAGTTCGACCAAAATCATTTGTTTATATTATTTACTCTTAAAACAAGAATTTTTTCTATGTATTATTGCATTATTGATATTCATAAATAAGCATTTATATCTAACTATGTAGTAATCCAAATTCCAATGAGCATATAGTATTCCATCAACTTGATGGGAATAAAAAAGTGGAGGTGCGGGGAGTCGAACCCCGGTCCGAAAAGGCAGTCCTGCACATATCTACATGTTTAGTTACTGATTAAATTTCGCCATAGAACGAACCCAGTAACCCAGTGAACTATAGCTAGTCTGAAAAATTTCATACATACTAGACAGACAACCAGTATATATTATCCTGTCGGAATCGTCGCCCCGAATGGGCACAGACAGGCGTGCCACCCATGGAACGGCTTAGGCTGTTAGGCTGCTAAGCGGTATGAGTAATTGTTGTCAATTACATTTAGTCCATAATGGATGTTTAACGAGAACCATTGGACATCCTCGACATGCCACGTACGGATTTACTCTTCCCGTCGAATCCAGAACACCCCCAGTAAATCATAGAACAGCTACACATACATCATCGAATCTCATTCTTAGTCTAGAAAGATCAAATTAAAGAACGAAACTAGGATGATTCTTGTACGTATATATATACGAAATATATCAAATTTACGGCCGAATTAATACCTTCAAATTTCCCAGCATTCTCCCCGTACATACATCCAACGAGAGCCCCGCTTTTTCTAGACCCAATGATTTATTTATTCCGATTTTCCCACGTATATCCTCTGCTATTGATGGTAAGCCTATTACCGTTTAACCCTATTCAAGCTCAAAATAATTCGACAGCCCTATCAGGATATATCAAAGATGCCGATACCGGGGAAACCTTGATTGCTGCAAATATTGCTCTACTAGAAACCAATCGTGGTACTACAACCAACACCTTAGGGTATTACACCCTAACGAATCTACGTCCAGGCAGCTATACCCTCGCGGTAAGTTACATTGGCTACCGTCCATTTAGTATGGAACTAAGTTTGGAGACTGGAGAAACCAGACGGCTCGATATCGAACTAGAACCAGAGATCCTTTCTGGGGAAGAGATTGTGGTTGAATCGACCCGGGAGCAAGAAGCGCTAAAAAATATCGGCAGAGCTCAAATAACTACCCAAACAATCAAAGAATTACCTGCCATCTTTGAAGCAGATGTGTTCCGTAGTATTCAATTTTTACCAGGTGTCAAAGCAGCTTCAGATTTTTCGTCGGGGCTTTACATTCGTGGAGGAAGTCCAGACCAAACCCTCATACTACTTGACCGAACTACGGTATACAATCCCTCTCATTTTTTCGGTTTTTTTTCCACTTTCAATCCTGATGCTATTAAAGATGTCCGGCTTTACAAAGGTGGATACCCACCAGAATATGGGGGGCGCCTAGGGTCGGTTCTTTCGATTTATAATAAGGATGGCAACCGAAACGAAACCCAGGCTACTGCCACCCTTGGTATGCTAGCTTCAAGAGCTGCTATTGAAGGACCTATTCCCAACGGATCATATATGTTTGCAATGAGGCGATCCACCCTAGAACCCTTACTTGGAGCGCTCCGATCCAACAATGAGAACATTCCATCCTTATTTTACTTCCTAGACACCAACGGTAAATTGAACCTCGATATTGGGGTAAATGATAAATTTTCCTTGGCTTTTTACTCTGGAAAAGATAGGGTCGATTTTCCTTTTGGGGAGGATGCCGAATTCAAACTTCATTACGGGAACCAAACTATAAGTGGAAATTGGACCCATATTTTTAATGAAACTACCTTTTCCAATTTCGTAGTAACCGGATCGCGCTACTTTAACTTTCCTACCTTTGAAGTCGCCGGAACGCCTTTTAAACGAGATAACAACATTTATGATCTATCTGTAAAAGCTGATGTAGAGTACCTTCCCAACGAAAAACATACCGCTAGTACGGGTATTTGGGCAGGAGTATTCACCTTCCGTATTCAAGATCAATTTGACGGTCAAAATACCTTTGGTCAACGAATACATGCTCAATATGCCTCCTGGTACATTCAAGACGAATGGCGCCCCAATAATCAGTGGAAACTTTTAGGTGGATTACGCATTAATACCTTTTCAGATGGTTCCTACCTGCGATTAGAACCCCGCTTATCGGCTGAATATCTTCGATGGAATCGACTTAGACTTCAAGCAGCCTACGGAAGATACAATCAATTCTTCACCCTAATCACCAACGAAGCCTTCTCTGGTTTTGACTTGTGGCTAACCTCTGACAAGGGAATTAAACCAGCCTATGGGGATCAATTTATTTTAGGGTTAAAGACGATTCCCTTCCAAGGATATGGCTTCGATATTGAGGGATATTACCGGACTATGAATAATCTGTTTGAACTCGATCCCTTTTTACAAGATGCCGCAGGATTAGCCTATGCCGATCTGTTCCGCTTCGGGGAAGGTAGCGCCTATGGGCTGGAGGTACTATTTGAAAAGCGGCAAGGGCGTTTAACGGGGTATCTAGGATATACTTGGGGATATACGTGGCGCAAATTTCCCGGATTCAACATGGATCCTAGCACTCGATTAGCACCAGGAAAAACAGCTCAAGCCCGATTTTATCCTCCTAAGTATGATCGCCGCCATGACGTAAATCTCATATTAAACTACACCGTCTCGTCTAAGTGGAAACTCACTGGAGCTTGGGTATATGCCACCGGTCAGGCGTACACCCAAGTACTCGGACGCTACGCCTTACTCGATGACCCTTTTGGAGCTTCTGAATTTAACAACGCATTTACCGTTGGTAAGGTCAATGCCTCTCGCCTCCCCTCTTACCATCGCATTGATTTCTCAGCTCAGCGTAGTGGCTCACTCTTTGGGATGCAAACCCTATTTCAGCTTCAAATCATAAACGTGTATAATCGCAGGAATGTCTGGTTTCAAAACTTTAATTTTGACGAAAATCCAGTTCAACAAACCGATGTCACACTATTGCCCATCATTCCAGCTATTTCGATCACCTTTAATTCTCCTAAATAACATGAACCGAATTAGCCATCTTATGAACCCAAAAACCACGCTAATAGTAGCATCTGTTCTTTTATTCACAGGAGCATGTGATCCATATACTCAAGATAGCTACACTGAACAGGTGGTGGTAGAGGCGTATTTGACTGCAGGGAATCTAATGCCCCCCTTGCGCCTATCGACCACAGCCGAAGCTACTGTGTTCTACAATTTTGAGCAGCTTGCATTAAGAAACGCCCAGGTGATGATTTGGGAATTGGACGAACAAAGCGAGCAAAAAGAGTCCCGAATCACCTACGAAGAAGAGTCTCCTGGGATTTATCAGCCAACTAAGAAGCATCGTGTGATTCCGGGTGCAAAATACCTTCTCGAGGTCATTCATCCAGATTATCAGACTATTTCCGCTCAAACACAGGTGCCAAAAGATTTTAGCATACTCAATGATATTCCGGATACACTCCGGTATCAATCAACCGAACAATTAAGCCTTGAGCTGAGCGCAGAAGCTATAGAGCAAGGCCAGAATTATTATATCATCAACACTGTGGCTAAAAACCCATTTGAAGAGTTATTAACGCCTTTTTATAGGGAATTTCTGGATGATACAAACGAGGAAGAAAAAGAACAAAACCTACAGGAATTACGCATTAACTCATCCGGCATATTAAACGAAGGTAACTTTGAACGAAACCAAGCAGGGAATATTGAGATCCGCTACCCTTGGCTTGCGGTCGCTTTTTTTGGAGAAAATGCTATCATTCCTTCTGTCATTGACAAAAATCTCTATAATTATATTCGCTCAGAATCTGTTCAACTCGGTGGTTCTACCTTATCACCCGGTGAGATTCAAAATGTACTCACCCCTATTCGTGGTGGCGTAGGTATTTTTGGCTCTATGGCCAGAGACACTGCAAACACTCTCATACTTCCATTGGAAATTAGCTTTCCTTGAT
>DCQQ01000009.1:1006-6835 GCA_002323515.1 Balneolaceae bacterium UBA1514 | reverse complement strand
AATCCCTATTACAGCTATCTGCATGCTCAAACAAATCCGGATGATGTGCAAATAGCTCGAATAAAATATCGCGGTGGAGGAGATTGGTACAACGATCCTTCTTCATTGACTAACCTTTTGCGCTTCACTGCAGAAAGTGTTCCATTTGGCTTATCTATGCGATATAGAGACGTGGACTTGGGAAGTGCCGATTTATTCCAATATCCATTTGCCTTCCTAACGGGACATGGAACCATCGCTAGTAATGCGAGCGAGCGAAGAAATCTTCGGCGATATTTGAAGCAGGGTGGTTTTTTGTACGTGGATGATGACTACGGACTAGATGCTTCCTTTCGGGCGCTCATTGCCGAAACCTTTCCAGAAGAAGAATTAATTGAACTCCCATTTGCTCACCCGGTATTCAATCAAGTTTTTACTTTTCCAACAGGCGTCCCAAAAATACATGAGCACGACAATCAAGCGCCCAGAACCTTCGGATTATTTCTCGATGGGAGATTAGTGTTGGTATACACCTTTGAATCTAACTTAGCTGATGGTTGGGCAGATCCAGCCATTCATAACACCCCAGAAGATAAGCGAACTCAAGCTCTACGAATGGGTGCTAATATACTGGTGTATGCCCTGAGCGCCGCACCTTAGGTTCTAATGCCATTATCGAGTAACCAAACATAAATCTTTAGGCACTTTTCTGAGCCAACAAGATTAAAATAAACAGGCGATGTACGTGTACCCACAATTGGCCGTAATTACCTAATCCTTTTTTTTACGATCTTTTTTCATCACATAATGAAAACTCTTTGGACTCAGGCTTTCCCCTTTTTTACCAACCGGATCGGGATATAACTCCGCAGAATCTCGTTGCTCACGATCGGTGATTTTCTTTTGAATTTCACTTTGAAGTGCCACTATTTCCTTTTTCTCTTGTGTATCTGCGGATTTGAATCGCCCTGCCAACTCCGCTCGTTTTCGTTTGTAATAATTAATTTCCAGAGCTTTCAGGCAATCTTTAACACTCCTATAAGGGTCTTTGTCTTTTTTAAATTCAATGCCTGTTTTTTCGTGATGACGTGTAGAGGCAGTATGAATTTCTAAAAATATATCCCCTACCAGTTCTGGGTACGGGGACTGTTGTCTACTATAATATTCTATCCCAAATGATTCCTCGGCTTTATACCGCTCTATAATATCCAAATAGAATAATCGTAATTCCTGGACTTCGAAAAGCTTATCATTGGCTAAACCGCCCACATAACCCACCATATCGCGTCCAAAACTTATCATAATCCGAATTAACTCCTTTTCATAATGAGGCTTTAGCACTTGTTTAATGGCTGCAGTCCGAAATCCATCCCCACCAAATCCCCTTGGATCCAACTCTGCATACCGCCCTGCATCTTCATCACTGTAAACAGGGTGACCATATTCCGACGCATCTGGCACCGTTCTTCCTAATTCACCGCCTCCTTCCATATCATCGAAACGATTAGAAGCTTTTTGATTTCTGCCTTGTCTATTTCTAGTTTCTTGATTTCGCTGGCGCTGTTGTGCTCGCTTTTTTTGAACCGCCCGTTCACGAAGTGCTCGATCTAACTCTTGGAAAAGTTCACGATCTGTACCCTTTCGATATTTCTGTGTCTTTTGATGTAAATGCTGAATGTACACCTGCCGCTGAATGGTATCTGGTATATGTGCAACAGCTTCAATAAGTTCATTAATCACTCTAGCTAATGAAATAGGCGCCTCCAAACGCCCTTCCGTTGCCGCCTTAGCTAACAAAAAATCTACAAAATCTTGGGTTTTCTTATGCTTAATATCATTAAAAGATTCTTTCCCAAACTGTTTTACAAAAGAATCCGGATCTTCTCCATCGGGCAGTTCCAGTAACTTTACCTCTAGCCCCTCTTCCAACGCAAGTAAAATTCCTTTTTTCATCGCATTCTGCCCAGCCGCATCCGAATCATAGATCATGGTTAAGGTATCTCCAAAACGATGTAAAGTACGCAGCTGCCCAGGTGTTAAGGCCGTGCCAGAACTAGAAACTACATTATCTATTTCATGTTGGTGCAAACTTATTACATCCGTGTACCCTTCTACCAGAATCATTTCTTTGTTTTTACGAATTTGATTCTTTGAAAAATTAACTCCGTACACCACCTCACTTTTGTTGTACACCTTAGTTTGGGTAGAATTAATGTATTTGGCCGTTTTTTCATTGCCTAATACTCTTCCCGCAAAGGCGATCACTTTGCCCGTAGGGTTAAAAATGGGGAACATCAAACGCCCTCTGAAAGTATCAAACATTCCCTCAGATTCTGTGCGCTGCTTAATTAAGTCGCCTCCTAACAAATACATCGGATCAATTCCAGCCTGCTGCGCTGCATCGATCAAAGCCTGTCCTGAACTAGGTGCATACCCAAGTCCGAATTGCTTAATAATGTCGCTGCCATAGCCCCGTTGTTCTAAATAACTTCTAGCCTTTTGCGCCTCATCCAACTCCATAAGCGAACGATAAAAGAATACACCCGCAAACTTCAATGCATGCAAAATGCCTTCTTTTTCCTGCTCAAATACCTGCTCCTCATAACTACTTTGCTCTTGAGGTAGGTACACTCCAAAACGATCCGCTAATGTGCGTAGCGCCTCATTGAACTTGAGTCCTCCCTGATCCATGATGAATTTGAATACATCTCCAGATTCTCCACAACCAAAACATTTGAATATCCCTAGTCGAGGGTTCACATGAAAGGATGGGGTTTTTTCATTATGATATGGACATAACCCAGTAAAACCACTCCCCGAGCGCTTTAACTTAACATAATCGGAGACCACCTCCACAATATCAGCTGCGTCCCGAATTTCTTCTTTTTTAGTATCACTTATCATACCTTAAAAATAGGAGTTTAAAGGCAAGGCGAAAATATATTTTTCGAAGTATTTTGAAAATCTTCCAAATATCTTACCACTGACTCATTTGCATCAAGAAGTAGTATTCATGTTATCCTATTTAGCATCCCTAAAACTAGCGCTTCAATCATTATTGATCTTAGGTTTATTCTTTTTTTTGAGTACGGTAACTAACGCGCAATGGTCTGTTCATCTCGGGTTGATGAACTCCCAAATCGCGGATCCACTTGTTTCGTATCAAAGCTACGAGGGAAATGGTCTCAAATGGCATCTAGGGTATAATTGGACCAAGGAAACCCGCTCGTCTACCATCGCTTTGGAAACCGGGCGTTCACGTCTAAGTAACCGGCATAATAATTATTGGGACAGTCGCAGTCTTAGTTTTTTCTTGCATTCTGAACTTCCAGCTACTCCGTTTTTCCCCAAGCTGAATATCCACAGTGGATTAGAAGCCCAATTGCTTCAAATTGAGTCCTTCTTCTTTATGGAATCTAACGCATACAATGGAAGGAAAAGTGGATTCGGAGCCATTCGTATTCCACTTCTTATTTCAAGTAATTATTTTCTTAACCAAGCCCTCCCCATAACATGGACGTTGAACCTACCGGTGCTACAATATACCCTTAGACCGGGCTACAGTGTTTTTGACCCTGAAGAACTATTTAATGAACAGCCCACGTTTGGAAATATCCTTAAAACAGGCCAATGGAGCCCCATAGCAAGCCTCGGACAATGGCAATGGGAGCTTGAGTGGTCTCCTAAATCACAAGTAAAAGAAAACAACTATGTCGTATTTATTACCCATAAATACCATAGAATTCCCTTTCCACAGGTCTTTAAAAGTAGTACCATTCAGTTAGGTTTTGGAGTATATTTATGAATTGGTTCAAGGGGATTATGATTCACCAAGGTCTTGTATCCACTGGATTCTCAGACATTAAATTCATGGAATTGTTGTGCCTAACCATTTTACTTGGGGGACTTATTTCTTGTGAAAGTTTTATGGGGAGCAGGTTTGATGGCCCCCGAGATACCGTTACAAATGAAGAAGTCTTTGACCATTTTTGGCAGGAATTTTCTGATTACTACCCTTATTTCCAACATAAAAACGTGAATTGGAATCAGTTCTACGAGATTTATCGCCCTTTAGTAGACTCCGCAAGTACACAAGGGGAGTTATTTGATTTGCTTGAACAAATAATTTATCGCCTAAAAGACGGGCATGTAGTGCTTGAGAGTCCCTTTAATAGATATCAATATTACGATTGGTACCAAACCGATTACAGTGGGAATCTAATCTTCGCTAACTATTTAAACTACCAGCTTCAAGAGGATGGATCGGGCGTGTACAGCTATGGTCGTATTCAGGATATTTTATATGTACACTTGGGAAGTTTTAGAGGACCTGAGAAGCCTTTTAACGAGCTGACTCAGATCATTGCATCATCGACTAAAGACACCAAAGGACTCATATTAGATTTACGTACCAATGGAGGTGGAAGCGATGTAAATGCCCATATTATTGCACAAGAATTTATGACTAGCCCTACCCGTATACGTTGGATTAGATACAGAAATGGCCCAGATCACTACTCATACAGTCGTTGGATTTCTAATGAATTAACTCCTAAACAATATAGCTATCAACAACCTGTTGTGATCATCACCGATCGCAGTGTGTTTTCTGCCGCGGAGGATTTTGTACTTGCCTTACGCCATTTACCTAATGTATACGTAGTTGGTCAGTTTACTGGTGGTGGATCCGGGAATCCAATGACCAGAGAATTAGCAAACGGATGGATCTTAAAAGTACCCCGTTGGCAAGTGGCTGATCCGCTAACTAAAATCCTCTATGAAGGAATTGGTTTAGAACCAGATTCTGTATTAGAGCAACGAATCCTCGATACCACTTTGGGCATCGACCGTGTGTTGGACTTTAGTATACAATACATCAATGAAAATGCTAACTAAACTGCTCTGATTTTCTCTCATGATGACTCACAGACTGTCCGTGATATAAGTGATACTAGAACTCAATTCCATCGAAAATAAGGGCTACATTTTAGTGTAAAGCATACTATATTTAACGCCTGTAAAAAGGGTTAGTAGTATAAAGAGGCGAAAAAAAGCAAATAACCCAATAAAACTGTAAATTTTATATCCATGAGCGTACTTGTTGGCAAACAAACTAGATTAATCATACAAGGTTTTACTGGAAGTGAAGGAACCTTTCACGCAGAACAAATGATTGCCTATGGGACTCCTGTTGTGGGTGGTGTTACACCTGGAAAAGGTGGCCAAAAGCATTTAAACTTACCCGTATTTAATACCGTAAAGGAAGCGGTTGAATCCGAAGGTGCAAATACCTCGGTCATTTTTGTGCCACCGGCCTTCGCTGCGGATGCAATCACTGAAGCTGCTTTCGCTGGAATAGAAGTAATTATTTGTATTACTGAGGGTATTCCTGTTAATGATATGATTGTCGCCAAACAAATCGTAAAAAGTCATGGGGCTACACTCATTGGACCAAACTGCCCCGGTGTTATAACTCCTGGCGAAGCTAAAATTGGCATTATGCCAGGCAATATTTTTGCACCCGGTACGGTCGGAGTAATTTCTCGGTCAGGCACGCTCACATACGAGGCTGTTGATCAGCTTTCAAAAATTGGATTAGGTCAAAGCACGGCTATTGGTATTGGCGGAGATCCAGTGATTGGAACCACACACTTAGATGCGGTTAAACTCTTCCAGAATGATCCAGGTACCGAATCTATTGTACTTATTGGTGAGATCGGCGGGTCTGCTGAAGAAGAAGCAGCTGCTTACATCAAAGAGTATGTAAGTAAACCAGTCGTTGCTTTCATAGCTGGATCAACAGCGCCTCCTGGCCGTCGAATGGGCCATGCTGGAGCTATTATCTCAGGT
>DCQQ01000009.1:0-703 GCA_002323515.1 Balneolaceae bacterium UBA1514 | reverse complement strand
TATTATCTCAGGTGGAAAAGGAACCGCCCAAGAGAAGAAGAAAGCATTATCAGAAGCAGGTATTACTGTAGTAGACAGTCCAGCTGAGATTGGAGCTATCCTAAAGACTATACTCTAGGCAACATTTCCTTTTCGGGAAATAAACCTAGCTACTACAGATGAGTTCCGTCGGGTATGACAGTACCTTTTTTGACGATAATGATACCTTCTCGCACGTAATGCAATGGATAGTCGCCGTCTTCTAAATGCTCTCCACCAACAATACGAACGTCGTTTCCTATACTCACGTTCTTATCAATGATGCAATTGCTAATGTAACATCGATGACCAATTCCCATCGGTGGTTCTGTAGGTGCTGCCGCATCGATAAACGCCTTACTCTGGAAAGAATCATTACCCATTATAATGGAATTTTCAATGGTTGTGCCTTTGGAAATGCGAGAGCGAATACCAATGACAGACCGAACTATACGACTCGCTTCAATGATACAGCCTTCAGCCATCAAGCAGTTCTCCATGGTAGTACCCATTATCTTGGATGCGGGTAGTAATCGAGCATGTGTATAGATATAGGCATCATTATCGTACAAGTTGAATTCAGGCACTGTATCCGCTAACGATAAATTAGCTTCAAAGAATGACCGTATGGTACCAATATCTGTCCAATACTTACCGAATTCAAAGCTACATACTCTCATTCCTT
>DCQQ01000008.1:70399-70798 GCA_002323515.1 Balneolaceae bacterium UBA1514 | reverse complement strand
ATTGAGAAAGACAACATCTATGAAGATTATACCGATCGAGTTGGCGAAATCATTCTGGGTGATGTTTATCAGGTGCGTCATAATAAAGACATTCTTGTGAATCATAATGGGGTTGAACTCTTACTTCCTCGAAATGAACAAATTTATAAAGACCGATATAGGAAAGGGGACACTATTCGTGCAGTTGTAACTGGTGTGCACATGAAAAATGGCAACCCTACCGTAATAATTTCTAGGACTTCTGAACTCTTTTTAGAACGTTTATTTGAGAATGAGATACCTGAAGTATTTGACGGTATTATCGACTTAGTCAAAGTAGCCCGAGCCCCTGGTGATCGTTCCAAAGTGGCTGTTCAGTCACATGATGAGCGAATCGATCCCGTTGGCGCTTGTGTTGGT
>DCQQ01000008.1:0-70140 GCA_002323515.1 Balneolaceae bacterium UBA1514 | reverse complement strand
GTAGCTGTTGACTCCTATGATGATAGAATTGATCCCGTTGGCGCTTGTGTTGGTATGAAAGGAATTCGAATTCACGCAATTGTTCGGGAATTACAGAACGAGAATATTGATGTAATCAATTACACCAAAGATCGAGTTGAATTCATTAAAAGAGCACTTCAACCTGCTGACGTGATGAAAGTTGAGTTAGACGAAAAGGGAGAAAAAGCTAGTGTTTTAGTACCTGCTGATCAGGTTTCTAAAGCTATCGGTAAAGGTGGTGTTAACATTCGACTTGCTTCAAAATTATCGGAATGTGAAATTGATGTTTATCGAGAAGTAGAAGAAGAAGATGATATCGATTTAGCTGAGTTCGCGGATGATTTTGGTGATAAAACCATTCAACTTCTTTTTTCAATTGGTTGTGATACGGCTCGTGCGGTGTTGGAACTGAGTGCCGATGAAATTGTTAGTCGAACCAACGATGAAATAGATGAAGCATTGGCTCGTAAAATTATTGAAGTCATTGCCTACGAATTTGAGGATTAGAATTGTACAATTCAATCATAAATTGGTAGTTTAGATCGTATACAAAACACTTATACATGCCCATAAATAGACCCAAACCGTTATTCAAAGTAGCTTCTGAATTCAACGTATCTACTCAATCCATCGTAGATACATTAGAAGACAAAGGACTTACTGCCTCCAATCGTCCAAACTTTAAGATTACACCCGACATGTATGTTGTCTTAGAGCAGGTTTATGGGGAAGACAAAGCCAAAAGTGCAGATCATGAACGCGCTAAAGAAGCTTACGAGTCAAGACGTAATCAAATGATGAATCAGCGTAATGACAGTGTTACGGTAGATCAATTTTTGGAGCCATTAGAAGACGAAGAGCCGGAAGATAAAACAACTATAGCCTCAATTGAAGATGATCTACTTGGAGGACTTGAACCCGTGGATGAGGGTTCCGTTCCTAGCCAAGCAGAGGTGATAGAAGAAACCTCTGGCGAAGTTCAGATTGCTGAAGACAAAGTTGAAGTAGATTTAGAGCCACATACTGAAGAAGATGAACCAACTGAGAGTGATACTGAGGTTTTAGATGAAAAATTAACAAGCTCCTTGGCCTCAACAAAGTCTGATGACGAAGTTACATCTGATGAGATAAAAGAAACTAATGAGGATGAAAAGCAGGCTTCTGAATCTAAAACGACTGCAGCTAGTGTATTAACTGAGCGAACTACTGAATCTAATAGTGAAGATGCATCCAATGATGTTACGGATGAAGATACAGTTGTAGAAGGAAGACAAGACGATGAGGAAAGGGGTGAGATGACTACTTCGCCTCAGAAACCAACATCTGATGTAGAAAGTGAAGAAGACATTATTCGAGGGCGTGCTGGTAAGCTTAAAGGAACAAAAGTATTAGGTAAAGCTGCATTTACTAGTGATAAAAATTCTGATGGACAACCTAGAAAGAAGAGAAAGCGTAAGAAGGACCGACCTATAACACCAGCGGGAACCCAAGAAAAATCTACTAACAAACCAACTGTAACTACAAAGAAGAAGTCTAAAAAGAAGGTTAGTAAAACCGAAGTAGATGAGATTGATGTAGATCGTATGATGAAAGAAACGCTGAAAAAAATTCAGGGTGGTTCTACGGTCGGAAATAAACGAGGAAAGAGAAGAAGACAACGTAAGGAAGAAAGAGAAGAGGAATTACAGTTACAGCAAGAACAAGATGCGCAAGGTAATTCGGTTATCGAAGTTACTGAGTTTATAACTGCGAATGACTTGGCAGAAGAACTTGAGGTAAGTGTGACGGATATCATATCTGCCTGCATGAGTATTGGACTCATGATTACGATTAATCAACGTTTAGATGCCGGAACTATTGAGTTAGTTTCTGAGGAATTTGGTAAAGAAGTTGTCTTTATCGATGCAGAGGAAATGGTTGAAGAGTTTGAAGAAGAAGTCGATGAGGAAGCTGATTTACAAGGTAGAGCACCCATTATAACGGTAATGGGGCATGTTGACCACGGTAAGACTTCTTTGTTAGATTATATCCGAGAAGCACGAGTAGCAGAGGGTGAAGCTGGGGGTATCACTCAGCATGTTGGAGCCTATGAGGTTTTACATAACGAAAAGAAAATAACCTTCTTAGATACACCAGGTCACGAGGCGTTCACCGCTATGCGTTCACGTGGAGCACAAGCAACTGATATTGTAATTCTTGTAGTTGCTGCTGATGACTCGGTTATGCCTCAGACTATTGAAGCGATTAATCACGCGAAGGCGGCTGGTGTCCCAATGGTAGTTGCCATTAATAAAATGGACAAACCTGGTGCCTCACCAGATAAGATAAAGCAGCAGTTATCCGACCATTCGGTTATTGTCGAAGACTGGGGAGGATCTACACAGTTTGCATTGGTGTCAGCTAAAACGGGTATGGGAATTGCCGATTTACTTGAAAAAGTAGTGATTGAAGCAGAATTATTAGAATTAAAGGCTAACCCCGATCGGCGTGCAGATGGTGTAGTCCTTGAATCTAGATTAGATAAGGGTAAAGGTATTGTGGCAAATATCTTGGTCCAGAATGGTACACTAAAAGTGGGGGACCCATTTGTTGCTGGACCTTGTTATGGTAGAGTTCGAGCAATGGAAAACGACTTAGGTGTACGAATCAAAGAAGCTGGACCTGCGACACCTGTACAGCTAACAGGATTTGATGAAATACCTCAAGCAGGTGATAAAATACGTGTTGCAACCGATGAGAAAGCTGCAAAAGAAATAGCGAATCAACGTCAACAAATTCGTCGTGAACAAGCGCTCAGAAAAACCAAACATATGACTCTGGATGACTTATCCAGAAGAATGGCCCTAGGCGAAATATCTGAGCTCAACATCATTATTAAAGCAGATGTGGATGGCTCAATTGAAGCTCTATCCGGTGCACTTCAAAAATTAGGAACCGAAGAAGTATCCGTGAGTATTATTCATACAGGTGCTGGTGCCATATCAGAATCGGACGTTCTTCTAGCTTCTGCATCCGATGCTATTATTATTGGTTTCCAAGTTCGACCTACCGCACAGGCTAGAAAACTTGCGGAGAACGAGGAAATCGATGTACGATTATTTAGTGTGATCTACGATGCGGTGGATGAAGTGAGAGATGCACTTGAAGGCTTGTTATCTCCCGAAATAAAAGAACAGATCATGGGTTCTGTAGAAGTACGAGAGATATTCAAAGTATCAAAAGTAGGAACTATTGCAGGATGTTATGTTACCGATGGTAAAATTGACCGAAATAACCCACTCCGCATCATAAGAGATGGAGTCGTCATATATGATGGTGAAATTGGGGCTTTAAAACGTTTCAAGGAAGATGTAAAAGAAGTGAGTTCTGGTTACGAATGTGGAATAAGTATTCGGAATTATAATGACCTAAAGGTTGGAGACTCCTTTGAAAGCTATAAAATGACCGAAGAAAAACGAACCTTAGACGAATCAAATTAACATGAGTATTCGCTTACAACGGTTAAATGAGTTATTTCGTCGAGATTTAGGGGAAATTATTCAGCGTAACTTCCAGCCAGATGGGTGTTTTGTAACCATCACTAAAGTGCAGTTAAGCCCTGATTTATCAATAGCTAAAGTATACTTAAGTGTTTTTTCGCCAAATCGTGATCCCAAAACAATATATTCGTATCTAGACGATCAACAAAAGCAGATCAAATTTGAGTTAGCCTCTCGGATAAGAAATCAAGTACGTAAAATACCAGAGCTTCATTTTTATGAAGACGATACTAGTGAATACGTAGACTCTATAGAACAGCTATTTAAAAAAATAGAAAAGAAGTAAATAGGTGATTACGCTAGTTGTATGCAATGGACTGATTTTCCAATTTTTGACTCGTTAAACTTTCCTTCTGAGTTTGAAGCCACAGATACTATAGCTGGTATACTACTAGTTAATAAACCATTGGGTTGGACTAGTTTTGATGTGGTTAAATATATCCGTTCCAGAATCCAAAGAAAAAAGGTGGGACATGCTGGAACTTTGGATCCTATGGCTGATGGGTTGTTGGTATTGTGCTTCGGGAAAGCCACGAAAAGTATCGATCAAATTCAGTCACAAACCAAAGAATATATTGCCCAGATTAAGTTTGGTGCAAGCACGCCAAGCTATGACTCTGAAACAGAGTTCGATGAAGTAGCTGACTATAAACATATCAATTTACAAGATATACAACGGGTTTTACTTGCTCATTTTAACGGTGAAATTCAACAAATACCACCTATGTACTCAGCGTTAAAAAGAGATGGTAAAAAGTTGTATAAATTGGCACGTAAAGGTAAAACTATTGCGTTAGAATCACGGCCTGTTTACATTTATTCAAGCTATATTCACTCATTTAAGGATGATACATTAGAACTCACGATTAGTTGCTCTAAAGGAACTTATATTCGTAGCATAGCCCATGATCTTGGAATTGCATTAGGATCACGTGCTCATCTTTGCGGGTTAAAAAGAAGTAAAATTGGTGATTTTGAGGCCGAAAAAGCTATTGAAATCAATGTTTTTGATTCATTGATTAAATAATATTCTCTCAGATTTTTGATTGTATGACAGAGATTCGCTACATCGATGACATCCTTTATCAAAAGGATACAGTACTAACAGTGGGTACATTTGATGGTATACATCAAGGTCATGTGTCTCTGATGAAGCGGCTTGTACAAAAGGCTAAACAACATAAATGTAGAAGTGTGGTAGTTAGCTTTGACCCACATCCTAGAAGTATTATTCATGCGGGTGATGATGGTATCAAATTATTAACGACCTTAGAAGAACGCTCAAGGCATTTAAGTAAAATAGGTATAGATGTTTTGTGTGTCATACCATTCACACGAGATTTTTCTCTCCAAAATTCAGAAGAATTTGTAACCAATATACTATCCGCTAAAATTGGCCTTTCGTATTTTATTATTGGGTATGATCATCACTTTGGAAAGAATAGAGATGGGAATGCTCAAACCTTACAGAAAATGTCTTCACCTCTACACTTTGAGGTAGAGATAGTGGACAAAAAAGAAATGGGTGATTTAACGATTAGTAGTACTAAGATTCGCCAATCTTTAGAGATACATGGAAATGCAATCCAAGCAGAAGAATTCTTGGGGAGGCCATATAGCTTTGAGGGCGTAATAGTGCATGGTGACGAACGAGGCAGAACCATTGGATTCCCAACAGCAAACATTCAATTAAGTCATAGAGATAAGCTCATACCAAGAGAGGGTATCTATGCGGTTCTTGCGCAATTAGATGGCCATATGTACAAAGGGATGATGAACATAGGTAATAGACCGACTTTCAATGGGCAAAATCAACGTATTGAGGTTCATTTATTTTCATTTAATGATAAGATTTATGGGCAAAATCTTAGAGTATTCTTAATAGATCGAATTCGTGATGAACAAAAGTTTATTAGTTCAAATGAATTAGTAACCCAACTAAATTTAGACATGAAGAAAAGTCTAGAAATATTAAAAGAGCGACATATTTAATTTGCATGCAGCTGTTTAGATTTATTGTTCTGTTGCATAAAAAAGCATATATTTGAAGTCTAACATAGAATTGATAACTTTCCAATTACATGAGTATAACTGCAGAAGAAAAAAAAAAACTTTTCACCAATTTTGGTGGTGACAGTACCAATACGGGATCAACCGAAGGGCAAATAGCCTTATTTACCCACCGAATTAATCATCTTACAGAACACTTAAAGTCTAATAAAAAAGACCATTCCTCACGAAGAGGTTTACTTAAGTTAGTAGGTAAACGACGTCGTTTACTTAATTATTTAATGAAAAACGATATCGAAAAGTACAGAGTCCTTATAAAAGAACTTGGTATTCGTAAATAAATCGAAAGGCTCCACACTGGAGCTTTTTTTATAAATATTTTCTCTCACAAAACAACTATGTTTATGGGATAAAGCAACAAAAGAGACAAATAATGAAAGAAGATTTTAGAAATATTGAATTTGCAACAGGCAAAACTATGTCGGTCGAGACAGGTAGAATAGCAAAGCAAGCCGATGGTTCCGTTGTGGTTCGTATGGGTGACACTATGGTATTATGTACCGCAGTAAGTGCAAAAGAACCAAAACCGGGTCAGAATTTTTTCCCTTTAACGGTCGATCATAAAGAAAGTTTTTCAGCTGCTGGGCGTTTTCCGGGTGGTTTTATGAAGAGAGAAGGAAGATCAAACGAAAAAGAGATTTTATCCAGTCGATTAATTGACCGTGTCCTTCGCCCTCTATTCCCGAAAGGCTATTACAACGATACACAAGTAATTAGTTCTGTAATTTCCTCCGATGATGAGAATGATGGCGATGTATTAGGCGCCGTTGGTGCTAGTTTAGCACTACACTTATCCGATGTCCCTTTCGACGGCCCAATGGGAGAAGTTCGAATAGGTAGGATTAATGGTGAGTATATCATTAATCCTACAGTTACTGAGTTAAAAGAATCCGATATTGATATGGTGGTAGGTGGTACCCGGGATTCTGTTTTAATGATCGAAGGTGAAATGGATGAGATTTCTGAAATTGAAATGCTCGAAGCCATTAAAGTAGCCCATGCTTCTATTGCTAAATTATGCGATTTCCAAGATGAATTACGTAAAGAATTAGGCAAAGAAAAACGTGAGTTTATACCTACTAAAGCTAATGAAACTGTTGAGTCAGAAGTTAAAACTTTAGCAGAAGAAAAAATGAATGCAGTCATCGGTATTGGTCTTGGTAAAGAAGAGTACAATGCCAAAATCAAAGAAATTAAAGATGCAGCCATTGCTACCCTTGAAGAACAAGAAAGGGATGAAGTATTCATCTCAGAAGCAAAAGGATTGTTGAGTCAGATTGAGAAAGATGAACTGCGGAACATGATTTTAACTCAAAAAAGACGTATTGATGGACGATCACCAGTAGATATTAGAGATATCTGGACTCAAGTTGGTTACATCCCTCGAACACATGGTTCCTCCATCTTTACCAGAGGTGAGACTCAAGCTCTTGTGTCAGTTACCTTAGGAACAAAAAGAGATGAACAAAATGTAGATACTCTTTTTGATCAGGAAGCAAAAAAGTTTATGCTTCACTACAATTTTCCTCCTTATTCTGTTGGAGAAGCTGGTTTTATGCGAGGCCCTGGACGACGAGAAATTGGACATGGACACCTAGCAGAACGAGCACTTAGGAAAATGATGCCGAGTTTTGATGAGTTTAGCTACGTTGTACGTGTAATCTCTGATATTACTGAATCCAATGGTTCATCTTCAATGGCTTCTGTATGTGGAGGCTCATTGGCATTGATGGACGCAGGTGTTCCCCTTAAAAAGCCGGTAGCCGGAATTGCTATGGGTATGATTGTCGGTGATGAAAATACTGTTGTGTTATCTGATATTCGTGGTGAAGAAGATTTCATGGGTGACATGGATTTTAAAACCGCTGGTTCTGTTGATGGTATTACCGCCTGTCAGATGGATATGAAAGTTCAAGGTATTAGTTTTGAGATAATAGAGGAAGCTTTAGAGCAAGCTAGAGTTGGACGACTTCATATCCTTGAAAGAATGACAGAGAGTATCTCTGTTGCACGTCCAGAACTCTCGCAGTATGCTCCACAATTCCTAAAAATGGAAATTGATGGTAGTGACATTGGTGCTGTTATCGGCCCTGGCGGGAAGGTAATACAAACTCTTCAAAAAGAGACTGGTACCGAAATTATCATTGAAGAAAATGACAAAGGTAAAGGAGTTATTACTATTTCTGCCAATGATTTAGCAAAAGCGGAAGAAGCTAAAAAGAGAATAAAAATGATCGTGGGTCATTTAGAAGAAGGAGCCACTTATAAAGGGGTAGTAAAATCTATAAAGGACTTTGGAGCCTTTGTAGAAGTAGCGCCTGGTAAAGATGGTTTGCTGCATATCTCAGAAATCGATCACAAAAGAGTGGAAAAGGTTTCTGATTACCTTGCACTGGGAGACGAAATACATGTTGTTTTACTTAAAGTAGAACATGGTGGAAAATTACGTCTATCCAGAAAAGCACTTATGCCACGTGACTGATCATATCAGTAACGCATATTCTTTAAAAGGCACTCCAGTAGGGAGTGCCTTTTTTGGTTAATAAAGCTAATTGTCTAGAATTGACTGTATAAAGTCAGGTTCATTCTAAGTGATTAGTGTATCTTTCGGAATAACAATTACTAGTATAAACCAGCACCTGAAAAGACTTGACAAATAGTGCTATCCAAATTTCGCCAGAGTTAATACCTTATATATATGGATGATTTTATAACCAAAACAGTTTTAACTAACGGTTTAACCGTCGTAACAGAACATATTCCCAGTGTAAAAAGTGTAACTGCAGGTATATGGGTTAAATCCGGTGCACGTCATGAGACGCATAAACAGGCTGGAGTAACCCATTTTTTAGAGCACATGTTATTTAAAGGAACCAAAAATCGAACGGCCTTTGAAATTGCACAGTCTATGGAATCCGTTGGTGGATACCTAAATGCTTTTACATCTACAGAGTACACTTGTTACTATGCTCGTTGCCTCGACACAGAATTAACGACAGCCTTAGATGTGTTATCAGATATGGTAATGAATCCAATCTTCCCGAAAGAGGAAATTGAAAAGGAAAAAAAGGTTGTGATAGAAGAGATGAAAATGTACCGTGATTCCCCGGATGATTATTTGTTTGAAGAATTCACCAGTCATTTATTTCAAAACCACCCACTTGGCAGACCAATTTTAGGTTACGAAGAAACTGTATCTGCATTTTCAGATGCAGATCTTTTCCAGTATATGAGAGATCGTTACGCCCTTGAAAATTTAATTGTAGCTGTTGCGGGGAAAGTAGATCATGACACGGTGTTACAGTATTGTGAAATGGTACTTACAAGTCAAGATAGAAAATTGTTAGAGCACCCTATTGAAGTATTAAGTCCTCTGGATACTACTTCACTATCACTGACAAAAAGTATTGAACAGACACATTATATATGGGGCAGAAGAGGGCTACATTTTAATGATACGCAAAAGTATGTACTATTACTTACAAACACTTTATTAGGTGGCGGCATGAGTTCTCGTCTTCATCAAAATATTCGAGAAAAGTATGGATACTGTTATTCGGTACAAACCTTTAACCAAAGTTTTCTGGAAACAGGAATTTGGGGGGTTTATGTTGGTACTGATAAGGAGTACGTTGAACATGTACATGAATTAGTAGTTGAACAGCTAAACCTTCTTGCAAAAGAGGAAATAGCAAGTAAAGAATTATCAGAAGCCAAAGCTCAATTGAAAGGAAAACTCCTTTTGAGTCAAGAAAATACATCTAACCGGATGATGCGATTAGCTAAAAGTGAGATTTACTATAAACGTCATGTAGAGTTAGATGAACTTGTTGAGCATATTGATCGAGTTCCTGCCGAAGATATTATGATTTTTGCTCAAGGGTTTATGAGTGAAAGTGAATTTGTAGAAGCTAAACTAACCCCAAAATAGAATCATAGATAAAAGAATGAAAAGACAATTGACGTATATTCATCAATTAAAAGATCATATCTCCATGGACGTCAACCTTGCTGGCTGGGTGTACAATGTGAGAAGCAGTGGAAGCTTAGTATTCATAGAATGTAGAGACGGTTCTGGTATTTGCCAATGTGTAGTTAATAAAGAAGAAGTGTCTGAAAATAGCTGGGAAACAGCGGTTAGTTTAAAGCAAGAATCCTCCATTCGCCTAAATGGATTTGTAGTATCGGATGAACGAAGTATTGGTGGGGTAGAACTCCAAGTTAAGAGGCTTGAAGTAATTCAATTAGTGGCTGATTATCCAATCACACCTAAAGAACATGGCATTGAGTTTTTAATGAACCGTCGTCATTTATGGTTGCGTAGCCAGCGACAATGGGCTGCTATGCGGGTACGAAATGGAATCATATTTGCTATACATAACTTTTTCCAATCAAGAGGATTTATTCAGACAGATACACCTATTTTTACCCCCAATGCAGCAGAAGGGAGTACTACCTTATTTGAGACTGAATTTTTTAATGAAAAAGCCTATTTAGCGCAAACAGGTCAACTTTACGGTGAGGCTCTTGCGATGGCTCACGGTCTCATTTACACCTTCGGTCCGACATTTAGGGCCGAAAAATCCAAAACACGTCGTCATTTGTCTGAATTCTGGATGATTGAACCAGAGATGGCTTTCTATGATCTAGAGATGAATATGGATTTAGCAGAAGATATGTTAAAATCTATCGTATCTGAAGTCCTAGAGAAATATCATCATGAACTAGCGCTATTGGGACGTGATACTAGTTCTCTTAAACGATTGGTTGAAAAAGATTTTGTACGAATAAAGTACGATGATGCTGTTGACATACTTAACTCAGACAAAACAGCTAAAGTATTAGATGAATTAATTCAACAACGAAAAGCAGAAAAAGAAGAACTTATTCGGGAACAAGATGCTATTCAAAAAGAACATGGTTCTGCAAAAAAATGGAGAAAGAAGCAGATAGAAAAACGCATTATTGATAACCATAC
This sequence comes from Balneolaceae bacterium UBA1514, assembly GCA_002323515.1. Taxonomy (GTDB): domain Bacteria; phylum Bacteroidota; class Rhodothermia; order Balneolales; family Balneolaceae; genus UBA1275. The sequence continues at coordinate 59,532 of DCQQ01000008.1, read as the reverse complement.
TCGAGTTGATCAGATAGAAGAAGATTTGCGCAATATTCCAAGATGGAAAAAATCAACCCAAGAATTTACATGGGGTTCCGATTTCGGGGGAAGTGATGAAACGGTTCTAACCATGCAATTTGATGTACCTGTTATGGTAACCCATTGGCCCGCTGAAATAAAAGCTTTCTATATGAAGCGAGACAAAACGGATACCTATGCTCTTGGAGTGGATATTTTAGCTCCAGAAGGGTATGGTGAAATAGTTGGTGGAAGTCAACGGGAAGATAACTTGGACGTCATTCTCGCTAGAATTGAGGAAGAGGGATTAGACCCAGAAGTATTTGATTGGTACATCGATTTACGACGTTTTGGAAGTGTTCCCCATGCCGGATTTGGTTTAGGGTTAGAACGAACAGTTGCTTGGATATGCGGACTTGGTCATGTTAGAGAGACCATTGCATTCCCTCGCATGATGGGAAGGATAACGCCCTAACAAACCTTAGCTTATTTAGCGTAACATGGCACCAAAGAATTCATCCCTTGAGCTTTTTCGCGGAGCAATTGCTTCATTAAACAGAGGAGAAGTTCATCCAATTTATGTGATTGAAGGAAGTGAGCATTTCTTTATAGATCGATTTTTACAGCGAATTCTTCAAATAATTCCATTGCATGAACGTGATTTCAATAGTGATTTTCTCTATGGAAATGAGGTGCAGTTAGAAGCTGTCCTTCAATTAGTCAAAAGTTATCCTATGATGGCTGAGCGGCGATTAGTTATGGTGAAAAATGGCAATGATCTTTTCAAAAGAATGCCTGCCAATTTACAAGATGACTTCTTGCACTATCTGCAGCACCCGAATCCTCAAACTATTTTTGTATTACATTTAGAGACTAAAATTCCAAAAAATACTCGATTAGGTAAGGGGTTAAATCAGGTTGGAATACATAATTTATTATTTGACCCTCTAGCAGATCATCAGCTTGCGAACTGGGTAATGGGCTGGGCTAAACAAGAATACTCAACCAACTTAAGTGAACAAGTTGCCCAATTGCTGGCCCAATTAGTGGGCAATGATCTGAAACTTTTATCTTCAGAAATAGATAAAATTTATACCTATACAGCCAATAGTGAAGGTGAAATTGACCTAAAAAAGGTTCGTTCTATCGTTGGATCCTATCGAGGTTTCGATGTGTTTGAACTCAAAGAAGCTATAAACCAGAAAAAAATTCAAGAAGCTTTTTTTATTGCTGATAGAATCCTACAACAAAGCAAATCTGATACCGGGGAACTTATTCGTATTGTGGCTTTTTTATATTCAGATTTTTTAAAACTATGGCAGATCATTCGGCTTAAGCAGGCTTCTAAATCAGACAATGAGATAAAAAAAGCTCTTCACATAAACTCTCCATATTATTTCAAGCGATTATCCGCCGATGCAAAGCGTTATACTGCTGCAGATATGATGGGAATATTTAATGCATTGTTAGACGCTGATAGAGCAATCAAAGGATTTTCAACGTTGGACGTTAATGGAATACTTATGCTGCTTGTCAAGCGCCTCATTCATCCGCATAACTACGCTTAAATTTAACCTCAGGAATAGCTTAGAAATTTAACAAGTCCAATACCTGCTCTTTGAGGCGATGTTGTCCTAAATAGCCATCTTCTAAATTTTTATTGAATGGGATAGGTGTATGGATAGATGATATTCTTTTGATAGGTGCATCTAACCACTGAAAGGTGTGCTCTGAAAGATAAGAAGCAATCTCACTCATGGGGCCCATTATTTCAGAGGCTTCTTGAAGTAACAAAACGCGATTCGTTTTCTTAACAGAACTCAGCAGAGTGGACCAATCGATAGGGGCTAAACTCCTTAAATCAATGACCTCAATAGAAATACCTTGTACTTCCATTTCTTTAGCAATATCTAAAGCCCAATGAACTGGCCAACCAAAAGTAATTATACTCATGTGATTCCCTTCACGTAGTACCCTAGCGGCATGAATATCGGTCCATTCTGCCTTGGCAGGTACCGTCTCCCTGAGGCTACGGTAAAGTCTTTTATGTTCAAAAAATAAAACAGGGTTAGGTTCTAATATGGCACTATAAAGCATATTTTGGGCATCTTCTACAGTGGATGGTACTAAAATTTTCAGGCCTGCATGAGGCATAAACCATGACTCTGGAGATTGTGAATGAAATGGCCCTGCTCCAACACCTGCTCCATGAGGTAAGCGAATGGTCACATTAATTCCCGGTGTCCAACGGTAATGCGATTTGGCAATATTTTGAATGATTTGATTCATCCCACAACTCACAAAATCGGCAAATTGCATCTCAACAATGGGCTTAAAACCATCCAATGATAAACCTAAAGCAGTCCCTAAAATTCCTGATTCTATGATGGGTGTATTTCTAATTCGTTGTTCACCAAATTCGCTTAGGAACCCGTCAGATATTTTAAAAACCCCACCATATTCAGCTACATCCTGCCCCATAAGAAGCACTTTTTCGTCTTCTCGTAAACTCTGTGATAATGCATTAGAAATTGCATCTACAAACCGTTTTTTTACCACACTTTTTGTTACCGTAGCCTCAGGAGTAGAGCTAGATCTGTATTGAGGGGCAAAAATAGCTGCGCGTTCTACTTCCTCATCAAAACTGGGATCATTGGCAACTAGTGCTTTGTTTAAGTCAGTTTTGAACATTTCTCTAAGCCGTTTGCTATGGTCAGAAAATTGCTGATCGGTATAGTCCAAACATTGACGAAGATACTGCTCAAAACGCACAATGGGATCTTTCGTTGCCCATTCAGCCATCATATCTTTGGGCACATACGTCGTTCCGGATGCTTCTTCATGTCCCCGCATTCTAAATGTCTGTGCTTCAATGAGCACTGGTTTACCCTTTAAAGCACTGGCTCGTGCTTCTTTCATTGCATTCATTACAGCAAAAATATCATTTCCGTCTACTTGTATACCTTTAACACCATAGCCAATGGCACGGTCTACCAAATGTTCGCATGCGTATTGTTGCGATGTTGGAGTGGATAGGCCATATCCATTGTTTTCTATGATAAAGACTACAGGTAAATTCCAAACAGAAGCCAGGTTTAATGCTTCATGAAAATCACCTTCACTAGTGGCTCCATCCCCGCAGAAGGATACAGCAATAGATTGGTTATCTCGTAATTTATTGGCAAGTGCTAAACCGTCTGCCACAGGCATCATAGCCGCTAAATGCGATATCATACCAACTATCCTGTGCTCTAAGCTACCAAAATGAAATGAACGTTCACGACCCGAGCTAAAGCCATCAGCCTTGCCAAAAAGTTGACAAAATAGGGGGTAGAGAGGTATATTTCTACTTGTGAATACGCCTAAATTTCTGTGCATTGGGAGTAGAAAATCTTCAGTATAACAGGCCTTAGTCACCCCAACAGAAATGGCTTCTTGTCCAATACCCGAGAACCACTTACTTATTTTATTTTGCCGTAAAAGCTTAAGCATCTTCTCCTCAATGAGCCGAGGAAGCAGTAGAGAATCATACAGGTCCAAGGCGCTATCTACCTTTGGAACATGAGTATCATTTTTTTTTAAAGTGATTAGGGGTGAAGACATTAATTCCGAAAAATTTATTTATTTAGTAGATACGCAAAAATTAGTGGAGCAACAATGGTTGCATCAGATTCTATAACAAATTTTGGGGTATCCACACCTAATTTCCCCCACGTTATCTTTTCGTTAGGAATAGCCCCTGAATAGGACCCATAACTAGTGGTTGAATCACTAATTTGGCAAAAATATGACCATAAAGGCACTGAGATACACAAATCCTGTTCAATCATAGGTACCACACAAATGGGGAAGTCACCAGCGATTCCACCACCAATTTGGAAGAATCCAACACCCTTTACAGATACTTTCTGATACCATGCTGCCAGTTCAATCATATACTCTATTCCGGATTTTACAACCTGTGGATTGGTTCTGCCCTCGATACAATGAGAGGCAAAGAAATTCCCACAGGTAGAGTCTTCCCAACCGGGAACAACGATGGGTAAATTTTTTTCTGCGGCAGCTAGTAGCCAAGACTGTTTCGGGTTAATTTGATAGGATGATGAAATATCACCTGACAACAGTAGGTCATAAAAATATTCGTGGGGAAACTTTCGAGTTCCATTACTAGCGGCATTGACCCATCGCCGGACTAAATGCTCCTCAATTACTCGCATTGCTTCCATCTCAGGTATGCAGGTATCTGTGACTCGGTTATAATGTTTATTGAGTAGCTCTTGTTCGTCAAAAGGACTTAAGTCCCGATAATTAGGAATGCGCTTATAATGATCGTGAGCTACTAAATTAAAAACATCTTCTTCTAAGTTAGCCCCTGTACATGAAATAGCATGAACTTTATCTGCCCGAATCATTTCTGCCAAACTTATCCCTAATTCTGCAGTACTCATTGCTCCGGCCAAACTTACCAACATAGAATGTCCTTCAAGTAATTTTAGCTCATAGGCTTGGGCAGCTTCAATTAATGCGGCAGCATTAAAGTGCTTAAAATTCGTTTGTAAAAAAGTAGAAATTGGTCCTTTTGACATTACCTTTTAAAGTTAAATTGTATTAAAGATAGTTAATTGAGATAGAGAAGGGTTATTTCGATTATTCAAACCATATTAATCGTCATTGACATTTTCTTATAAATAGATGGAATACAAATATTACTGTCCAAATTAGAGGATTAAAAATAGTGCACCAGTAGAAAATAACATTATTCATCATAGCCAAGTATGGATAGCATATTACTGACCGATTGTTCGTCTCGGTAAAGATAATCTATAAGATTACCATGTTCATCTTTGTCTACTACAATTTGTCGTGGTGAGGGGATTAGGCAGTGTTTTATGCCCCCATAACCCGAAATTGCTTCCTGATACGCGCCCGTGTGAAAAAATCCAATGTACAGAGGATCTTCAATTTTTTTAACTTCATGCACAGGCAAAAGTATTTGTTGATTTAACTGCTCAGAGTTATAGTAATCGGAATGGTCACAGCTTATACCACCAATATGAATACGTTTATAACTATGGTCCCACTTGTTAATAGGGAGAAGAATAAATTTTTCGTTGATAGACCAAGCATCAGGTATGGTATTCATTAAGCTATTATCAATGATGTACCATAATTCAGTATCGTTTTGTTGTTTTTGTTCGATAACTTTAAAGATAACTGCTCCGCTTTCACCAACGGTATATTTTCCGAATTCAGTGTAAATATCTGGTACTGATACCTTTGCTTCTACACATGTTTCTTTGATGTTCCGTACGATTTCATCCACAATGTATTCGTAATCATATTCGAATCCCAAGCTATTTTTAATCGGAAAGCCACCACCAATATTTAAGGCATGGAGGGATGGGGCCAATTGCTTAATCTGGGTGTATAATTGCAGGGCTTTTTTGAACTCACCCCAGTAATATAAATTATCATTGATCCCTGAATCTACAAAGAAATGGATCATATGAAGCTCAAGTAAGGGGTTTGGCTGTATATTTTCCTTTACTAGTTCCAATAACTCTCGTTTATTAATACCTAATCTAGATGTGTAATAAGCTGCTTGAGGCTCTTCATCAATGGTTATCCGAAGGCCGATTTTTATTGGCCTGTCTAGCTTATGCATAGTAATACGATCTAGTTCATGTACACTATCCAATATGGTGATGGTATGTTCAAAGCCTTGGTTTTGTAAAAATCGAATTTTTTCAATGTACTCCTCGGTCTTAATACCATTATGAACTATCGTGGTTTCTTTCGTTAAAGCATCTTGTTCGTATAGTTTTAAGATCAGGTCTATGTCAAATGAAGAAGAGGTTTCCAATGAAACCTTTTCCTTAAGCGCTGTTTTAACCACATGACTAAAGTGACAGCACTTGGTACAGTAACAAAATTCATACGAACCTATATAGGAATGCTTCTCAATAGCCTTATTGAATAAGCTTCGAGCTTTTTGGATTTGTTCCCTAATTTTTGGCAAATAATTAATTCGAAAGGGAGTTCCATAGGTATCAATGATTTTCTTAAGATCAATTCCATTAAAATGAAGTATTCCATCGTGGAGATCAAAACCTTCTTGAGGAAAGTAGTATGTCTGCTCAATAAGTTCTTTGTAACTGTTTTTCATGCAGGAAATGAATTAGAGCGGAAATATAATTAAAAGATTAAAGTGAATGCTTCAAAATGAGATAAAAACGAGATAATACTTAAGAAAAAAGCCATTTAACTAGACTGATTAATGGTTACCAAGTAAACAACGAATAATCAACAAAATTAATCACATTTAAATCCGAAAAGAATAGTTAGTACAAATTTTTACTATCTATTTTATGGCTTCTATGCTATCATAGAACCTATAGCTGATCGTACACAAGCTCAGATAATCAACACTAACTCACCGCATTGCACGTGCATCGACTTGCAATTTTTCTCATAAGCATAAGCATGTTAGTCATAGGCCTGCTAGTCATAGGTTTCACACCACTTGTATACGCTCAATCCGCCAAAAATCCATACAAATTAACCCGATTTGTACTGGTTGATGCAACCCTCAATCAACCAAAAACCACGGATTATACACCTGGCTTAGGTCAGCAAAATATGCCTGTGGTATCAATGACTTTAATTTCCGATGTCATTATAGATACACTTCTGAATAAACCCTACAGCGATGAATGGATAAGTGATTTGGTAACAAATGTGTTGGTCAAAAAGCAGCGGCCATTAGCTTCCAATGAATGGCTTCAGATTGATCAACTCAAAGAAGACCATACAAAAGAGCAGGTTGAATTATTCTTAAGTATACAAACTAGTATAACAGCAAACCAGCTGGTTAAACAATCGGGGTCACATATTTCTAAAAGTTCGGTCGAAGGTGTGTTAGGTGTGGTGCCCTTAAATGAGAATCGATGGATGTTAGTTGGTGATCTAGAGTTACGAATTCCTGACCTATGGAAAGTGAATCAGGCCTTGGATTTTCGATTTACTCGAACCGATATCGATTACACCTCAACTTCACTCCTCATTCAGCAACCTATTAGCGAGCAATTTCACTTAGACGCTTTTATTGAGCTTGAACAAAGAGACAGTGTATATCAACAAAGTATAGTCGGCTTAGGAGGACGTTGGCTAGTAGATGCGGACCGAAAGTATACCCTGAATTTGGCTTGGGAGAATAGCAGCACTACCCGTCAGCTACAAACAAATTTACATGCCTACCAAGCTATCGCTATGGAATTAGGGACTTATCAGTGTTTTAATATCGCTGAATGGAACTTAGATACTGAATTAGACTTGCGATCAACGCGTCAAAAAAGCACACAGATAGGCCATCAATTTTCCGGAAATACGACTCAGTGGCTTCATTCATTGCACCTTAAAATTACACTTGAATCACCAAAAATAGGCGTAGGTTTTGTACGACTAAATCAGGTGTACGATCAGGTTTGGGCTGAGGAATTACCTTGGACCTACGCAATTGTATTTGGTGGAGCCAAAAGCCTACCTGGTTTTTATGAGCGTCAATTTGATGCACAATGGGCCTATCGATTCAAAACTAGTTATGTAATTCCCATGAAAGACAATAATTTCTGGGAATTTTTTACCGCAGGTGCCTATTTTCAATTCTTTGAACCCAACATAGAAATGCCAAGTACCAATCAAACAGTATGGTCTGCTGGATTTAACTATTCCTTTCGAACTGACTTTGGAAGGGTGCAGTTGGCATTAGCTGCCCCTTTATGGTCGATCTATAAAGGCTCGAAGTTGCACCTGAACGTAGACCGCTGAAGCTTGAGTATTAAACTTTTGAAATTCGTATATTAAAATATAATAATTAAATATATGATTCAAGACGATTTAGCAAAACGGATATTGATATTAGATGGTGCAATGGGAACCATGATTCAGCAGCACCAACTTGCAGAGATAGATTTTAGAGGGGATCTGTTCACCGACCATCATGTTGACCTAAAAGGTAACAACGACCTTTTATCTCTGACTCGACCAGATATTATAAAAGATATCCACTTGGCCTATTTGGGTGCTGGGGCCGATATTCTAGAGACCAATACGTTTTCTAGTACGTCCATTGCCCAGGCAGACTATGATATGAGTGACTATGCCTATGAGTTGAACAAAGTGAGTGCTCAATTAGCCAGGCAGGCCATTGAAGAATTTGCATCTGATCAACCTAAATATGTAGCAGGAGCATTGGGTCCGACTAATCGAACTGCATCAATTTCACCCGACGTTACACGACCTGGGTATAGAGCTGTTCATTTTGACGAGTTAGCCCAGGCTTATAAAGAGCAAGCGAGCGGGTTAATGGATGGTGGAGCCGATCTATTACTAATTGAAACCATCTTTGATACACTGAATGCCAAAGCTGCTATCTTTGGCTTGTTGGAGCTATTTGATGAACGCAGTCAACAGCTTCCTATTATGATTTCAGGTACCATTACCGATGCAAGTGGTCGAACTTTATCTGGTCAGACTGTTGAAGCCTTTCTCATATCAGTTTCCCATGCTCCTATTCTGAGTGTTGGTTTAAATTGTGCCTTAGGAGCGTGTAAATTAAAGAATTATGTACGGGTTTTGGCTAATACTGCTCCACATTTTATAAGTGCCTTTCCAAATGCAGGACTACCAAATGAATTTGGTGAGTATGACCAAAGTCCAGAGGAAATGGTCGCAGAATTACGCCCATTTTTACAAGAAAATATGATCAATATTATTGGAGGCTGTTGCGGTACTACCCCAGAATATATAAAACAAATAGCGGACCTTGCTAGTGAATATCAGCCAAGGGTGCGGGCTTTTATGGGGAAGATATGAAACCATCACCGTTACGGTTAAGTGGATTAGAACCCTTTATAGTAGGCCCTGATACCAATTTTATTAACGTAGGTGAACGTACCAATGTAACTGGCTCTAAACGATTTTTACGACTGATTAAAGAAGGTTTGTACGAGCAGGCATTAGATATTGCTCGTGATCAAGTAGAAGGTGGGGCTCAGATACTCGATGTGAACATGGACGAAGGGCTATTAGATAGCGCTAAAGAGATGGCTCACTTCCTCAACCTTATTGCCTCTGAGCCAGACATAGCTCGAATACCTATAATGGTGGATTCCTCAAAATGGGAAGTTATTTTGGCGGGATTAAAAACTCTACAGGGTAAGGGTGTAGTCAATTCCATTTCTTTAAAGGATGGAGAAGAGATTTTTATCGAGCGAGCACGAATTATTCAAAAACTTGGTGCAGCTGTAATTGCCATGGCCTTCGACGAAAATGGTCAAGCTGATTCATTGGAACGGAGAATTCAAATCTGCGAGCGTTCTTACCGCATACTAGTAGACGATCTAGGATATGATGCATCGGACGTCATATTAGATCCTAACATATTTCCAGTTGCAACTGGGATGGAAGAACACCGTAACAATGCAGTGGATTTTTTCTTGACAGCTAAATGGATTAGAGAACATTTATCTGGTGCGCATATTATTGGTGGGGTAAGCAATATCTCCTTTTCTTTTCGCGGAAATAACAAAGTGCGAGAAGCCATTCATGCGGCCTTCTTATACCATGCTATTCAACATGGTATGGATATGGGCATTGTTAATCCGAATCAATTAGAAGTATATAACGAAATTCCTGAAGAACTACTCACATGTGTTGAGGATGTGCTTTGGAATAAGCGTGACGATGCAACTGAGCGACTTTTAGATCTAGCCGATTCATATAAGGATGACGGACAAGTTAAAGAAAAAGTTCAACTGGCTTGGAGAGAAGAGGGGGTGAGCAAGCGTTTAGAGCATGCCTTAATCAAAGGAATAACCGAGTTTATTATCGATGATGTTGATGAAGCACGACATCATTACTCCTCGTCCCTGGAAGTCATAGAGGGTCCTTTAATGGATGGAATGAATGTAGTTGGAGATCTCTTTGGTGAAGGAAAAATGTTTTTACCACAAGTGGTTAAAAGTGCAAGGGTTATGAAACAAGCAGTTTCCCACTTAACCCCTTATTTAGAAGCTGAAAAAGAACTCCTCAAACAAGATACTTCACGAACTAAAGTGTTACTCGCCACAGTAAAAGGGGATGTTCATGATATTGGAAAAAATATTGTAGGAGTGGTACTTGCCTGTAATAACTATGATGTAATTGATCTCGGGGTCATGGTACCCACGCACAAGATTATTGAAGCTGCTGTTGAGCATAAAGTCGCTATGATTGGGCTTAGCGGCTTAATTACCCCGTCCCTAGATGAAATGGTCGATGTTGCCCAGGAAATGAAGAAGGCCGGCCTTAGTATACCTCTATTAATTGGAGGAGCAACAACATCCAAACTACACACCGCAGTTAAAATTGAACCAGCATACGAACATGGGGTAATCCATGTTTTAGATGCATCCCGAGCTGTGACAGTTAGTAACGTTCTCTTAAGTGCTGAACATGGCCCAGCTAATTTAGACAAGATTAAAGCCGAATATGAGCAAATGAGGGTGCAATATGCTGGTAGGACCCAAAAGAAAGAATATATTGATTTGGATTATGCTAGGGCCAATAAATGGACTACAGATTGGGCAAACTATGAACCTAGAAAACCTAAGATACAGGGTACTCATCAACTAGAATTAGAGAGCATTGACGAGTTAATTCCCTTTATTGATTGGACTCCATTTTTTAAGACATGGATGCTAACCGGAAAATACCCCGCCATTATGCAGGATGATGTGGTTGGGGAGCAGGCTAGAGAATTGTGGAAGAGTGCACAGGCGATGTTAGATCGAATGCGTAGCGACTGTCCTCAGACTGCGAAAGGAATATTTGGTATATATCCTGCACTCAGTACTAACGAATCAGTCGAATTATACCCTGCTTACAGTGAACAGGAACTGTCTTTTGGAAAGGTAGAACCCATTCAACGATTTGAGTTTCTTCGACAGCAAGCCAAAAAGCGAAGTGGACAACCCAACATTTCATTAGCCGATTTTATTAGTCCAAAAGACCAGGATAGAGTGGATTACTTCGGGTTGTTTGCTGTCACAGCAGGTTTGAATATCTCTGCATTAATCGATGAATTTGAAGCTAATTCGGACGACTACTCAATTATACTTGTGAAAGCTTTAGCAGATCGTTTAGCGGAGGCATTTGCAGAGTATTTACACTATAAAGTACGCACAGAATACTGGGCTTATAGTCATGAAGCGGTTGACAACGAAGCACTTATTTCCGAACAGTATGAGGGTATTCGCCCTGCACCTGGCTACCCAGCGTGCCCTGATCACACCGAAAAATGGAAACTCTTTTCATTGCTCTGGGTGCAAGAACAAATTGGGATTAGTCTTACGGAATCTCTTGCTATGTTGCCAGCAAGTTCGGTAAGTGGTTTTTATATTTCCCATCCTGATTCTCGTTACTTTGCCCTTGGTAATATTCAACATGATCAGGTACTTGATTATAGTGAACGTAAAGATATGTCTGTCGTGGAAACAGAAAGTTGGCTTCGTTCGCATCTTACTTATGAACCTAAGAATACCCTAAAAAAAGAATCTAATAAACAGCCCGCCTAACCATGAAAGTAACGAAATACTTTGAAAACGCTGGTGATTCAACCCTTTTTAGCTTTGAGGTTTTACCTCCATTAAAAGGGCAACATATACAAACTCTTTTCGATCATATTGATCCGCTAATGGAGTTTAATCCACCTTTTATAGACGTGACCTATCACCGTGAAGAGTTTGAATATAAAAAACTACCTAACGGTCTTATGGAAAAAAAAACAGTACGTAAACGACCGGGTACAGTGGGCATTTGTGCGGCACTCCAAAACAAATATAAAATAGATGCAGTGCCTCACATTATTTGTGGTGGGTTCACAAAAGAAGAGACTGAAAATGCGTTGATAGATTTAAATTTTTTAGGCATTGATAATATTATGGTGCTTCAGGGTGATGCACGTAAACCAGATCGAGACTTTAAGCCAGAGAAAGGGGGACATGCATACGCTTCTGAGCTATTAGAACAGGTGGTAGATTTAAATCGGGGTATATTCCTGGACGATGAACTCGAGCAAGCCCATCACTCAGACTTTTGTATTGGGGTATCTGGTTATCCAGAAAAGCATATGGCTGCCCCCAATTTAGAAATGGATATGAAATATTTAAAGCAAAAAGCAGATAAAGGGGCCGACTATATTGTCACTCAGATGTTTTTTGACACTTCGAAATACATTGACTTTGTTACTAAATGCCGGGAAATAGACATTAATATACCGATAGTACCAGGTTTAAAGCCCATAACTTCACTGCGACAACTTACGATCTTACCACAGATATTTCATATCGATTTGCCTTATGATTTAACCAATGAACTAGAAAAGGCCAAAAATAACGATCAGGCAAAAGAAATTGGGATTGAATGGGCTATAGAGCAATCAAAGGAGCTCATTGAATTTGGTGTTCCCACCTTACACTATTATTCGATGGGAAAAAGTGAGTCGGTCTATAAAGTAGCTCGAGAGGTATTTTAGTTCGACCTTAAATAATGCTATCTTTCAGGTATATGCGTAATGGATAAACTTGATAAGCGGTATCCAATGCGAAACTGATACAGCTAAAGCACACACATTAGACGCTCAATTTATGGTCGAAATGGAAATTTTTGGGCTTACCACGAGTACGCGAACATCCTCTGCGTATGCCCTCATTTTAATTGAAGCAGGTGGAAGTCGGCGACTACCCATCATTATTGGGGCATATGAAGCGCAAGCAATCGCATTGGAAATGGAACAAATTAAACCACCTAGGCCAATGACCCATGATTTGACTGTGCAAATCATAACTGATTTAGGGGGGCAAATTGAACATGTAGTAGTTCATCATTTGAAAGAAGGCACCTATTATGCTAATATTTCCATTAAAGGTCCAATATCTCTTCACAAAGTAGATGCTCGACCTAGTGATGCCATTGCCCTAGCGGTTCGTTTTTCTTGCCCTATTTATGTTGATGAGCTTGTATTAGAAGAAGCAGGGGTAGTGCATGAAGAAAACCTTACCGAGGAGGGTCATATGAACCAAATGAAAAAACCTGATATGCGTTCAACCGAAGAAAAGAAAAGCCCACTTGAATTGCTTCATGAACAATTGCAGATAGCGATAGAAACAGAAAGTTATGAAAAAGCGGCTAATTTGAGAGATCAAATACAAAGACTAAAAGGTTAAGTAAATCGTGAAATTTAGTCCCATTCCTTTTACTGACTTACAACCCGATTCGTTCTTATCTAACTACACAAAGGGCGACACTACATTAAAACCTTTCTATAGTTTTTACCCATTTGCTAACAATAAGTTAAATGATATATCTAATAAAAAAATTAACTCTTTGCAATCGACTTTTACTAGCTCAAGAGCTGAAATAGTCGAGGCGCTGAAAGAACTTCACCAAAACTTAGGTATTGATGAATCACAGACAACTATTCGGACTAAGTTATTACGCGAAGATAGTTATTGCATAGTCACAGGTCAGCAACTTTCATGGTATGGTGGTCCACTCTACACTTATTTCAAGCTAATGAGTGCCATACATTGGAGTAAACGTATTTCAAAAGAACTAGGTAAAACTGTTATCCCGGTATTTTGGCTGGCTGATGAGGATCATGATTATGCTGAAATCAATCAAATTAATTGGTATCAATCATCTAACGATTTGGGCTATTTTGAGTATGAATCGTTAGTTCGTCAATTCCAAGCAGATGTTAAGCAGGAGTTGCTGAAGTCACAAGTTGGGATGCCCGTTAGTCAGATTAAAGGGGATAGCCCTCTCATTACAAATGAATTCTTTGATTGGTTAAGCAACGATTATTTTAATGAGCAGGCAACATCAGAAAAAGTTGAAGAGCAGTTAGATTCCAAAGCTGTAAAGCCAAGCGTCCAATTCAGAAAAAATACTTGGGTTGAATCCTTTTTACAAGAATCTAAGGAGGCTTACTCTGAGGATAAGACTCACGCGCAAAATTTTTCTCAGTGGATTACTCATGTATTTAAAGGATATGATTTTTTAATAGCTGGCAGTAATCACCGTAGTATTAAAAGGCTTCTTAGTCCAATAATACAGAAAGCTGTGACCAATGATTATTCGATTACGAAATTGCTAAAAAATCAAACCGAAAGTGTAATTGAAATGACGGGTCAGAGTCAGGTAACTGTAATGGATAGTCAATGGTTTGTGTTCAATGAGGAAGCTAAGCGGGTTAAATTATATCGTGATTCAACTAATTTGTATTCCTTCCAGCAAAAGGGAGCATCTAAAACACTGACTCAGGATGAACTCCAAAAGCTTACTCAGTTGCATCCGGACTGGTTTTCGCCTAATGTATTTTTACGGCCTATTCTTCAAGATCATTTACTTCCAGTTATTGCTTATGTGGGTGGTCCAACAGAAATAGCATATCATGGTCAAATGAAAAAGATGTATGAGTTTTTTGGCATAGATATGCCCATCCTTATACCTCGTTTTTCTGCAACCATACGTGAGAAAAAAGTTCAACATTTAATGGAAAAATTTCCATTTTCACTGGCTCATTATCAAGCCAGCTCTTCTAAACTGAAGAATAATTGGTTGGCCAGCTTACCCGAGCAGTTTCCAGACGCCAAAATCGATGAGTTAGAACTTAATTTGCTTCAACATTACCGTTCTCAGGCTCGTGATATTCTCTCATTTGATCCAACTTTGGAAGGCTCAATAGGAAAGACTGAAAATGACATTCATAAGGCCATTCAATCGCTTAAGAAAAAAGCTAAACAGGCTTATGAATCGAAATTTGAGCGTGAATTAGGACAATTACATTTTCTTCAGTCCTATTTATTTCCAAAAGGACCCATGGAGCGCGTACTGCATCCAACTTATTTCATGCTTCACTATGGTAAGAATTTTTGGCAGGATCTATTGTGTGAATTGCTAGATTATGATACCGACATCTCTCAGCATTACATAATCGACCTTTAATTCAACCACTGACTTTACTAAGTACATACTGGATATGAATTTAAGAACTAAATCATTCAAAAAATCATTACGGACACATTTTAAAAATAAAAGAATTGGTCTTAAAAAAAGAGTGTGGGAAAGCTCCAATGAAGGTATTCGTAAGCATTTGATTGGTTGGGATGTTTTTAAAAAAGCTGAAACAGTACATAGTTACATCTCCATTGCTACACAAAGGGAAGTAGATACGCTTGAGATTATCAAATACTGCTTAACTCAAGGTAAAAAGACGGTAGTACCTATCATGGAAGCAAATAGGCAACTACGACATAGTTATTTGACGGATGTAAATAAGGTTAAAAAAAATGACTGGGGAGTGCTCGAACCTATTTCTGAAATAAAGGCTAATCTACAACTCCTAGATTTAGTCTTGGTGCCTTTACTAGCTGTTGATAAACATGGGACTAGGTTGGGATATGGCGCTGGATATTACGATGGTTTTTTATCCGAAATCCATAGTTCAACCTTTAAAATTGGGTTACTTGCAGATGGCTTTAACGTATGCTCTTTGCCCAAAGATCCATGGGATATAGCTTTGGATGGCTTTATTAGCGAGAAAGGGATTCATTTATTGTAACCTAGTCTCAATTTTATCGTATTATTAATCATGTTCAAGACAAAAAACAAATCCTTTAGATTCCCTGGTACAACAGATAGTACAACAGAACAAGAAATTCCTTTTGACAAGAGTTCCTTAGACAACACTCTTGAAGATTTCTTAGGGAAAGAACAAGAAAAAAAACCTAGTTACATTAATCCAGCTACCATTTCGGGTGCATTTATACTACTAACCACCTTCTCGTTTATTTTATTCAGAATGGGTTTACATTTTGGACCTGGATCTATTGATGCTCTTCCGTTCCTTGGCGGGTTTTTTTTACTACTTGCCGCAGTTAGTAGTCGCTTTGTAGGTGAAAAAAAACCAAAAAAAAAGAAAAAAACTAAAGAGGATGTTTTTGGGGGTCAATATTATCCTGATGAACCACTCCGGTATGAGGGATTCGGCTCTGATTCTAAACAAGCTTCTCAGCTTTCTAAATATCACTCTGCAATTAATAAGCAGGTTGATACTAAAAATTTTGATGTTTTTGGTTCAGGTGATTCAAAGCTTTCATCATCGGGTAATACCCAATACGATAATAAAAAACCATATGCCGAGCGTGGCAGAACCAATACCTTTCTAGCAGATTCAACCACTTATTCTTGGGGTTATTTTCAACAAAGACGATCAAAGCGACTTTATAAGTCAAGGAATGACAAGAAACTTTGGGGTGTGTGTGGTGGTCTAGCTGATTTCTTCGGAATAGGAACTATCTGGGTGCGTTCTATTTTTGTGTTGGCCTTTTTTATGGGATGGGGTTCAAGTTTATTTATTTATGTAGCACTTAGTTTGATATTGAACAAAGAACCCTTAGATCTGGACTATCCAGAAAAATGGTAATCACTCAAACATGCTAATAACATTCGAAGGCATTGATGGTTGTGGTAAATCAACCCAAATTTATTTATTGAAGCAGTACCTTGAAGACAAAGGGAAACATGTACAAGTATATAGAGAACCAGGGGGTGCGCGCATTGCCGAAGAAATACGAACGCTACTTTTAGATTCAAAGAATGAGATATCTGCCGTTTCGGAATTGCTCTTGTTCTCGGCGGCTCGCGCACAATTAGTACAGGAAAAAATTATCCCTGATTTAGATAATGGGACTGTAGTTATTCTAGATCGATTTTATGATTCAACAACAGCGTACCAAGGGTATGGTCGATCAGTTTTACCTTTAAAAGAAATTGTTGCACTGAATAAAATGGCTTCGCATGGCCTAATACCCAATCTCACCTTTTATTTGCGTTTGCCCTTACATTTAGCATTGCAGAGGCGATCAGAACGCGCCCAAGACCGAATGGAAATGGCGGGTAATGAATTCTACACCCGAGTATTAGAGGGGTATGAGCTCATGGCTAAAGAGCAACCTCGATTCATCATACTAGATGGGGCTCAACCTATTGAATCCATTGCACTAGAGATTCAGCAACACCTGTAATCGGACGGATAAATTTATTCGGGTTAGTCATTGAGGCTTATACATATTATGCGTATTTTAAACATAATGGATGAATCTCTCCTGTTTCCCCATAAACGGTTCATCGTTTACTAAATAACTATTATTCCAAGAACCAAGGTATATTTTATGGCGCACGAACGTATAGAAATCGACTTACCCTTATCAAAGGTATATGAACTTTTAAGCAATCCAGTTGATTTCCCTAAGTTTCTTGAGCGTATTGATTCTGTAGACCGAATCAATTCCCAAACTTTTGAATATAAAACCACTGTTAACGGTGAAACTTTTCACTGGACTACCAATCTAATCGATAATTTAAGAAATACTCGTTTTGCTTGGATTACTATCAATGGCAATCTAAACCAAACTGGTACCATTCGTTTTACTCCGCTTGAAAACGGTAATCGAACTAGAGTAGAGTTTTCTTTAGACTATCGTACATTTTTTGGCGATCCTTCTGAGGGACTAGCAAATTTTATAGAGCAATCAGCGGATCAACTAGTCAAAGACCTAGAATCTTTTAAGAAACTAGCTGAAAGCGATACCTTCAAAGAAGGTTCTCTAGAGCCAACACAAGAAGTTACAGCTTAAACTAACTAAGCTATTATTCTAAATTGCGCAGCCATTGGTTGCGCTTTTTTTTTATATGAAGTTTTCTGAATTCTTACTCGATCCTGTTTCTTCAAGAGATCACTTGTTGTTGATTGGAAATCCAGTCTCGCACAGTGTCTCACCTATTATGCATAATCTAGCTATACATCATCATGCATTAGATTTGCAGTATGTTGCCGT
This sequence comes from Balneolaceae bacterium UBA1514, assembly GCA_002323515.1. Lineage (GTDB taxonomy): Bacteria > Bacteroidota > Rhodothermia > Balneolales > Balneolaceae > UBA1275. The sequence continues at coordinate 41,590 of DCQQ01000008.1, read as the reverse complement.
TGAGGTTCTTTATCAAGAACTGCCTAGTCTAATAGCACATTTTAATTCTGTGCATTTTAAAGGGGGAAATATCACCCTTCCATACAAAGAAACTTTGTTAAGTGCGGTTGATCGACATTCTGATTTAGCGGAAGACATGCAAGTGATCAATTGCATTCAGAAGATAGACCATGAGATAATAGGGCATAACACCGATAGTTATGGTTTTGTACAGCCTCTGAGGGACTTAGGTCTTATTAAACTGGATTCGGCGTTAATCTTTGGATATGGTGGCGCGACCAAGGCAGTAATACACGGGCTTAGAGAAATGGGAGTCGATGAATGCTGGGTAGTAAGTAGAAATCCTGAACGGGTAAAGAACGATTTGGCTATAAATTTGATTTCTTATGATGAATGGGTAAACTGTGCAGTTGATGTAGATTTGATTGTAAATACCACACCACTTGGCATGCAACCAAATATTATACAATCTCCAGTTGACGAGCAGTTTGCCGAGTTTTTAGCCGATTCCATTTGCTATGATATCGTTTACAACCCACAGAATACTACTTTTTTACGTCAAGCCGCGAAGCATAATTGTACTACGATTGGTGGCTTGCCTATGCTTATATATCAGGCGGCACGTTCCTTTGAATTATGGACAGATCATTCATTTCCAATGTCAAAAATCAAGGAACATTTAGCACATGTCTTCCCCTCTTAAATTTATACGTCCCCGCAATTTAAATGAATCTAGAATTCTGAGTTGGTTCAGTCAAAAAAATGCTCATTATACCGTTGCAAATGCCCGTATTCCAGGGCTGAATGTAGGGTTCAATTCCGATGAAAATCAAGATATCATCTTAGAACAATTACACATTTTAGCCAAAGAGACTGATACATCGTTAAAGCATATTGCAATAGCCCAACAAATACACTCAGAACATGTTAAGATAGTGACTAAAGGTGGGATCTATCCTGATACTGATGCCTTTGTAAGTTCAACCCTTGGCATTTCCTTACTTATACAGGTCGCCGACTGTGGTGCTGTTCTACTAGGAGACGTAACCAATCAGGTTATTGGTGCCGCCCATGTTGGTTGGAGGGGGGCTCAAAAGGGAATTGTTAGAAAAACTGTTGAGTCTATGTTAAAACTTGGAGCAGAAATCAGTTCTATAGAAGCCTATATAAGCCCATGTATTTCAATTGATGCCTTTGAAGTAGGGCAGGAGGTTGCCGATTTGTTTCCAGAACAGTTTGTAGAAAAAAACAAAAATACCAAACCGCATGTGGACTTAAAAGGCTATATTTTTGGGCAACTTGTCAGCACGGGAATACTAAAGTCTCACATTGTTATGGACACAGGATGCACCTTTAATGATGAAAGTGATTTTTACTCTTATAGAAGAGAAGCAACAAAAGCTGGAAGGATGGCTGCTGTGATAAAATTGAACGAAATAGGTTGAAATGAATTATAAGAAGATCCGAATTGCTATTCTAGGATCAACGGGCTCCATTGGAACACAAGCGTTAGAAATTATTCAAGAGCACCATGATTTGTTCGAAATTGTTTTATTAAGTGCCCATCAAAATTTGGAGCTTTTGGATGAACAAGCCAAAACATTCCGTACTCGTTACGCAGTTTTGACGGGACTGGGCCATACTCATACGAATCTACAATTAGGTGACCCTAAAGTAACTAAAACGTATGTTGACCCACTCGCATTAAATGAGTTAGTATGCCTGCCTGAAATTGATGTTGTATTGAATAGCTTGGTGGGCTTTGCAGGATTCTCTCCGACCTTTTATGCGTTGAAATCTCACAAAAAAGTAGCCTTAGCCAATAAAGAAAGTCTAGTGGTAGGTGGAGCAATTATTGCCAAACTTTTGAAGGAATCCCAAGGTAGCTTAATACCAATCGATTCCGAACATAGCGCAATGCTACAATCACTTATTGGAGAAGAAAAAGAATCAATTGAAGAAATCATTATTACCGCAAGTGGTGGTCCCTTTAGGACTCTTAGCATTGAGCAAATGAAAGATGTAACGGCGCAACAGGCATTACAACATCCTAATTGGAATATGGGTTCTAAGATTACCATTGATAGTGCAACCATGATGAATAAAGGCTTAGAAATCATAGAAGCGCATTGGTTATTTGACCTGCCCATTGAGAAGATTACACCAGTAATTCATCCGGAAAGTATCATTCACTCAATGGTGACCTATGTAGATGGCTCAACCAAAGCACAACTTGGTCCACCTGACATGAAAGTCCCTATTTTATATGCATTGTCTTATCCCCATAGGTTATCCTTGAACAGCTCACGTATGGATTGGACACAAATGCATACACTCCATTTTGAACCAGTGGATTATTCACGATTCCCATGCGTTGAATTAGCCATGGAATCAGTAAAACTCCACAAAGGAGGCCCTGCAGTATTAAATGCGGCTAATGAAATTGCAGTCGAGTACTTTTTAGAGGGTAAAATTAAGTATATTGAAATTGCAATAATTGTTGAACGTTGCCTTAACCAAATACGCTTTAATTCGACCTTGAGTTATGATTCACTCGTAGAATTAGATCAGCAAACCAGAGCTTACGCAAGAACTATTTGTCAATATGGAACTACTTGAACTAACACAAACAATAATCATCTTCATTGGTGCACTAATGATTCTTGTATTTATACATGAGTTAGGACACTTTTTGGCGGCTAAAATGTTTGGAATGAGAGTCGAAAGATTCTCCGTGGGTTTTCCTCCACGTATATGGGGATTTAAACGAGGCGACACTGATTATTGTATTGGTGCTACTCCGCTAGGTGGCTATGTTAAAATTTCTGGCATGGTGGATGAGAGTATGGATACCGAACATTTAGCAGCCGAACCACTACCTTGGGAATATCGATCGAAGCCAATTTGGCAGCGTATGGTTGTAATTACTGCCGGGGTCATATTTAACATGATTCTTGCCTTTTTTATTTATACTGGCATGAATTGGAGTCAAGGAAAATTGAGTTTACCGATTGAAGAGGTTGCAGGTATATATGTCCCTGAGGGTAGTTTACTTGAGAATGTTGGCTTTCAAACAGACGACAAAATTGTCGGGGTAAATGGAAATTATGTGGACGCTTTTGAGGAACTAGTTTCTATTTCTGAGTTAACCAATAGCAACCTTTCGTATCAAGTGGTGCGTGATGGAATGACAATGGATCTATTTATTCCATCAACTATCTTAGACAGTTTGCAAGAACAAACGTTTATTCACGCAGTTAATGTCTATCCTCCAATTATATCGAGTATAGCTCTTGGATCGCCCGCAGAGGATGCAGGGTTACAACCAGGTGATCGTTTTGTAGTAGTCAATGCAGAGCCTGTTAACTACTGGTTACAATTAACTCAAGCTATACGTGGCTCAGAAGGGGTGATTGATTTCGTAGTTGAACGCGAAGGGCAGAGATTAACGCTGAGTATTGAACCTTATGAGAACCGAATGATAGGAATAGCTCCTCCTAGTTTAGCACAAGCAGGTGCGACATCCACGGAGCTAAGTTTTGGAGAATCTATTCAAGAAGGCTGGGAGCAAGTTGGGGAACAAACCATGGGTATTATTGGGGGCTTTTCTAGAATGTTTTCTGGTGACATTTCTGTTCGGCAAAATCTTGGCGGGCCTATTGCCATCGCGAGCTTAACTAAACAAGCCACTGATCAAGCGGGATGGATTGGGTTTTGGGAAATCACAGCTTTGTTAAGTATCACCTTGGCTATTATGAATATACTCCCGATACCGGCCTTAGATGGGGGACATTTAGCCTTTTTGATTTATGAGGGAATAGCCCGTAAAGAACCCACTGAAAAAGTGAAGATTGCGGCACAAAATATTGGTTTTTTGTTGTTGGTTAGCTTGATGGTGTTTGTCATCTTTAACGATGTGTTGAGACTCTTCTAATGAAGATAGCACACGAAGGTTTTCCTACCATTACAATAGTAGGAGTATTCACAGCCTTAGCTTTGGTTCTAAGCTGGAAATACCTCTCTTTATTGGCTAGTATTAGCCTCAGCTCCATACTTCTACCAGTATGGTTTCTGAGTATCTACTTTTTTCGAGATCCAGAACGTACTCTACCAATAGATCTTTCAGAGGAAGTGCTCTTATCACCTGCAGATGGGAAAGTCGTTGTAGTCAAAGAAGTAGAATCCGTTGAGTATCTAGAGCAAGAGGCTGTTCAAATCAGTATTTTTCTCTCCCCTTTGAACGTACATATCAATCGTATCCCAGTGAGTGGTGTTTTGGAGTACCTGGTCTATCAAACCGGAGAATATTTAATGGCGTGGGATGACCGGGCAACTATGGATAATGAGCAGGCAAAATTTGGGGTGAAACACACTTCCGGGCAAAAGATTTTATTTCGTCAAATTACCGGTTTTTTAGCTCGCCGCGTAGTCTATTATTTAAATGAGGGTGATACCTTAGAAAGAGGTAAACGTTTCGGACTCATGAAATTTGGTAGTAGAATGGATGTCGTACTTCCACGTTCTGCAAACGTGCTCGTAAATGAGGGGGATAAAGTAGTTGCTGGTGAATCTACTATTGCTAAATTAGCCATACAATGAAATACCCTATTCAACATAGATATCAGAGTTTCAAACAAAAAAGATTAGCTAAACGGGAATCTAAGCCTCCTGTAAATCACAAAATTGCGGTTCCGAGTTTCTTTACTCTAATGAACCTTTTTTCTGGCTTCCTCTCTATCGTAGCTGTTTCTGAAGGAGAGTTATTTCGAGGAGCCTGGTTCATTGTAGCAGCTGGGTTTTTTGATGTAATGGATGGATACATTGCGCGATTAGCGAATGCAGATAGTGATTTTGGAGTGGAACTAGATTCATTAAGTGACATTGTTTCATTTGGTGTGGCTCCATCTTTCCTTATCTATACCTTTGCTTTACACGAGTTTCAGTTTCTAGGTATGTTAATTAGTGCCGTCCCCGCTATGTGTGGCGCTGTTCGTTTGGCTCGTTTTAATGTTAATACCCGACTTACACCGAATCAGCATCATTTCATCGGCTTACCCATTCCATCTTTAGCCATTATATTGGCGGCTTTCTATCTTAGTTTTCATCATCAATTGGAGTTATTTGATATTTTTCGAAACGGAGTAAGTAGTGTACTAGGACCTTTGATTATTCTGTTATCCGTGCTTATGCTAAGTACCTTACCTTTCGACAAAGTTCCTAAAATGGACCGTGTTTCCTTTCAGCAAAATGGGTTCAAATCCTTTCTATTCTTAGGTTATTTTACCCTGATTTTACTATTCAGAGAATTAGGAATTATGGCTGTTATTCTGATCTATATTTTGAAAGGAATCGTTGATGGTTTAAGAGAGTATTTCTCAACGGAACAGCGATTCATAAGCAGCTAAGCTCATTGATCCGACAGTAACCCAGCTATAATGGGTTATAATATGATCTCTTAGTTGAGCGTTTTGAACTTCGAGTTGCTCCATATCGGTGCTAAGTAGCTCATTTATAGATGCTCGTAATTCTCCGGTGTCTATTGGATTAATATAGCTTGCCATATCCTTAAAATACTCTTTGGTTCCCCCATTTTGAGTAATTACAATTGCGCAACCCGATAGTGCAGCTTCCATTGCGGCTATACCAGGTGTCTCAAAAAGCGAGGGAAGCACAAAAACTTTAGCCGCGGCATAGGCAGAAGCCAATAGGCTAGAGTGGTGTTCAAGGGTAGGTAAATGAATAACATTATGTTCTTTAATTGAGTCTAAACACTTTTGGCTATATGCATCCTTGCCTAAGTCACCGATAACAACCAAAGGTGCGTCTAAGCTAGGTGCTATCTCAAGAAGTCTAAGAATATTTTTTCGGGTTGACGATGCCTGTCCCACAAATAAAACGAAGTCCTTTAACCCGTATCGCTGCTCAAATTCATCTGATTCAGCCTGCATAAAACGTGTTTCTACACCATTAGGAATGACTTGCATACGATCTATAGGAATGTCAAACAACTGGTTAATTTGATTCTCTTCCGCTCGCGTATTAGGTAGAATTATATCTGCCAGTTGGCATATTTGTTTTTTTATAGCGTATTCAGAGCTAATACCGTTAAAAATTTTTCCGACAACAGACTCCGTATGTAGTTTAAACTTTGTTGTTTGAATATGCTTTGATGCAAAAAAGACGGGGGATAAGACTATAGGCGTTCGATCTTTACCGCTTAGTTGAGGGGTAGAGTTTAGTTGGCGCAATAATCCCCAGTGTTCACTGCTGGCCACAAAAACATGCAGTATATCGATCGATGGGAAAGGTTCATTACTTTGTATCCAGACGACCTTATGCCCTAAGCGCTGTAGTACTTCTGCGGTTTGGCTAACCTGTGTTCGTACACCACCATTTACTAAGGAGATACTTGGAGGGGCCAATATACCAATGCGCAATACTTTACTCATAAGCGATTTCTGTTTCTATGTTGAATAAAGGATTCCTTCCAGAGCTGCCACTTATTGGAAAAACGATTTTGTACATATTCTTTATCTGCCATTGTTCCGCTCTTTTTTGTTTGGAAAGACAGTGGGTGAATCGGTAGCATGTTCTGAGCATCCCAATCATTAGGATGTATAATAGCAAAGTCACGGTTGTTTTGCTTTAATTCATACAACATGTTGGGCGTATCCTTGGATATCAACCGTTTTTTTTTCTTATCGTAATAAACATCGTTTCGCTCTGAGGCTCTTTGCAGCCAAAAAGTAGCCCATTCATGATAAGAAAGCCATTGTAAATCTAATTCTTGAGCGTACTCCATAATAAATTTAATACTACTCAAACCTGGTTGTAGGGGATGGTGATACAGCATAATAGGTTGCTGCATGCCATATTGAACATCCATGTAGTGCTTAAAATAGGCGTTAAAGTCTTTTTCAACGGCCCGGTATCGGTGGAGACTACCTGTGCAAATTGGATGCACTGGAATCTGCAGACGTTTGCCGGATAGGGCAGGCTTACTGGCTAATGAGTCAGGTATCCAATAAGGAAGACAGTCATAGCCATGCGTAAATTCAGAGCTATAGGAAAAGGGATACGCATCTAGGGCCTTGGAAAGTTGTTCGCTCCAGATGCCATACGGAGCGGCATAGCCTTTAGGTGTCATTCCTGCTTGTACCATGGCTTGATACCCATTTTCGACATCTTGATACAAAGGATAGGAAGAGCGTATGTGTGCATGTTCATAGCCATGTAGGGAATGTTCATGCTTAGGCCATTGAGTAAACCATTCTAGCCAATCTTCATGAGCTTTAACATGTAGGAAGGTTGTTAGTATGGCTGAGTAGGTATGGGCGAGTTCATAGATGGCATGTAAGGATTTCTCCGTGCCAAAATCACTATCAATACGTAGGGTTATAATCGATTGGCTGGTTGGGAAGTTCCACTTGCTTAGGAAAGGTAAATCAATGGAATAAAATAGCTGCTCAAGAGCATAACGTAAAAGGTGTTGTAGGTGACCAATATGAGTGCGTGACACTATTTCATTGGGTTTATGGCCTGTTGGGCTTGGGAAATCTTTTCTAGTGTATGAGAATTTCGATACAGAAGCCTCCAAAGGTATGCCTAAGTAAATAGATTGCTCTATAGATTTTATTTTTTGACTTTCTACATAACATATTCCATCAAGATCTTGCTTCCCGCCGTAAAAAATGACGTTTGAGTCGCAATCGATCACACTGAGATGGGACAATGGGCCTGCCATTAATTGTGGGCTATGTACACTAGCACAATATTTTTTTTGCACCGAAGTACTTTTGGGATGGACACCGGATTCCAGTGTAAAAAGTACGGCTAAGGTATGAGCTTTTTCCTGTTGGCTATGTAACCAGTTTTGTTCTTTGCTACTTAGTGCACGATGTACAATATATACCGAGTTAGAGGGTACATCGAATTTCTGTGTATCACATTCCTCATAATTCACCCCTATACTGTCCAAGAGGGACATTAAGCCGGTGCTCAGTCCAAATACTCCAATTCCTAAGGTATGTGGTCTATCGCTCATGAGCTTACCTTATGGCTTTGGCCTGTGTTTCATTAGCTCCCGAATGGTTCTCCAATCCGATCTTCTAATGGTCTTGGTCACTAAGAGTGGGATGAAGGCCATTAAAAGTATAAGGCTAAACATCAACCAGTTAGATAATCCTGCTAGATGGATATTGGGTAGAAAGGTAAAGGTACCCATAAACACTGGATTCCCCATGAACCATAAATAACTTAGTAAGCCAACGGCTAATGATACGTACATAGGATAGAAGGGGAAGGTTGTTTTAAGCAGGCCATATTTGTTGAAAAAATAGTAGGCTAAATACATCATTATCCCTTCACTAAGTACAATAACAAAGAGAGCATAATTTGGATAATCTATGAGAAAATAAGTCCCTATTCCAATAAATATAGCACAAATAACTCCTCCCAATAGATTCGCTTTTAAATAGTATGTACTCTGCTGCGTAGCGATTAAGGAGGTCGCAAATACACTGTTTTGAAAGGTTAAAAACAATAGAGGTGAGAGTATTTGGAGCATGGGGATACTTTCAGTGTACAAATCCCCATAAACCAGTGGTATAACAAAGGGCGCAAAAAATAGTATCCCGAAGCTACCAAATAACCCAAGCAAGGTATGGTATCGATAGGCTTGCTGAATCCTAATACTCATTGTTGCCGTGTTATTATTCCAACCTTTGGATAAGTTCGGAAGCAAGAGTTGCACGAAAATACGATCCAGCACCATATAGAGCATAATTATGCGTAATGCGGCCCCATACCAGCCCACAAATGATTCACTATAAACCAATGCAAATATAAGTGGAGGAAATAGTAGAATGACTTGGCTACTTACCCATCCAAGCCCAAGCTGAAGAGATTCTTTAATAAGAGAAACTAAACTAGTAATAGAGTTTTTTGTTACTGTCTGGTTTGAAAAGACCAAATGCCTTTTATACAGGCTAATTACCCATAGTAATAGGGATGTAATCCCCACCGATATATTATAGTAGACCGGTAGCTTCTCTAGGTCATCTGCTTGTTGAATACCATACACGATAAAGCCAAAAAATACCGTAGCCTGAAGTGCTTTAACCGCTTGTAAACTAAAAAAATCCTGCTTTCCTGAAAATAACCACTCCGTATGCAAAGCATAGGGTATCAAACTAAATAGTAAGAGCCAAATCAGTGTATTTATTTCCTCGGAATAAGGTAAAAATGGTGAGATTATAAACAAAATAATCAACGCAATAAGGGCCCATAGACACTTACCAAGAAACAGTTCAGCAGCACTAAAAACTTGTTTATCGGCTTTTTTTGCCATTTCTCTGGTTCCTAATTGCATAATTCCTACATCCGAAAACCATAGCATATAACTAAAAATAGCTAAGGCAGTAGTCCATATCCCATAGCTTTCGGGCCCTAAGACCCGTGCAAGGACCATGCTACTTACAAAGCCTAAGCCTCTAGCTACCATGTCTCCAATGGCTAAACTCGCTACTTTCTGGGTGATGCTACTCATGCCTAGTATTATGAGTTGAGGAATTTAATCGGTCAATGATCTGACGTAGTTCATCTTTTCCCGTAAAAAGTTGAACCCTTGAATCATTACGATGGCTTGAAAATATCCCAATATCGGGTGCAATCACCTTTCTGCTGTATGATAAGGCCATCATTAAACCACCCGAACTGTGGATGTTTTGATAATTAAAGAGGCAATAATCCGATGCAGAAAGTAAAAACGGATATTCTTCTTCAGGAAAAAAATGGGGGAGATGGCTAAAATATTGTGGAAGCTGTGTAATCGCGGTTGTTATGTGCTGATGGTACGTCTCCTGACCCTTTTTCACTGGTCCGGCTATGATAACATGTATTGTGTCTCTCGAAATTCCTACTTCAATAGCTTCGATAAACAACTCAACAAACTCCAATATACCTTTGTAGGCACTTATATTACCAAACAATAAAAGGATAGTGGCATCCTCGGGTATCGTACAGGAATAACGCCTGTTCAGTTCATCAATGGCAGTAGATCGCTCTTTAATGTCAGCTGGAAAGCTAGGATGAGGTACGACACACCACTTATTACTATCCAATGGAATATCTAAATAGTTAGACGTTCTCTCCAATAATGCTTCTGAATGTATGTGCAGCCTCTGAGCTCGTTTAGCCATACTACGATGAAGCCATCGGTGAGGCCCAAGCCATTTTCGATCATGAGGTTCTAAATTATGAACCGTCCAAATGATAGGTGTACCTAAAGCACTTAACATACTAAACCACATAAGCTTATAAGGAAAAGCTAATAGTGATTTTAGATCTTGGAACTCCAGCCAATGATAATGCAAACCGACTTTTCCGCGGTGCCTAAGAGCAAGAAAGGGCAGTAATAGATGCTTTAATGCATTAATGCTTTTTAAGGAATAAGGAGCGGGACTTTGTTCCAATAAATCTGAGTACAAGAGGTAGAGATAATCCGTCTTTGGAAACTTTTCTCGAATGGGTGGGAAAACAAGCACCAAAGAACCACGGGGCAACATATCCTCATAACATTCGGTGATGTTTTCAAAGTGAGTATAGGAAGTTCTAAGATTCATAAGGTAGATCGTTCATGATACCGACAAACTTCTACTTAAATAGGTACTGTAAACCAACCGAGTGCACAGTCCCAAAACCAGTATTAAAAGGGATAATCGCGTAATTAAATCGGATATCTGGAAGTACATAACCCACACCAAATGAATAGGGACGTGCTGTATTACCTGTTCTAACTCCGCTGGTAAGTTGTAAGGTTTCTGCTATTAATAGCTCTAATCCCACCTTGGTATATGGATTGGGATTAAAAAACTCACCTTGAGCTGAACCAGAATTATCATTGAGAGGGTAGATATAATCCGCATGCACTCGCATAAATACTGGTAATTCAGGGTTTTTACTACCGCTCCACTCTAATAAACCTACAGATAGTCCGCTAATCCAAGCCTTTGGTAGTGGTGTTGCTTCTACATCTAGTGATTGCATTTCTCCTAAACTTCGTAACGCACTGCCTAATTGAATCCGATCTTTAGCAAAGGAACGAGATAAGCCAATATTAAAGGCATATCCATTTGAACGATAGGGATAGATTTCTTCGCTAATATAATGCACACTCGCGCCTGCATTAAACCATTTAAATGATTGAGCGTAGGCCGCAGAAATGCTTAGATACTGCACTGAAAATAATCCATTGGTTGGCCCGGGCTCGTCTCTTTGCTCTAAATCCTGAAGTCCTGAACTGTAAAAACTTATGACAAATGCACGATTGTCTAGTTTTTTATGAAAGGAGCCAAAGATATTTTTTGTATCGGCAATCCAATTCGTATATCCGATTTCAATGGAAGATCGCTCCGATCTAACCAACAAAGAGGGATTACCAAAGGAGTTGCTTCCGCCTTGCCCCCAAGCACTGCCTGCTTCTGAGAGCGAAAGAGCAAATGGATTAGGGGCAACGTCCAGCAAAGCCACGCCCGAACGCTGGGCATGTATGGTGGCCTGGCTTGTCCAGAGAAATAACAAACTATATATGAAAAAACGTGTACGAGAATGCCGTAGATAAGAAGAACAGTTTTTTTGAAAATAGGTAATAGTTGTCATAGACAGAATATCATAAAATATATCGTAGGGTAAAAATATGCGTAGATTTTAAGTGATCACTACTGGTTGAAAATCCATAATCTACCTTTAATGCAGGTTGAAAGGGCATAGAGAGACTAAATCCGCTACGCCATTCATTTGAAGATAACCCACCTAAGTAGCGGTTCCAACCCATATGTAAGCGGAAAAAAGGGTGGAGTGAACGGGAAGCTGCTACACGGAGAAAACAGGCACTAGTAAAACGTGTTTCAAGTGTTTCTAAATACTGTACAGATGCACCATCTGACAGGAATAATTCTCGTGTAGTAACCTCCGAACTAAATCGTTTTATCTCATATTCTGCAAACAAATTAGTATCCATTACATACGTACTGACACTCGTTTTTAGCCTTAAAGGCATCGCTTCGACTCGATTTCTCGATTGAGGTTGATTGTATAGATCTCCAGAATTCCAGGTATGTTCCGCTAATAAATCTTGTACAACGAAGGCCCAATGGGTATGTTGGCTTAGCTTGAGCATCATACCTATATCCACACCCACACTAGTAGAGGCTTTCATTTCGGCATGATAATCGGCTCGGTTTATTTTAAATCCTATACCCGCGTGAACCCTCTCACTTAATCGTATGCCAAAGGCTGATTGAAGTTGTACATCTGAGGTAGAAACCATTCCTAAAGGATAACCACTTAAGCTACGAGTGTCTATGTCATGGACACCCGCTCTAATTAATCCTATAAACAAACCTGCTTTGGGAGGAAGAGCTAATCGAGCACCAAGACTCTGATAGTGCCTGTCCAAACCCAACTGAAATACACTCAAGCTAAAATGGGTATTGGAGGTGTTACTAGCAGCTAAAGCAGGATTATAGTAGGGTTGAACCTCTAAATAGGTACTATCCATAGGATTATGTTTACTGAATCCGGCACTAACTGCATCACCAAGTGCGACACTTTGCGCATCAAAGCCTAGCTGAAGGCTGGACCCGGTATATCCACCAAACTGGGCATGAGCAGTAGTGGACTGTATTGTGATCAATATCAGCAAGGTGGTGAGAGCTACAAAGATTGGGCGTACGTTCTTCATTAATCGATGACCAAGATTTTTCCGTTAATCTTAGTCGAGCCTTGGGTGATTTCATAAAAGTAAACCCCATTACTCACTTTAGAACCCATATCGTTATAGCCCGTCCAAATTATTTCGAACTCCCCAGGCGGAACCTGTTGCTGCTGTTCATGCACTAAATTCATACCAAAATCTACTATTCGCAAGGTTGCTGTGCTGGTTGATGTGCTCTCGAAACGTATTCTAAGCTCGCCGTGTAGATTTGGTGAAAAGGGATTTGGGTACGCATAGGTTGCGACCGATGCGGCCTCCGGGCTGTATTGATTACCTCCTCTTAGCGGGAAATTTACTCGTTCGATATTCCAGCCTTTATCAGGGTCATTGGTCCACAACAATCCATCTGAGGTGCCAATAAACAAATAATCAGATGTGCTACTTATACTCTGATACGAGGTGTTGGGGTTTAAACGGTTAGTTGCTGTAATGGGCACCGATATCATCTCCCAAGTAGTACCCTGATCTTTAGAACGGAATAAACCATTCTCACCTGCAGCCCATACATCACCTTTGAAAAAGCCAATAGAGAGAATCTTTTGACCGATGAGTCGTTGTTCAAAACTGGAGCCACCATCTTCGGTAAACACAATCCCGTATTGATCTAAGCCCTGTAAATTGGAAGAACTGTTTTCCGCGATCCAATTTGTCATCCAAATACGATCACGATCAGGATCCTCTGCAACTTCAATAACCCAACGGGCTAAAAGACCATTAGGATCATAGCTAAAGCCCACGTTATCCCATCGTATCGAGTCAATGGGCGCGAAGAGTGCATTATCAGAGACATTTATTCCCCCCGCACTACCGTACCAAACGCGGTTGTTGCGATCGATGTGTACTGCGAATCCCTTCAGGTTATCGTCACTGACGGCCGTATATAATTCTTCAAATTGGGAACAGGCATTAGCTGAGCCACTAACGCAATTTCGCCAGATGTATCGGGTCCCGTCTGGTCGCATGCTAGAATTTCCAAAAGGTGGGAGGCTAATACGTTCCCAGCTGTTTCCTAGATCAGTACTTCGAAGTAAACCAGACGCCCAGTTAGCAGAAAAGAGAACACCGTCTTTAACTGCTACACTGTAAGGGGGTGATTGCTCGGGAACAATAATTCGGGCTCTGTTATACTGTATTCCCCCGTAGACAAAGGTGGTATCCTCATCTATGTAGCGGTCTAATGGGAAGGGTGAAAAATCCCAATTTTGCCCGTTATCTATACTAATATAGTATCCATAACCTGCGGGCACTGTACCTGCAGGGGTAGATGAGCTAAACCCTAGACCAGCAACAATAGTGTCCCTTTGGGTTGCTATGGAGAACACTCGACCTTTACCATTAGTTAAACTATCCACACCCTCAGGGATGGCCCAAGTGTGATAGGGTCGTTCAATAGAAGCAACGTTTAACAGGGGGGAGATCCAAACAAAGCCATTACTGGTTTCAACGGTCGATATACCATTTTGCCTAAATCGCTCATAATCAGCATTCAAAGGCCCAAGCCATTGTGCTTGGGTAGCTATTGGGCAACATAATGTCACCACTAACACCAAAAAATATGCGAATTTTGGCATATTAAGGATTGATAATATTAAAACTCGATTTCAATGTATCACTAAAAAGTCCCGCTTTATCCCTTGCGTAATATAAAACCCTTCTATTTTGAGGGCTGTTAGAACTGTTTACAGAGAAGGTGATGGTGAATACCGAATCACCCGCTACTTCATCCAATCCAGTACCTGTATCGGTTAGGATGTTAGGATTGGGTACTAGGATGCTACCATCTTCATTTTCAAATGCAATGAATACACGATCTAGGGTTTCTTGCCCATCAGGATCTGTTACTTTAGCTTGGAATGGAATAGTTAAGGTGGTAGAACCTGTTGGGATTTCAACTGAGCCTGGGTTGTTAACCCAAATTATTTGGGGTGGTGAACTTGCAATACCTTTTATGGTTAGGGTAGCTTGATGTTGTATACCATAGCCATACCGGTCCAAAGCGTATAACTCAACTAACAATTGCTCAAAGTTCGTCGTGCTTGTTTCCCAGTTAAATGTTCCCTGTATTTCAATAGGTAAAGGATCGGAAACAGGGGTTGTTAATTGTTCTTGTAGAAGAATCACACCTGTCCTTGGTTCTCGTATAATGTAGCCTAAATACTCTAACAGTTCGGAATTATGGAGTTGAGCATATAGGGTGAATTGGAGGGTAGTATCCTTGAACCCATCCATTTCTACATCAAATTTAACATCCGTTGGTTCAACTCGAAAATGGCTCAGATCTACATATGCATAGGATTGAGTAGGAGTATCTGGTAGGCTATCACAATGGATGCTACCTAAAATGGCAAGAAAAAGTATAGATAAAATTGCTTTAATAAACATCCAGCATGTCGCATCTAAAATTTGGAGAAGGCTTTGAAAGACGCTTCTTTATAGATATAAAATATAAGGCAAGTTTTTCTATTTATTTGCTCAAAGAGCCGTCTATTTTTTGACAGCTAAGCTACTCAGATTTATATATTAACGTTCATTGCAATTAGACAACATCTAAAGTATATTATGTATAATAGTTGTCTATTATTGTTTAATCCAAACCTCTAAAGGTTGTCAACATTATAGGTGAAACTGTCCCTAGTGTTCACCCACTTTTTTATATAAAAGGTGGGGTTTTTTTTTGAATCAAACTGAATGTTTTGGAATCACCTAATTCTCAAACACTTTTACATATCTTAGTAAAATGAATGTTGAATCATTTAAGCACTTAGCCAAAACATACACGGCTATACCAGTATATCGACAGTTGTTGGCCGATACATTAACTCCTGTATCTCTTTTTTTAAATATTCGAGAAGGTAGCAATCATCCATTTCTTTTTGAATCTGTTGAAGGGGGTGATCAATTGGCTAGATATTCTTTTTTAGGGTGTAATCCCTACGAGCTTCTACGGTTTGATGGGATAAGAACAGAATTACAGCATAAGGATGGAACGGCAACTGAATTCGATTCATACTTTGACGCCTTGAGAACCTGTACCACTAAATACACGGAACCTCATTTACCCGGATTACCTAGGTTAACAGGTGGGGCTGTTGGCTTCTCCTCTTACGATACTTTTAGGCAAGTTGAGTATTTGCCGAACACCCCTTATGATGATTTAGGATTGCCCGAAGCTGTATGGGGATTTTATGATGAAATTTATGCGTTTGATCACGTTAAACATCAAGTTATACTCATTCACACTGTCCGTCTTGAGGAAGCTACAACAGATGATAGCCTGCTAAATGAATGGTATGAACAGGCTCAATTTGCTTTGGACCAAATGGAGGCTAAGGTAAATAGAAGGGTGAACAAAGCACCCGATTTTTTTATTGATCCCGATCAACTTACTAGTAATATGGAAGAGTCATATTTTTCTAGTATGGTTGAAAAAGCGAAGCAGCATATTTATGAAGGTGACATTTTTCAAGTAGTATTATCACAGCGGTTTGAAACGGAGATGTCAGGAGATACTTTCATGCTTTACCGTGCCTTACGTATGGTTAACCCGTCACCTTATTTGTTCTATCTGGATTTTAACTCATTTACTTTAGTGGGTAGTTCACCCGAGGTATTAGTCAGTGTACAAGACCAGAGAGTACGAGTATTACCGATTGCGGGAACAAGGAAAAGGGGGGCAACCTTAAAAGAAGATTTACAGTTAGAAGCTGATTTAAAACAGGACCCAAAAGAAATTGCTGAACATATTATGCTGGTTGACTTGGGACGAAATGATGTATCTAGAGTAAGTAAACCAGGTTCGGTTCAGTTGGACAGAAATCAGGTAATTGAACGTTATTCCCACGTTATGCATATTGTTAGTGATGTTTCTGGGCAATTAGCTGAGGGGAAATCAGCGGTTGATGCCCTCATGCAATGCTTTCCTGCCGGCACTGTCAGTGGGGCACCCAAAATTAGAGCCATGCAAATAATCGATGATATGGAACCCACAAAACGGGGAATCTATGCAGGGGCTGTCGGCTATTTTGACTATTCGGGTAATATGGATACCTGTATTGCCATTCGAACAATGGTAGTAACAGGTAATAAGGTGTATATTCAAGCTGGCGCAGGAATTGTCGCCGACAGTATAGCAGAAAATGAATTTGAAGAGACCGTAAATAAAGCAGGTGCACTGGTCAATGCGCTAAGTACAGCCTTAGATATTCGAGACAACTAAATTACTATGCAAAACGAATCAACCCTTCCAATAATATTATCCGGTATTCAACCCTCCGGAAAACTGCATATTGGTAATTATTTCGGTGCAATTAGGCAACATATTGCTATGCAAGACAAGGGTAGAGCCTTTTATTTTATTGCAAATTTTCATTCGCTTACCTCTTTAAAGAATGGTAAGGCATTGCGAGAATATACTTATGAAGTAGCATTGGATTATCTTGCACTTGGCCTAAGTCCTGAAAAAGCAACTTTTTTTGCTCAATCCGATGTGCCTCAAGTAACTGAATTGGCCTGGATTTTATCTACCCTAACACCTGTTAGTCTAATGGAGAAAGGGGTTTCATATAAAAATAAAATCACCGCTGGCTTAAGTCCTAATATTGGTCTATTCACTTATCCGATACTTCAAGCAGCAGATATATTGATCTATCACTCAACTATTGTACCAGTAGGCGAAGATCAAAAACAAAATATTGAGATATGCCGAGATTTGGCGGGTAAATTCAACCGAACTTATGAGGGTGATTTTTTAATAGAACCAGAAGAATATATCGTCAAGTCAGTTGCAACTGTTCCTGGAACGGATGGGCAGAAAATGAGTAAGAGTTATGATAATACCTTGCCTATTTTTGAAGAGCCTAAAGCACTAAAAAAGAAAATAATGAGCATACAAACGGACTCAACCCCTTTAGAAGAATCTAAGGATCCATCATCGGATAATGTATATGCCTTAATTTCACTTTTTGCCACTCAAGAACAAAAAGAAGAAATAGCCCAAAAATATCGAAACGGTGGATACGGATATGGGCATGCTAAAAAAGAACTATTCGGCCTCATGACAGATTATTTCGCGGAAGCTACCGAACGCAGAAATGAACTTCAGCAGCATCCAGACAGGGTATTTGATGTACTTCGAGAGGGGGGCAAACGAGCTCAAATTCAAGCCGAAAAAGTTATGCAGCCCATACGTGAAGTTGTTGGAATACATAGAAGTTTTTAAGGTACGGTATGATTTTAATTATAGATAATTACGACTCTTTTACATATAACTTGGTTCATCTAGTTGCACAACAAACTGAGGATTACAAAGTAATCAGGAATGATGAATGTAGTATTGATCAAATCAAAGCCTTAAAGCCAATCAAAATACTAATTTCACCAGGCCCAGGAAAACCTGAAGATGCTGGTGTGACAAAGCAAGTAATTGCCGAATTAGGCCCTAAAATACCTATACTGGGTGTTTGTTTAGGTCATCAAGCTATCGGGGAGGTATTTGGAGCAAAGGTTGTGCATGCTCCTAGTCTTATGCATGGCAAAACCTCAATGGTTACTCACAGGGGGAGCAACTTATTTAGCTCTATCCCAAAACAATTCATCGCAACACGTTATCATTCGTTAGTACTGAATCCTGAAAGCATACCTGACTCTCTTGAAGTTACCGCGATGACCGATGATCATACCGGAACCATCGTGATGGGCGTGCGTCATAAAACCTATCCTATTGAAGGAATTCAGTTTCATCCTGAAAGTATTTTAACCACTGAGGGACCTCAAATGATAAAAAATTGGTTAAGTCAATGATAGAGCATAACGGTTTGATGATACCCCTCCCAGCAGCTTAATCAATCAAGCCTAACAACCTTTATAAGAGTACCAAGACTAATTAAGTCAGATAATCATGAGTTTAAAAGAAATACTTCAAAAAATTACCTTGGGGCATGACCTTAGTTCCAGCCAAGCTGTCTATGCCTTAGAGTCTATTATGAATGGGGAAGTTAGCTCCGAAGAAATTGCATCCTTTTTAACTGCAATGAAGATGAAAGGAGAGACTGTTCAGGAGTTATCATCTTTTGTTCAAGTAATGAGGTCAAAATCGCTTAAAGTTGAAGCCGATATAACAGGTGCGGTAGATATCGTTGGTACTGGAGGAGATAAATCTGGCACTTTTAATATATCGACCATTACGGCATTTGTTACAGCTGCTGCAGGTGTACCCGTCATAAAGCATGGAAACAGAAGTGCATCGAGCAAATGTGGCAGTGCCGACGTATTAGAAATTCTTGGCGCAAATATAGAGTTACATCCAGACCAGGTTGTGCAGGTATTTGAGCGTGTAGGTATTGCTTTTATGTATGCTCCAATATTTCATCCTGCTATGAAACATGTTATGCCAGCAAGAAAGACCATCGGTTTTCGTACATTTTTCAACATACTTGGGCCTTTGACGAACCCCGCTGGTGTTCGGAATTATGTCATAGGAGCGTATAATAAAGATGTTGCACGTCAAATGGCTCAAATATTGGCTACACTAGATACCCAATTTGCCTATACCTTTAGTTCCGAAGATGGCCTCGATGAAATAAGTTTGTGCAATCCAACCACTTTTTTTGAAGTAAGAGAGCAACTAAGTTCACAGCAAAGAACTTTTAAACCTGAAGAATTAGGCTTTAACCGTGTGGAAATGGACGAACTTTTAGGTGGAGAACCATCGTTGAATGCTCGTATTTTTACTGATATTTTGGCCAATAAGGCGACAGAAGCTCAAAAAAACATGGTGGTACTAAACGCAGCATTTGCCATACATGCTGTTACCGAGGTACAAAATCTTCAGGAAGCTAAAATGTTAGCCGAGGAAGCAATTCAATCGGGTGCAGCATTAATTAAACTTAATGAGTTCATCACTGCGACTCAATCCTGTTAATATGAGTATACTTGAAAAGATAGTCACCCAAACTAAGATTGATCTCAAAAAACGAATTTCAGAACGAAGTTTACAGAGTTTAGAATCGGAATGGGGATATGAAAAAGAAATGAAATCTTTCTCTCAAGCAATTAGGGGAAAAGAGGTTAAGTTTATAACCGAAGTAAAAAAAGCATCCCCTTCAAAGGGTATAATTCGAGAAAATTTTGAACCTATCACCCTCGCCAAAATCTATGAAGACTCAGGGGCTTCCGCTATTTCAGTCCTAACCGATGAGCCTTTTTTTAAGGGGCATTTGTCATATATGAACGATATCGCAAAACAATCAAGCATTCCTATTTTGCGAAAAGACTTTATCATAGATCCCTATCAAATCACAGAAGCTAAGGCCTATGGCGCAGATGCCATTTTATTGATCGTTCGTATACTTTCTAATGCTCAACTAGATGAGCTGTTATCTGTAGCTAAGGAGCTACATGTAGATGCTTTAGTCGAATGTTACGATACAATTGACCAAGAACGCATTGACTATGAAAAAGTATCCATTCTTGGGGTAAATAACCGTGATTTAGAAGCCTTCAATGTAAACGTACATCGGGGGGTATCACAATTAAAAATGGCCCCTGAATCAACTATAACAGTATCTGAAAGTGGTATCTCTACGGTTAAGGATATAAAGTATCTACAGCAAAACGGGATACATGCGGTACTAATAGGTGAGCACTTAATGCGACAGTCCAATGTTGGTGAAGAACTTAAAAAACTGGTCATAGCAGCTCAAGAAGCTGCTGATATACCCAATACTTCACCCTAGAGTGGTAGACTTAATTTATATGCTCAAAATATATAGACTTGATCACGCATATCCGATAAAATTTATACATCAAACTTGGTTATTAAATGAAAAAGAGTAAGGTGAAAATATGTGGTCTTACTAACTTAGCGGATGCCCGATTCGCTGCCGGGGCGGGTGCTGACTATATAGGATTTATTTTTGTCGAGGGAACCCCACGATACATTGAACCTGCTATGGTAGGTGCAATTAGTGAATGGGTTGAGGGTCCATACAAAGTAGGAGTATTTCAAAATCAAGAACTTAGTTTTGTGACTGAAACAGCTAGGATGGTGGGGCTGGACATAATTCAATTACATGGCCAAGAATCCACCGAATATTGCTCATTACTGTCAGAAAATCATCGCATGATTAAGGTATTTTCTGTGGACGTACAGACTAATTCAGCGGACCTTTCACGAGAACTTCAAGGCTATAAAAATGTATGTGAATACATCATGTTTGACACTAAAGTGGGTAGCCAAAGTGGTGGCACTGGTGTATCTTTTGACTGGAAACTCATCAATGAACTGGATATCCCTTTGCCTTATTTCCTTTCAGGTGGTTTGTCACATGAAACGGTTAATGAAGCCCTAGAAGTACTTTCAGGGAACCCTCCAATGGCTATTGATGTATCTTCTAAGATAGAAGAAAGTATCGGTATAAAAGATTTCGATAAGTTATCTTTATTGATGGAAGCCGTGAATTCAACGACCTAAACGTAGGCATCCTTTTTATTGTATTGTTGTGTCAAACTAAACTGGACTTAATCTCAACTCACTATCATGTCAGTCATTACTAAAACCACCTATTCTGAACCCAATCAAAAGGGATATTTTGGTGCTTACGGGGGTAAATTTGTACCCGAAACCCTTATTCCTGCCCTTAATGAGCTTGAAAAAGCATACAAAGAAGCCAGTGAAGATCCTGAATTTGAGAAAGAGTATCTCTACTTACTACGAGAATATGTAGGGCGTCCTACCGAGCTAAGTTTTGCCAACCGCTTAACAGATCATTACGGTAAAGCAAAAATCTATTTAAAGAGAGAAGACCTTTGTCATACGGGAGCGCACAAAATAAATAATGCTATAGGTCAGATACTATTAGCCCTTAGAATGGGTAAAAAACGTATTATTGCTGAAACAGGCGCAGGCCAACATGGGGTAGCTACGGCTACAGCATGTGCTAAATTCGGTGTTGAATGTGTGGTATACATGGGAGAGGAAGATATGGTACGTCAGAAACTCAACGTCGACAGAATGCGATTGATGGGAGCCGAGGTACGCGGTGTCAGTAGTGGTTCCAAAACGTTAAAAGACGCTACAAATGAAGCAATCCGAGATTGGGTAACCAATGTTGAGGACACTTTTTATATCATTGGTTCGGTGGTAGGACCACATCCATATCCCATGATGGTAAGGAATTTTCATCGAATAATAGGTGACGAAACCAAGCGGCAGTTAATGGAAATGGAGGGCCGTCTACCTGATTATCTTATTGCCTGTGTGGGCGGTGGTTCCAATGCTATGGGTATTTTTTATCCATTCATTAATGATGATGTATATATCATTGGTATTGAAGCGGGCGGATTAGGTGTAAATTCCGGACAAACAGCAGCTACTTTAACAAAAGGTCGTCCCGGTGTACTACATGGATCTATGAGTTACTTGCTTCATGATAAGGAAGGGCAAATCGAATTAGCTCATTCCATCAGTGCTGGTTTAGATTATCCTGGTATTGGTCCTGAACATGCCTACCTACATGATACAAAGCGAGTAGAATATCGTGCGGTTACCGATGCCCAATCACTTGAAGCGGTATCTTTATTATCGAGGATGGAAGGAATAATACCTGCCTTAGAGACCGCTCATGCTTTTGCTTGGTTAGAGGAACTTATGCCAACCACTTCTTCAGACGAAATAGTTGTGTTGAACTGCTCTGGAAGAGGTGATAAAGACATGGAAACTATCTCTAAGTACCTTTAAACAGTCTATTTAACCCGATGAATCGAATTAATAAGGTTTTTAAAGACAAGAAGAATGAGAAGATAATGAGTCTTTTCATCACGGCTGGTTATCCTGATATAACTGAAACCGTAGACTTAGTCTTAGGTTTTGAACATAACGGTGCCGATATCATTGAATTAGGTATTCCATTTAGTGACCCATTAGCAGACGGTCCGACCATTCAGTACTCATCCAATATAGCTATATCCAAAGGAATTACTATCCAAGGTATTTTTAATATGGTTGTAGATATTAGAAAAGAATCAGAAATACCCATTGTTTTAATGGGCTACATAAATCCTATCTTAAGGTTTGGCTTGGAGAATTTTTTTACCACAGCAGCTAAGGCAGGTGTGGATGGGTTAATTGTACCAGATTTACCACTAGATGAAGGGGGTATGATTGAAGATTTAGCCCACCTAAATGGAATTCAACTTATTTATTTGATTGCACCCAACACTAGTGATCAAAGAATGCAGCTAAGTGATCAGAAGTCTGATGGATTTGTATACTGCGTATCTGTAACTGGGGTAACCGGCGCTAGGGAAGGGAGTGAGGTTCAACAATCAGTGGATAAATTTATTCAACGATCGAAGAAAAGTATCACAAAAAATCCATTAATGGTCGGTTTTGGGATAAAAAACTTTACTGATGCGCAAAATATTTCTAGGGAAGTGGAGGGATTTATTGTCGGTAGTGCACTCATTGAAACGATTAGAAATACCTATCCAAAAGATCATTGGAAGGAAGAGGTGTACACCTTTGTGCATCAACTCAAATATGGCTATCCTAACACCTAAATAAAACGTTATTGGATTATCTTTATGCCACACACCTTCAAATGAATCAATTGGTCATAAAAGTTAGTAAAAAATCTGTTCTATGCGCTTTTTATCCCATTTAGCCTTTATTACATTAGTAGTCCATTCGTTGGCTTGTAATACTGACTTCAGAGAACGAGCGAAGGGTGATACCCGGGAATTTGTGGTTGTTATGGATTCCGTCGAATGGGATAGTGAAACGGCCAACGCTATACGGGAAACCTTTGGTAAACTTGTCTTTAGTCTACCTAATCCCGAACCATATTATGACCTAACCTTTATGCATATACGTTCACGATCGCAATTAGAACGTATTATGGGGTATAAAAATATCATTTTTGCTGCGCCAATTGATGATTCAACTACCATAGCAGCCCAAGTACGGGCTTTCTTAGATGAGGGTACAGAGCAGCGTGTCCGGAATGGAGAAAGCTTTGCCTTTCCAATTGTTGACCAATGGTATAAAGATCAATACGCTTTAATATTAAGTTCAAGTTCTGATTCAGCATTGGCGGCTAAAATTCGTAACACCGAAAGTGCGTTATTAAGCAACGCATTAAATAAAGAGCTTTTGCGATGGAATTGGTTTGTGTATGAGAAAAAAGAACAAACCCAGTATAGTGACTCCCTGTGGAATGACCATGGTTTTATGGTCAGGATTCAACATGATTATATCAAACGAATTGATACGACCAATTTTATTAGCTATCGCCGATTTTTACCGTACAATGATCGATGGATGTGGGTCTGGTGGCAAGATGATGTAAGAGATATTAAATTCCTGGATGATGACTGGATCAATCGAAACAGGGATTCATTAAATCAACAGTTTATCAAGGGTAGAACTGATTCCATGTTCATAACAACAGAATATCGAAGACCTGTTGAAAGTACTAGTTTCCAAAAAGGGAGATATCTTAGCTATGAGACACTAGGTACTTGGCAGATGATCAATGGAGCAATGGGAGGACCATTTGTCAACTTTACCTACTATGATGAATCAACTTCTAGGCTATTTATGATTGAATATTCTCAGTTTGCACCTTCTGTTAGTAAAAAACTACCATTTGTGCGTCAATTCAGAGCAATGGGCAGAACTTTTGAATCTGATAGCCTTTATTCAGTGCGTCCCTAATACATCTGCTGCTAAATAGATTTGCACAACAAATCGTACATCACAACGCCTGTAGCTACTGATATATTTAGTGAATGTTTAGTACCAAACTGAGGTATAATCAAGTGATGATCAGCTGAATCTAATACTTCATCGTCTAAGCCTTTAACTTCATTGCCAAACACAAAAGCCATGCTTGGAATTAGAACTTCGTTAAAATCAAATTCGGTGAGTGGTTTAGATTTTTTAGTCTGTTCTACCGCAAATATTTGAGATTCACTCTTCTGAAGTTTTTCTTCACAAGCGCTCCAATGTACAAAATAGCTCCATAGAACCTGTTTTTCAGCCCCAATGGCTGTCTTCGAAACTTCAATATTGCTTTCAGGAGTAGGGGTAAAGCCTGAAAGAAATACCTGCTGTATACCAAATGCATCCGCATTTCTAAATACAGCTCCGACGTTATAGGCACTTCGGATATTATGAAGACATATGATCGATTTAGATAACAGGCTCGGTTTATCTGCTTTTGCATGCCGAATAAACAGTTCTTCGGTGGATAATTTCATTTAATTCTCTAATCCATTAAGTGCTTCCCTAACCGCTCTGTAAGCATTAATAATACCGCCATGTTTTGATAAGTTGACAAAGGGAACATATTGCGCATCTGTACTTTGACCAGGAAGCATGATTTTTTTATCTGTTTTTATTACAGATGAAACGATAATTTCTTTTATTTCAAGAGGGGAATATTCAGGGAAATATTGCATTAAAAGTGCAATTACGCCTGATACCATAGGAGCGGCCATGCTGGTACCATTACTTAACTCATACTGTTGGTTTGGCATAGTTGAATAAATATCTACACCAGGTGCAAACAGATCAACTGTAGACCTCCCATAATTACTAAAGGAGGCAGCTAGTTCATTAACACCCTGCCAACCAGAAGCTCCGACCGTAATTAGGTATGGGCTAGATGAGCCATCGCTAATTATAGGGCTAGGGTAATTAGCAATACTATCTAAATTAGCCCCATCATTTCCAGCAGCATGAACCATAAGGACTTCATTTTGTGTCGCATATTCTATTGCTTGTTGAACATAAAATAATTCGGGTGAATATGATTTACCAAAACTCATGTTAATGACATCTGCGCCATTATCTACTGCATATCGTATGGCATTTGCCACATCTTTATCGCGTTCATCTCCATTTGGAACAGCACGTATGATCAACAATTCCGCTTGTGTTATCCCATTTGTTCCAATGTTATTATCCTGGTTGGCTGCTATAATTCCTGCAACATGAGTGCCATGATCATAATCGGGACCTTTAACGTCGGAATTGCCATAAGAACGATTATCCAGATCCTCGTAGTCATCACCAACGATACTACGTGGGTCAAAGGATATATTGTACCCGTATTCTAACTGTACACCAATCTGTTCGATGTAATCCTCAATAAGTCGCTCATTAATACCATTATCCTGTAACAATGCAACAAAACTTATAGCTTCCTGCATCTGCATAGATGGCTCTATTTCTTTACTTAGATATTTATTCACATCTACCGAATCAAGGGATGATTCACCCAAAAAGAATAAGATACTCTCGACATTTTGCTGAAGTTGTTTTATTTGAATCAGTTCTGACTCTAGGGAAATGCGCTCCGCTTCAAATTCTTTTTCTATTTCTTTGAATTGTGAATACTCATCGTTTAATGAGTCTGGAATATTGGTCAAAGTATCAAAAGAAGAAAACAGCTCAAGCCCCTTCACATATAACCTAGTTAACTCGTAGGTATCATAATTAACATGGCTCGAATCTTGACCTCCTATAAAATTCCACCCAAACACATCATCTACATATCCATTAGCATCATCATCCAGCATATTTCCAACTATTTCATCATTATTGATCCAAATATTATCCTTAAGGTCTTCATGATCAATATCGGAGCCTGAATCGATGATTGCCACCACAACTTTTTTTGGACTCCGTGCGGTCGAATCTAGCAAAGAATAAGCTTGATGGAGCGCAATACCTTGGTTAGTCCATTTATTAGTGGATGCTTCCATTGCGGTAATAGCTCCCAACAAATGCCAACCTTCAATGGGTTTAGCTGCAGTCACTATATTTTGTTTAGCAGTGCTGTCAGAGTGCTGTTCGGTATCTACCGCATTGCTAGCTATTTGATCATTATTTGTGATGGCTCTATTTGTGCTACAACCATGAAAAAAAATAACACTGCCTAATAATAGGCATCCGTATTTTAAGTAGGACATAAGTCTAATTATTTTTGAGTTTTATATAGAAGCATATCTAAAAGATACAAGCTTAGTAATAGTATTACGATGGAAATTATGCTAAAAACTGGGTTCCATATCACTAACCCACCAATCGTACCTATCACAGCTCCAAGCTGTTGAATGTACCGTAATTCTTCATTGGTTGAAGTTCGAATTAAAGCTTCGATTTTAGATTCATCATACTCTTTCAAATGTTTTGCAATAAATTGGTAAATGTCTAACCGGTTGATGAGTTCATGTATCCAATTTGTGATTTGTGTGTCTATGGCCCCAACGTGCTCATCTATTAGAGCTGGTAATTTGTCAAATAGACCATCTAATTGTTCGATTTGACGTTCTAGTTCAACGGGTAATTCGATGAGTGCTTCATTGACTAATTCCTGAACATTAGCCCCTTTAATAATGGTGTAGGTTTTTAATGCAATACGATCTAAAGTTCGGTTTTCTACTTTTCGGTTAACCTCGGACTCAATGGTTGAGGCAATACTCATTCTAAATTCATCCTTATTTAGAATTCGAACGAACAATTTTAAAATAATCTGTTGAACTTCTGATCTAAAAGAATTGTCTGACAATATATTCTTTGAACGAAGTACCCATAGTTCTCTGTAGTATTGAATGATAGCGGAACGATGGACATATTCACTAATGAGCTCAGGATGTAAAAGTTCGGAAGAAATAGTTTTTGCTAATCGGTCAGCTATTCTATTTTTTTGACGGGGTATAAGTCCTTGACCCAAGATAGGTCGTTTATGAACTGGTTTGAAGAGCATGGAAATGGCTAACCAATTAGTAGCGTACCCTATTAAACCACTTACGCTTAAAATTCTAAGTAAATGTTCTAATGAATAAGACGTATTCAGTAATATGATTTCTTGAGTTGTGAAATCCCAAAAATAACTTACAACAAAGACAACTAATACAAAAAGTGGATACCAGCTAAGTCCTTGTGTGAGTAATATTTTTTTTAATCCAGTATGATTTTTTTGTGAGCCCTGAATTGGTAGTTCTTGGTCACTAGAAGAGAGGTGAGTCCATTCGTTTGACTTGGAATATTTTTTCCAATATCGCCCAACACTCTGGCTTAATTGTTCAAAAAAATGTAACAGCACGTACTTACCAAGAAAACTAGATGGTTATCTGTTGGATGATCGCTTCCTCTTCTTTGGTCATTGTTTCTTTCTGTTTCAACGTTGAATCCTCATAACCAAGGATATGTAATAAACCGTGAACCACAATTCGTAGACACTCTGTACTAACGTCTACGTCTAACTCTGTAGATTGTTCGATAATCCTTGGCAAACAACAGTACATAGTACCCTCTAACGCAGGAGTAATGAGTGTATACTTGGTTTCATTAGAATCATGATAATGAAAACTGATAACATCGGTTACATAGTCCTTTTGAAGATACTCACGATTAATACGTCTTATTTCTTCCTCATCGACAAGAACAATCTCAACGAATTCGATGGTGCATGAATGTCGTTGTGTAAATAACTTTATTACCTTATTAATGGTACTTTCAGCAACAGTAAAATCCAGTTTTGTGGTATTGAAAAGCTGAAAATTATTTGGATTAGGCATACACTTGAGGAGTTAACAGCTAGTCCTCAAAGCTGAAATCATCATCCATTGACTCTGTTAGGGACAAGGCTATACCACACATCATCAAGTCTTCTGGAAGTTGAGTAAAGTCTCCAGATTTAATTACTTCGTCCACATTGGCATATAAACTACATCCTGCTTCTCTTTCAATGATTAAACCGGACGTTTTACTTCCTGATGTGCCAAAAAATGTGACTTGATGTAAAATATCACTTGCTACAAATGCCGTGCAATTATGTAGCTGGAGAAAGGTGTTACTTGCATATACGGAAACCATATTCATCGATTCACCTTGAACAAGTAAACCAAGGTGTATTTCAAGAGCTAATTTTCTGTCTGTTTCTGTATGAGTAAGTTCTAATCGAAAAACATCATCACCCAAGGGTTTTGCTTGTGTGCCCAAAACCTTAGTAATAGTTTCAATATTTTCAGCTGTGAATGTATGTATCATATAGGATGAGTGATAGTTCACCACTTAAGTTGAGGTAGTATAAATTAAATTATGAAAAAATGATACTCTCGAGTCTAATCTATCTTTCTTTGTAGTTCCTGTATTTTAATTACTTAGCATGATCTAGTTTACAATATCCCATACCTACGTACCTCTTGATCACTTTCTTCCTTGCTAAGTGGTAGGGTAGGGAATGGAGTTCCTAGTAGAAGGGAATTTACCTCTAGTGATAACTCAGATGCTTCATTTTCATTACCAGACTCGTAGAGTAAATACTGAGCAATTACTAGGTACTGTCGTATCTGTACAATTTGCTCGCCAAGTCGTTGCGTTTCGTTGTAAGCAGCCTGAACACTTGTCCTTAAATCACGCTGTTTTTTGACATCACCGGATCTTCTAGAGGTTTCGAATTCATTATTCAATTCATCAAATTCTTGTTGGTACCGTTTAAAAACTTCAAAATCGTTGATGAACTCTCTATTAATAATAGGTTTAATCCTTTTTGCTATGGCTGCAGCCTGATCCTGAGCATTTAACTTGAGATAATTAATAGCGAATAAAGACTGAATATTATAGCTCTCTTCATCTGGTCTGAATGGTATGTTTTGCTCAGAAAAATCTAACCAATACCGAGCAGAATCTAGTTCATTTAGCTCTTGATAGCGTTCAGATAACTGTAAAAAAGTATACCGATAATTACTTAGCATTCGACGAATATTCTCATCAAAATAGGCATCTGGATTATTCCATTTAGTAAACGAAAAATTGTGTAGGCGCTTAGCATGAATAGCAGGATCAATATATCCCATGGTTCTTGAATTAAACCGCTTGGGTATGACACGGTAGGCTTTTCCTTCCGTTCTGAAGTAGGGTTGAAGATCTAACATACTGGATGATGAAACCGTATTTGCAAAATAAATGGGACGTAACCAATTGTTGGATTGAAGTAAATCAATAATCATCAAATCTTGAACTTGCATATAGTAAATACCATTTCCTTGCTGATCGCGCCCGTACAAGCGGCCTTCCACGCGCCAACTTAATTCATCATCTAACTCTTCTACAGGTATCTCAAAATCAACGCCTGTTTTTAGTATTTGCAAACTAGTATCTGGCTGTACTCCTATAGCTTCTTTATATTTCTGATCCTCTGAGAAGGCTGTTATTAATGCCTCTTTGTTCACAGGTATGGTGATCGTTTTTGGTTCCCATCGGTCAATGCGTGAGGTAATCTGGTCAACCTGCAGGTCCGTATAACTAAAGGGTAATGGAGCTGATTCGTGTGACCACTGATTTTTAAGTTGTTTTATATACCAATCCGTATTTAATAAACTTAGGCAAACAATTCTTACATCGGTACGAACTCCCTCTACTTCTTGTGCATACCAAAGAGGGAAGGTATCATTATCCCCATTAGTAAATACTATCGCGTTTGGAGCTAATGAATTCAACAGATTTTTAGCATAATCTGGAGCAACATATCGATTGCTACGATCATGATCATCCCAATTCTGCGACGCCATCCAAACGGGGGATGCAAGAAGTAGTATAACCAAGGCTGTTAAACTTACGGGTGTGTTCTTTAACTTGTTTTGTATGAATTCGAGTAAGCCAGCACTTCCTAATCCTATCCAAATAGCAAATGCAAAAAAGGAGCCTACATATGCGTAATCTCTTTCCCTCGGTTGATAGGGGGGTTGGTTCAAAAACACAATAATAGCTAGACCTGTTACAATGAATAGAACAAGTACTGCTAACGCTCGATTTCTATCTGCTTTAAAATGATATAAGACCCCTATAAGTCCGAGTAGAAGCGGGATAAAATAATACGCATTACTGGCTCGGTTTTCTGGGTAATTTTCTCTTTCAAACCCTGATTGCCAACCAGTATCTTGAATATCAGCTACTCTTCCTACGAAATTCCAATTGAAATAACGTAGGTACATATGACGCACTTGATAGTCCCAAAAGTACTCAAAATCACTGTCATATCGAGCATAATAAGATAAGTGGTTAGGTGCCTGTGAATGTCTACGAGGAAGCCAGACTTCTTTTTGTGTATTAATCTGCCCAGTTGCAGCATCATAGGAATTCCCCTTGAGTATTGGGGTATCTCCATATTGCTCACGTTTTAAGTAGCTCACAAAATCTTCCATAGTTTCTGGGTCATTCTCGTCTACAGGGGGGTCAGCAATAGATCGTATCATAATAACAGAGTACGATGAATACCCTATTATAATCATCACATAACTAATTAGGGCTATGTTGGCAAGTCGATGCTTATGTTTCTGAGTGAAGTAAATCCCATATACCAACAAACCTATTAGTATGAATATGAAGGTAAACGGACCAATTAACCCGTAGGATGCATCATTAATTTTAGACGCCCAATCTGGAAGTTTTTGAATGGTTATGGGATATACCAAGAAGAATGAAAAGACTGCAATTATCCCCATTACGCCGAAACTTTTTATCTCGATGGTATCCTTCACTTTGAAGTATACGATGAGTGCTACAAAAAATATTGCTAGTAGATTGAGAAGGTGAACACCAATAGCCAATCCAAACATATATGCAATGAGTACCAGCCAACGTTCACTGTGCGGCTTTTCATAATGCTCGGACCATTTGAGAGCTAACCACACTACAATAGCAGTAAAAAACATAGACATTGCATATACCTCAGCTTCTACCGCATTAAACCAGAATGTATCGGTAACTGCAAAGGTTAAACTGCCAATTAATGCTCCTCCATAATGGGCTATTTTTTCCCCTGATGTCCATTCATTGACATTTGGTTTAAACTCGCGGATAAGCCTAACAACTGTTAGGTAAAGTAGCATAACTGTAATTGCTGAGGAAAGTACACTCATAAAGTTAATGCTTACGGCTACGTACTCTGTGGGCATAAACATAGAGAAAAGCCGGCCTAAGATTGAGTAAAAGGGAGCCCCCGGTG
The DNA here is from genome assembly GCA_002323515.1 of Balneolaceae bacterium UBA1514. Taxonomy (GTDB): domain Bacteria; phylum Bacteroidota; class Rhodothermia; order Balneolales; family Balneolaceae; genus UBA1275. Next base: position 9,799 of record DCQQ01000008.1, on the reverse strand, counting down.
GGTGATTTACTTGGAGCCCATGTGCCACCGCAATGAATTCCCCTGCATCCCAAAAACTAGCTGTAGGAGCCATGGTTAAGCTATATATAATAAGGGTGATGAAAAAGATAGCTAGAGCAAGCCACTTATTTGTTTTCTGATGTGAGTCAAACATTTAGTATAATCTTACAGCAATGATGATTGAAATTGGTGCCATATAAAAATAGATTGTCGCAACCTAATATACGTACCCCTAATGATAGGGATAGCGTTGTTTGAATCAAAATAGAACAAGGCTAATTGACATAATTTAAGATACTACAGTCTTATAAAAATTTCTTATCAAAGACCGAAAAATAGATGCAAAAAATAGAAGGGAAATCTAAAAAAAAACAGCGATTTTCAACTAAATGGGGTCTAATACTTAGTGTACTAGGAATCGCCATTGGAACAGGCAATATATGGCGCTTCCCAAGAATAGCGGCTCAAAATGGAGGTGAAACTGGAGCGGGTGCTTTTTTAGTGGCATGGATAAGCTTTTTATTTCTCTGGTCTATACCGCTCATTATTGCTGAATATGGAATTGGTAAGACAGGGCGTAGAGGTATTGTTGGATCCTATGTAGCAATAGCAGGTAAAAATAAGGCTTGGATGGGTGCTTTCATAGGTCTTGTCGCCACCGCCATCATGTTTTACTATAGTGTGGTGGCCGGTTGGTGTTTGTATTATTTATCACAGTCGCTTCAATCTGGACTACCTAACAATTATGAGCAAGCGATGGGTGTTTGGAATTCTTTTCATGCACAGGGAATACCTGTATTTACTCACGGAATAGTAATGCTACTAGGTTCTTGGGTAGTTATCAAAGGTATATCATCTATAGAGAAGGTGAACAAAATATTAATCCCACTACTTTTTACGATTTTATTAATTTCGTTGGTTAAGGCTATAAGTTTACCAGGTTCCTGGGAGGGTATTCGATATTTATTCACCCCAGATTGGAATACGTTAACAGAGCCAAGAATTTGGCTTGAAGCACTTACTCAAAATGCATGGGATACGGGCGCAGCATGGGGGTTAATTCTTACCTATGCCGCCTATATGCGAACCCATGATCGGATTACTGTCAGTGCGTTCCAGACGGGTATTGGGAATAATATTATCTCATTAGTGGCTGCAATAATTATTTTCTCCACGGTTTTTGGAACCTTGGGAAATACTATGTCAAATGCTGAAATTTTAAAAATAATGCAGAATTCGGGACCAGCAGGCACGGGTCTTACATTTATATGGATGCCTCAGTTATTCGCAAATATGTCTGGTGGCGATATTTTCTCTATTTTATTTTTTCTAGGCCTAAGTTTTGCTGCATTTAGCTCTCTCTTGTCTATGATTGAGTTGGTCGTCAAAGTTGCTGTAGATGCAGGTTTTACCCGTAAAAAAGCAACCATCTTAACTGGTACAGCTGGTTTTGTGTTTGGACTACCATCCGCTTTGAATCTTACTTTTTTTGGGAATCAAGATTTTGTTTGGGGGGTTGGTCTTATGGTTTCAGGGGCGTTTATCTCTTATGCCGTTATTCAATATGGCGCAACAAGGTTCCGAGAAAAATTAGTACATCAACCAGGGGAAACTAAACCATTAGGTAAATGGTGGGACATTGTCATTACCTATGTAGTACCAATTGAAGTAATCACCTTACTTGGATGGTGGATGTATTTAAGTGTTGCTGAATACGCTCCGGATGATTGGTTTAACCCACTAAGCCCATACTCATTAGCCACAATCCTAGTACAGTGGGGCATAGCCTTGCTACTGGTTCGATTGGTACATAATAAAATTTGGCCCCATAAAGCTTAGAGTCGAAAGATTTTCGTAGCAAGATTCTTTAACAAGACCATGCGTAAGACTTAGAAATTACGCTCTAAGGGAAAGTTCACTCGTTCAACTGCATCTTGCTTAAATAGTTGCACACCGATGTTACATCCAACCCATACTAGATAGTTTGCACTTTTTATAGATGAGCTCCACATGGAATACCAGGCTAGGTCATCTACAGAACCCTCATTAAGTGTATTAAGGCTGGGGCCTGTATAGATTGAAAATTGGTTATTCGCCATCGACGAGATTAAATAGCGGTAGGTGAATTAATTAGTATTTTGCCTATGCCATTTATCCTCCATGTATTGATATAGAGACTACTCATGGGTAACCGTCTAATTATCTTATTCACAGTTCTTTACCGCAGTGTTTGCAAAACAATGCATCCTTCTCATGGTTTTGCTTACCACATTCTACACAACTGTGTAGCTTACGAGTGCTTTTGCTCATCTCATAGGTTACAATCCCAGTGGGTACCGCTATAATACCGTAGCCCATTATCATAATTATGGCAGAAATAAATTGACCGAGCGGTGTTATAGGGGTTATGTCTCCAAAACCTACTGTTGAAAGGGTAACAATAGCCCAATATATGGAAATTGGAATGTTACTAAAGCCATTTTCCGGACCCTCAACCACATACATAATGGATCCTGCAAAGACACATATTATCACAACAGCAAACAGAAAAACGAGAATTTTCCTTCTACTTTGCCATAAGGCCTTGGTAATAAAATTAGCCTCCGATAAATAATGAGCTAGCTTTAAAATTCGGAATACTCGCAGTATTCGAAGAACTCGTATAGCTATGAGATACTGCGTACCTGGTATAAGAATGCTCAAATAGGTAGGTAGAATGGCAAGGAAATCAATAATCCCATAAAAGCTAAACACATATTGCTTAACTTTTTTTACCGTAGCAATCCTAAGAAGATATTCCACACTAAAAAGGAGGGTAAAGAACCACTCTAATTTCAATAGTAAATCACCGAAAATTACCCTGATACTCCCAATGCTATCCAACATTACCACAGCCACACTAAGTGCTATAGCTGCAATTAAAACAATGTCGAATAATTTACCTGCAAGGGTATCCGAACCGAATATAATTACATGTATATGTCTTCGAAATCCCTTTTCTTCAGGAATGTTATCTAGATCAATCTTCATCCAGTAACTCATTCCACATGGTCACTTCCTTTACTTGTGAAAGAAGTTCATCGGTGGATCCAATTATTTCGACTTTCTCGATGGTATCACCTTGTTGTATGCTGTTTACAACTTCTTGGTCTTCTGAACTAACAACTTGACCAAAGATAGAATGACGGTCATCTAGCCAAGGTGTTGCCACATGTGTAATAAAAAACTGACTCCCATTTGTACCCGGACCTGCATTTGCCATGGATAATTTACCATGCTCACTATGACGTAATGTAGGCACAAATTCGTCTTCAAAGCGATAACCAGGACCTCCTACACCAGAGCCCAGAGGGCAGCCACCTTGAATCATAAAATCAGGAATTACTCTGTGGAAATTTAAGCCATCATAAAAACCACGTAGACTCAGATTAACGAAATTGGCCACGGTTTTTGGAGTTTGATCGGCAAATAATTCGAGATGAATAATGCCTTTAGAGGTATGAATATTTGCTTGGATGGACATAATTTAAAGGGATCTAGTATCATGATTTACAATTAATCGATAAGATAAGATAATCTTAACAATATGTATATAGAGTCTATGCCAGGGTTTTGCTCCCCAGTTTGTGCATTTGAAATATGATGGAAAGCTCCCCCAAACGAAAGCACATAATGTTTTCCTAATGCTTGCTCAATAGTGGATTGCAACTCAAAATTGAAATTTAATCGGCGACCTTTGTCCGTTGGAAAAGTATAAGGCATAATAGTAAATCCGCCATAAATCGTATTTCGCAGGTGAGTTTTTTTGTTAAGTTGAACAGTTGAACTTAAACCGAAGGGATCTAAAGACCAGCCTCGGATAGTATCCAAGCTTCCACCGGTATCGCGCTTGGAATAAGTGTACTCTACGATGAAGTGAAGACGTGCGCTGAAATTTAAGAAGCCACCAGAAATGCGATGAGTATAGGGCGATATATAACCAATACTTGCTCTCTGTGAAGAAGAATAGGAAGTTTTACCCAAAAAAATGTACGAGGTTGGGGAGTGCGAATATCCTACAAAAAAAATATGATTCTTTGGGCTTTGGATTTCAGCTATGCTCGAGCTGGTTATTGTCTCCTGCGCATCTGCCTTGGTTGATGTATACCCAACTAAAACAACACAAATAGCTCTTATAAGTAATTTCTTAACGAATGAAATCACCTGCAATTATTCATTTCTTGGTTGTTCACAAAGGAATATATCCTCATTTATTTTTCTTCAATTGAAACACCCGGTGGATGGCAAAACCTAAACGTATATCGCCATCCCAGAAGGAATCTGAGGTCTGTTTTATTATGTATTGTTCCGTAAAAAGATAACCTGATTGTAAGAATAATTGGAACACATGTCCACCTGTCTCAATCTCGTAACTAAAGGCCCAATGATGTATGGCTTCTGGATCAGAAAGTATAGGCACGGTCTCAAATGAAAGTGAATTCCTTTCATTTATTTTCAATCTTCCCAAAAATAAGGTACTAAACACGGTGTGTTGAAGAGAGTTATTATCCTGTGATAAAAGTGTGTTAAAATGAGACAAAGAAGGACTTAATTGAAGTGTAATTTTTCGACCAAATTGACGTGCAACCATTAGGCTACTGTGATAGCTAAGCCGTTCGGTGAAGCTATAGTTAAACCGACGTTCTTCCAATGTTTCGAGCGCAGTATTCAGGTAAAATCCAACACTCACTGGTCGGCTATTTGAACTATTTTGTCGATAGGGCATCCATTTGAAACGCAGATCAAACACATCATCTACGCTTGTTCTGCCAATTCCAAGACTAAAATTCTGTGCAATACCAACATCTAAGCCAAGGTGAACCGCTGCATTATTATCTAGACCAAACAAATCACCCCAACCACTACGAATACTCCCAAATGAATGCGATATGGCACTTTGTATTTCCCCCTTAGGAACAATATTAACGGTTTGAGCTGTTACCAATGAGGTACTAAGGAAAAGTTCAGGATTGGGTAGATTCTCAATCGAACGCTTCCGTTCCATTTGAGCTTGTGTTGATTCTACTATTAGTAGTAAAAGTAAGGTGAAAAAAATTGATTTCATATCATATGAGGATGAAACAGGGTTAAAATAGCATTCATTTATTGTTTTTCTAGCCGTATATCGATTGATATTTTTTGGATTTGGTCGACTTTAACTAATAACAAGGAGGGAGGTACTATATAAAAATCCTCCAAACGAATCTTCCAACTGGCTCTTAGATATAGGGCATTCTGTTCAACGGTAATTTCACCCTCTACATCAATCTCCCGGGTTACTCCGTGAATGCTAAAATTACCACGGGTTCTGATCATTTGTGGATTCAAATTTATTAGATCTACACTATCCAAAAGGCTTCCATAGAATTCAGCAAAGGGAAATTTCTTTGTTTCGAGTGTTAACCTCATGTCTTTATCACGTTTTTTTATACCACTATCCAAGGTCTCCAAATCCAAATAAAAATCAACCGAATTATCGGTGAAGTTGATAAGCCCCGTCAGCTGCTTACTTGTACCCGTAAATTCATATAAGGGAACACTAGAGGTGAAATTAGCCGTGCCGTTTTCAGCATAGTAGCTTTGCGCCAAAAGTGGAATTGGTAAGCATACAAGTATAATAACCCATGCGAGGTACCAGCTAGCGCTCGATTTAATTGTTTTTAGCACCTTCATTGATCCATGTTTTAATGATTTCTATTTCGTCACCCGTTAAATAAGGTCCCCCAATAGGCATTTGCTGAAGCTGAAATTGCGGACGTTCTAACAATACATCATATAAACCGCTATTTTCTGCGTCCCCTTGAACCACGACCTTTTCCTTCCAATTATTGCCATTATTATTCATAACTGCATCATAGCTCTGTAAATTTATTCCCGCAATATTACCATGACAAGAGACACAATATTGCTGTAATATAGGCTGAACCTCAGCTTGAAAGGATACATTTTGTACTTGTTCACCAGTAATTTCTTCGATATTTGTCATACACTGTAGACTTAATAAGCCGGATAAGACAATGATTATAGCAAAATGTACTCTAAACATGCATTTATCAAATGATATGGTTGACTTATTCATATTTGATCTTCAATAGTTACTTGTTTGAAGGACTTTTTTATTTTATTCACCATTATATTGTGGTATATCATAGTCTTAACCATTAAAGATACTTAATCGATTATATAAACCATCAACTAACATCCGAAGGTCGTTATGGAAAAAGAATCTGCTAAGCTATTACTTCGTGAATACATAACAACAAATTCTCTGATAAATCATTCACATATGGTTGCGATAGCTATGCAGGCATATGCCCAAAAACAAGAGAAAGACGAGAAAAGCATTCACGATTGGTGGTTGTGTGGTTTATTACATGATATCGATTGGGAAGCCTATCCAGATCAGCACCCAAACTATGCGGTAGAGTACATATTCCCTAAAGTTGAGGTTACCGATGAGATAAAACATGCTATTTTAGCTCATGCCCCAGAGCAAACGGGTATAATAGCTGAGTCGGAAATGGATTGCTATTTATTTGCTTGTGATGAGTTATCTGGATTTATACATGCGGTGTCTTTATTGCGACCCACAGGTTATGAAGGAATGAAGGTTAAATCGGTTACAAAAAAGTTAAAAACTCCAAATTTTGCTGCGAATATTTCACGTGACGATGTATATAAAGGAGTGGAACTCATCGGAACCAACTTAGCCGATCACATACTTTTTCTGATTGATGTATTTCAAAAAGCTAAGGAGAAAAATCTCATTAGATAAATTATGTAGATTATCTTGATATCGTTCTACAGTCCATTTCCATTTGAACTCATTCATCGTATAAATCGAACAACTTATGAACTCCTTTGTACTTCAGTTAATATTTTTTTTCGCTTCCTTTTTATTGGTGTTCACACCTAGAAATTATCTGCTAAACTCAGATAGTTTCATCGAAGAATCACTTTCTACTGAAGATGATATATCATTATATATTGAGCGCTCACAACCAATGGATAGTATATTTAGCACATTGTCAAAAAAGGGCTTAACCATAGACCCTGAAGTCTTTGATTGGGCTAGACGTTTATCGGGCTGGAGATCAGTGCCGAGAGGTCATTACCGAATAAACAATAATGGTTCGTTGGATAAATTGTTAGAAAAACTTGGAAGGGGTTTGCAAGATCCTATAACATTGACTGTACTACCTGGGCAGAATATTCAATCAATAGTTCAGCAATTCGAAAAGCAGAGCATCTATCAACAGGATGATTTTTTCGAGGCTCTTAACGATAGTACCTGGTTAGCTACGGTTAATTCTGATACTGACCGAGTAGTTGGGCAATTGTATCCAGAAACGTACCTAGTGTATTGGACAGATCAGCCAAAAACGATCATTGGTCGGCTAATTAAGGAGAATACTAAAAAGTTATCTACCTTGATTGAGGGGGAGCCGTTCACATCAACCCGATGGGAGGAGGTGATAATTATGGCCTCGATCATTGAATGGGAGTATAAATTTGAGGAGGAGAAGAAAAGGATAGGGGGGCTTTATTGGAATCGATTGAATAGTAATATGAGGTTACAAGCAGATCCAACAGTAAATTTTGCGTTGGGCGAACGAAGAAGATTGTTGTACAGAGACTACAGTTTCGAGCATCCATACAATACGTATCGAATTAATGGCCTACCTCCGGGACCTATCACTAATCCATCCTATACTAGTTTGGAGGCAGCGGCTCGGCCGGAACGTCATGGCTACCTGTATATGGTAGCGAGTCCTGAAGGCACTCATACCTTTACTACCAGTTATGAGGATCATCAGAAGGCGAGTAAGATATGGAGAGACTGGATTCAAGAGCAGTATCGAATCAAAAAGCAACGAGAACAATCAACACCATAGTAGAGCTATTTGTCCTCATTTTGGGTAGATAAAGAGGGAATATGCTGGATAAAGACGGATGAATTTATGTGGGTGTTGCGGAAATCGATTGTGAAAGCGTGTCCTTTATAGGGTGAAGAAGTTTTTATACGATTTTTTAAGGCCTTAGCATTTTTAACTGCGTACAGTTCGCGCATAACATAATGCGCTACATCGTAACCTATATAACTAAAATTGGTGGGTGAGCTACCAAAGCGAATTTCGTATGATGTGGTAAATTGTCGGGTCTTGGTTTGTGTAGTGTCAACGGCGTACCCTCTACTGAAATATACATCAGTTTCTGGTAGTCTAGTGCTATTAATGTTTACAGCACCCCATTCTTCTGACCCTAAAATATCTATGGTACTTTGCATAGCTACTAAGTCTGTAAGTAGGGATTCGATAAGAGTTTGAGCAATAGTCCCTGTAAATGGGACGTAAACAGCGTCAATTATGGTTACGCTATCTAAGGTATCGGTGGTGAAATATTGAGTAAAATCTGTAATTCCGTACCCACGTTCTTCTAGATTTTCTATAAAGTCGTAGGCTACAAAAGCTCCTAGTCGCTCTGACTCTCTGAGAAAGGAGTGGGCTGCTGCTTCACCTAAGCTCCCTTTTTCTGCCAGAATACCTAGTGTATCGTAGCCAAGGGTTTCTACAGCGTATCTGGCTAAAATAGCCCCCTGAGAACTAAAACTAGGATTGACTTGAAACATATAGTTATTGTGAAGATCTAGACTATCGGCATTGGCTAGGGGTAAAAATAGTGGAATCTCAAATTTTTCTGCCAATGGGGCATATAGAGGAGCTTCGTTTGAGAACAGTGGACCAATAATTGCATTCACCCGATCACCTATAACTAAGGAAGAAATTTGGGTATGAGCAAAATGTTCACCTTCTGAGTATTCAGTATCTATCTGCTTGACCGCTGAGAGGGTATCAGTGGTCGATTTGTAGATAAGGAACATCTTTGCATCTGGTGTGTTGGCATTGAATTCTTCTGCTGCAAAGGACATACCTTTGTATAAATCTTGAACTACGGCGTATCTAGCGTCTTCCAATGAATAGGTGGGTAAGAGTACTCCTAAACGATAATGAAACCCATCTGGTGCACCAAACTGTTTAGACGGATTATATCTACTTCGGTATTGAATTGGTGTGGATAATTGTCGTTCAATTCTACTTAGAGTCCGGTTCTTACTCTCGCCTGACGCTAAAGCCAGTTGCTGTAACTCTGAATAAAAAGTATTGGCAAGCTCATAAGGTATAACATACATAAGCTCTTCGAGTATACTGGCTTTAAGCTCAAACGGATAATGATTAGTGAATAGTTGGGCTAAAGATGAAGAACTCAAGAATTCTAAAATATCATCCAGAAACATAGAAGCTCTGCGTTTCTGATCTGGGGTCGATGTAGAACAAGTGGATAAATCAAATGCCTGCTCTAAAGCGCTAGCATAATTACCGAGATAGAATAGTAGCCTAGACTGGGCTAAGCTTGCCTCGGCACTCCACCAAAGGGACTGCTCAGAATTCGAAGCGTTGATCAACGTTGATAGGAGAATTAGGGCTTGGTTGTACTGACCTAAACGTACATAACTACTAGCGAGGTAATAATATTCTGCATCGGTAACTGGAGAAGAATATTGCTGTATAATAACACTATCTAAACCCTGTTCATAAAGAGATAGTAATTCCTGATTCTGAGATAGTGATGGTACTGTTTGAGCATCAACTGGTTCAAGTGATAAAACCGTCACTAACACAGATGAAAGTACAACCAGTAATAAATAAACAACCGATTGGTTCATAGTTAAACCCATTTTCCTTTCTAATCCATTATTCCC
>DCQQ01000022.1 GCA_002323515.1 Balneolaceae bacterium UBA1514 | reverse complement strand
CAATTAAATCATTCATCAAATGAAGCCTAAATTAATTTTTGGAAGCATTGCAATCATTGTCTTCACTTCATTGCTCCTGTACAATTTTGGGGAGAGTATCAGCACCTATACAGACTTTGACAAAGCAGCTAAATTAAAAACTGCTCATGTACCAGGTACTTGGGAACCCGAAATGGAGTATGGGTTTTCAAGAGAAACGATGCAGTTCAGTTTCCACATGAAGGATGAGTCTGGAAAAGTAAAAAAAGTTGTATACAGCCGGCCCAAACCCAATAACTTTGAGCAAGCAGATCGTCTAGTAGTAATTGGTGAGCTTAGGAATGACGTTTTCTATGCGGACGAGATGCTTATGAAATGCCCTTCTAAATATAATGCTACCGATGTAGATAGTTATGGAACCCAACCCGTAGCAGCTGGGGTTCAAGGACTTTAATCATGGAAGGAATTATTGGAAAGTGGTTAATAAGCGCCTCGTTTATTAGCTCGATCATTAGTTTGGCCTTTTATGGAATTGCCTCCCGTGAGGACAAAGAAAAAATGATTCGATGGGGTCATTTATTTTTTAGCTTAAAGGGTCTTTTCCTTTTACTGGCATCTGCTATACTAGTGAAGTTGATATTCGAACATCAGTTTCAATACTACTATGTATTTAACTACACAAGTCTTGATTTAGCTCCAAAGTACTTGTGGTCAGCATTTTATGGGGGGCAAGAAGGAAGTTTCATGTTATGGATACTTTTTTCCTGTATTAGTGGATTTATGTTGATTAAGTGGACTAGGGAGCCATACCGAGCTCCCGTCATGTTTTTTTTGACGTTGACCCAGGTTTTTTTGCTATCAATGATTGCTGGTTGGCATTCAGATTTTCTGAGCTTGGGTGCTTCTCCGTTCCGTACCATTGCCGAAGAAATGCCCAATGCACCTTTTATTCAGGCGAATCCAAATTTTGTGCCGGCAGATGGTTCTGGATTAAATGATCTACTAAAGAGTCCTTGGATGATGATCCATCCACCCGTTTTATTTATTGGTTTTGCGATGATGACCATTCCCTACTGTTTTGCGATGGCCGCTTTATGGAAAAGAAAATATAATGAGTGGGTAGGGCCAGCCTTACCATGGACATTAGGAGCGAATTTATCTTTGCTCACCGCAATATTCTTGGGTGGGTATTGGGCCTACATCACACTTAGCTTTGGTGGATATTGGGCTTGGGATCCTGTTGAAAATGCCTCATTAGTACCGTGGTTATTTGGTACTGCAGGTATTCATACGATGATTATCCAGCGAAAAAGCTCTATAGCGCAAAAATCATCGCTTTTGTTCGCAATACTGGCCTACATTGCAATTGTATATGAAACTTTTTTAACACGTTCTGGGATATTGGCAGATTCTTCGGTTCACAGTTTTGTGGATTTAGGTTTATACAATCAACTCCTGGTATTTATGTTGGTCGTAACCATTGTTGGATTAGGTATGTTCTTTTATCGGTACAAAGAACTACCAAGCCCCAATAAAGAGCATGGTATATTGACTAGAGAATTCATGACGGTTTCTGGGTCGATAGCGCTGTTCATTCTTGGTGCGGTGATCATTCTGGGTACTAGTTCTCCCATAATTGGACTGCTCTTTAATGAAAACCCTACCCCGCCTGAAATAAGTTTTTACAATGATTGGAGCATGCCCATCGCTATCATCATGGCATTGATGACGGTTATTGGTCAAATGTTGTTTTGGCAAAAACACGATGCAGAATCCCTTTCATCTGCATTGATCCAACCTCTTTTAGTCACTTCGTTTGCAACTATTATCTCCATCATGATGTATGAAGTGCGAAATTTTTATTACATGATTTACTTGTTTGCAGGTTTCTTTGCAATCATTGGGAATCTATGGGTGTTGTTCCGATTGGCAAAAAAACAATCCAAACTCATTGGCGGAGTAACCACTCATGTGGGCTTCGGACTACTGTTAGTAGGTATTTTATTTTCATCGGCCTATAATAGCCCACTACTCGATGAGCGGACTAGCAACTATAATGAACGTGTACTAAGTGGTGAAGTAACCGATGAACATGGATTCACAGTTTCGCAGACGGTCGAGATGTTAGAACTTAAGCTCAACGAGCCCAAAGTACTTAGCAACCGTTATGAGGTACTGTATAGTGGCTATACCATTGATAATCAAAATAGGCCTGGCCAACAAACCTATGCGCTCAGTTTTACCGATTTAAAAAGTGGCCGAAGCTTTGGTATGAATCCAGAAGTATATCCTATGCTAACTACTTCCACGCAGGATAATATTCAGTGGTCGGTTGATCCTGATGTTCGTACTGGGTGGCTAAATGATATTTATTTGTACGTAGCTGGGAGTTCATACATTGAAAATGTCAATAACCGCAATGCTGAGGCAAATCAAATTCAACCAGTTGGTCTGAGTCAAGACTCCACTACGGCATCCTTAGGTGGAAGTATGGCGGGCCAAGGTGAATCTACTTCCGCTGATGAAGAAGCTCAAGTAATTAGTTTTACTAGAGGGCAGAGCAAAGAGCTAGGGCCGTTCTCATTTCAATTTAATGATTTCATTATGGTTGATTCAACTAATGTGCCAACCGGTAAAGGAGTAGGTGTCCGCGCACAGCTCGATTTTGTTCACCTTCCTAGTAACACAAAGTATAGTTTGGAGCCTCTGTTTACAGTATACAATGAGGATGGACAAAGTTTTACAGCGTCCTTTCCAGTAGAAATAGAAGCCTATAATCTGTCCGTTCGGTTTACAAAATTAGACCCAGAGAGTGATAGTATCGAGCTCAGTATTATAGGGCTCCCAGAAGGATTAGAAGATGAATGGATACTTATTGTGGCAGAGAAAAAGCCATTAATATCTGTTGTCTGGGCTGGAACCTTCCTACTTATGATTGGTTTTAGTATTTCTATTTTGCGACATTGGGAAAGAGAACGAAAAATGGCGGTATAAATGAAATTTCTAATCAAGCAAAGAACGGGTTCAGAGGGCGCAGTAATAGTGCTCGTTCTCTTGTTTGGTCTATCGCCATTAGCATCTGCCCAGACTAAAAATTTTGGGATGGATACGAGAAATAATTTCTCATTGAGCTCAAATGAGGCATCGAAAAATTCCTGGAGTAATCCGGAACTCATTTCGTGGTATGATAATGATAGTAACCAGCAGAAAAATCCAGCAGCAGCACTAAGGCGTTCGTTTCTATTACCAGGTTGGGGCGAATATTATGCCAATTCTATGCAATGGACTCGAGGGCAGTGGCATATGGCGCTCGACGTTTCACTCATACTTTCGTATATGGGTATTCGATATCGGGGATCCTTCTTAGAGGATGAATTGGTAACCTTTGCCCTGAGTAACGCTGGTATAGATTTAGCGAGTCGGGATAGGGAGGTGTATTTGGCTGTATCAAATCATGACAACTTGGCTTTATACAATGATTATCAGTTGAGATCACGCAATTGGAACAAACGTTTGGAGGAAATTCCAGAAAATGAATGGAATTGGGAATCTAGCTCAAGTCGAAGTCAATTTAACGATATGCGCGAACGGGTTGATAAGAATAACAATCAGCTTCCAGCTTTGGTAACTTTAATGGTAGTTAATCGTGTTATAAGTGGTATTCATGCTTTTAGCTTGGTTAGAGATGCAAATAAGATGGGTTTTCAAGCACATTTGGGATTAGAACAGATAGGATCAGGTGCCTGTTTTTCCAGTATTCTAGGTCCAAATGTTACAGGCATGGGCAATATTGGATTATCTGAGCAAGCTAAGGCGGCGCATATTAGCAGGCCATCCAATGTGGACAGACTTCCCATAGAGTACACAAAACAGCAACAGGTGTTCTATTACACGGTGAATTTTAGGCTTAACTTTTAGAATGTCCAGATATTTTTTGTCAATTGAGTTTGATGGAGCCTCTTTTTCGGGTTGGCAAGTTCAGCCAGATGCCCCAACAGTGGAGGGAGCAATAGAAGAAGCGCTTGGGCTGCTTTTCCAGCAGCCGATGGATATCATAGGGCAGGGTAGAACGGATTCAGGAGTTCATGCTAAGGCTCAAGTAGCACACATCGATATTAGTCCCGATGATTGGCATAGATTTCGGAAAACAACGGCCAATAATCCAGAGGAAGATCAATCCCTGCTTTGTCATCGTTTGAATCGATTACTTGGGCCTACTATCTATATTTCGACTATTCGTGAGGTAAAAGGCGATGCGCATGCTCGATTCGATGCCTTATCTCGAAGTTATTCCTATCATATTGTGACTGAGCCTAGTCCATTGCGAGCCCATCAATCTTGGAATGCAGGGGGGCATTGGAATTTAGAGGTACTTAACGAATTAGCGGATCAGATACTAGGGGAACATGACTTTGATTACCTCTCGAAAACAAATCCTGAGAATTATACCACCTTGTGTAAGATCGAAGAATCACGATGGATTATTGAAGGAGATGAGCTCTTCTATAAAGTCACTGCAAATCGCTTTTTGCGTAACATGGTTCGTAGGTTAGTCGGGACTATGTGGCATATGCAGGATCAGAATATGGTCACATCGAATTCCGTATCTTGGATTCACGATCGCAAAGATCATCAGATATACACGGCTCCCGCCCATGCTTTGTGTCTAGTAAGGGTACATTATCCGTCTGGAATTTTTAGAAGCTAGAGCATTGGCTAAAATATTTTCTGGTTGATGCAGCTTGTACTTCTGATCAAAAAAATTGCATTTTAGTGTTGACTGGAGT
>DCQQ01000026.1:69806-70739 GCA_002323515.1 Balneolaceae bacterium UBA1514 | reverse complement strand
AAAATTTTAGTTACAACGCCGGCACCAACCGTACGACCACCTTCGCGAATCGCGAAACGCAATCCATCTTCCATGGCCACTGGTTGAATTAGCTCTACGCTCAACTTGACGTTGTCGCCTGGCATTACCATCTCCACTCCTGAGGGAAGCTCACATGCTCCCGTTACATCCGTTGTACGGAAATAGAACTGTGGACGGTATCCCTTAAAGAATGGCGTATGACGACCACCCTCATCTTTACTTAATACGTACACCTCACACTCAAACTTCTTGTGTGGGTTAATCGAGCCTGGCTTACAAAGAACCATTCCACGCTGAATCTGCTCTTTGTCTATACCACGAAGTAGAATCCCTGCATTGTCTCCCGCCTGACCTTGGTCTAACAAACGACGGAACATCTCAATACCGGTTACCACGCTCTTCATCGGATCTTCTACAATCCCTACAATTTCAATCTCATCGTTGAGCTTAAGGATACCACGCTCAATTCGACCCGTAGCTACCGTACCACGACCTGTAATAGAGAACACATCCTCTACTGGCATCAAAAACGGCTTGTCTACATCACGCTCAGGCGTAGGTATAGTCTGATCAACCGACTGCATGAGCTCAACTACTTTCTCTTCCCACTGAGCTTCGCCATTCAACGCTCCTAGCGCCGAACCTTGAACCACAGGTATGTTGTCACCATCAAACTCATAGCTGGATAACAACTCTCGTACTTCTAGCTCAACGAGCTCTAATAATTCTTCATCGTCTACTAAGTCAACCTTGTTCATGAATACCACTACTTGAGGTACGCCAACCTGGCGGGCTAGTAGAATGTGCTCACGAGTCTGAGGCATAGGTCCATCGGTAGCTGCAACCACTAGAATAGCACCATCCATCTGGGCCGCTCCGGTTACCATATTCTTTACATAATCGGCGTGACCT
>DCQQ01000026.1:60850-69493 GCA_002323515.1 Balneolaceae bacterium UBA1514 | reverse complement strand
GGACAATCTACGTGTGCGTAGTGACGCTCGGCCGATTCATATTCCACGTGAGCCGTCGCAATGGTAATACCACGCTCACGCTCTTCGGGTGCATTATCGATCTGATCAAAAGCTTGAGCAACGCCACCGTAGGTTTTCGCCATTACCGTGGTAATTGCCGCCGTTAACGTAGTCTTTCCGTGATCTACGTGTCCGATCGTTCCCACGTTTACGTGGGGTTTAGTTCGCTGAAAGGTCTCTTTTGCCATTTTATATCAGTATTAATTGAACGATTTATGAATTTATTTACATGAGCCGATAGTCGGAATTGAACCGACGACCCCTTCCTTACCATGGAAGTGCTCTACCCCTGAGCTATATCGGCCGATGGAGCGGGCGACCGGGTTCGAACCGGCAACATTCAGCTTGGAAGGCTGACACTCTACCAATTGAGTTACGCCCGCTAGGGTGCGTGTGGGGAGAGCAGGATTCGAACCTGCGAAGTCGTAAGACAACAGATTTACAGTCTGCCCCAGTTGGCCGCTTTGGTATCTCCCCATCGGTGTAATTCTGCGCGAATTGCCGAAGCATTTCCGCTTAAATTACTGTACGTCAATATTTTCAATGAACGAGCCAGTGACCGGATTCGAACCGATGACCGACGGTTTACAAAACCGTTGCTCTACCAACTGAGCTACACTGGCTTTTTTAGAAAGACGTTTAAAATACCGTAAACCGTTGGAATTGTCAATACTAAAACACTAAAATTTTATCTTTTTTACCAATAACGGTTTCTATCAACCCGAAGAGGAAATCCTTTGCAAGCTTAAAAAATGAGCCCACACACTACCGCTTACTTACTCTTGATTTTTTCGTCGTATGTACATGAAGCCTAACAGCGCTAAAAAGGCCAATAATACCAAAATAAGCTGACTATATGCTTCCAAATAAATACCCACCCGTCGCCAATTATCACCCAACCACCAACCACCATATATAAGGACTCCATTCCATAACATAGAACTAACGCTAGAACTGAGTATTGTCGGCCAGATAGGCAGTTTACTTGCCCCTGCAGTCAGCGCTATAACCGAGCGAGTGCCTGCAAGAAAGCGGTTGCTTACCACCACCCATTGCCCATAACTACGCATCCATTCCTTACCCTTACGCAAGTAGGACGGATTAGCAAATCTCAAAATTAGTTTCGCTAATACTTTCTTTGCAGAACTTAAGAACCCTTCTGAAGAATCATTTTCGAGACCATTTTCTTGTTTAATTGCTCCAATGGTTGATGCTAACAGCGGCCCACCTAAGTAACTCCCCATTTGATACATCGTTATAAAGCCCAAGACCGAGGTTATGACGGTCCCTAACCAAAGACCCAAGCCATTTATGCTTCCTAAAGAGATTAAATATCCCCCAAATGCTACGATAACATCACCAGGTACAGGGGGTACAATATTTTCCATGTAGGCTATAAAGAATAAAAGTAGGTATATCAGAATAGGGGATACTTGGCCAATAAAATCGACTAGGGTATTGATTACATCTGCCATGTTATGGAGCCTTTATTGATGAACAGTGGTAATTCACCATACCGACTGGGGAATTAGCTGTTTTTTTTTATTAACACTGTAGCCATGACTGCTGCGCCTTCTTCTCGGCCAATAAAACCCATTCGTTCAGAGGTTGTTGCTTTGATCGAAACCTGATTTAATTCTACTGCAAGAATAACAGCAATTCGCTCTCGCATAGCAGGGATATAAGGCAACAATTTTGGGCGCTCCATTACTATAGTAGCGTCTATATTCCCTAAGCTAAACCCACCACCACCAACCAACTCATACGCCTTGGCCAACAATAGCGCACTGTCAGCACCCTTATACGCCGGATCCGTGTCTGGGAAATGAGTACCAATATCTCCTAAAGCTAGGGCTCCAAGTAAGGCGTCAGTTATAGCATGCAAAAGCGCATCTGCGTCAGAATGACCATGTAAGCCCATTGTATAAGGAATTGTAATTCCTCCCAATATCAGCGGACGATCGTCCGACCATTTATGCACATCATAGCCAAAACCAACTCGAATATCCATAGCTATTGTGGTACGTCAAAGGATCCTTCTTCTAAAATCATCTCAGCCACCCTTAGGTCTATAGGGAAGGTGATTTTTAAGTTTCTTCTATCACCTGCAATTACTTTAACCTTCCCGCCTATCCGTTCCACCAAGGATGCATCATCTGTTCCGAAATAGTCCTCAGCGATGGCCTTTTTATATGCTCTCTCAAGTAATGGCCTCTGAAAGATTTGGGGCGTCTGCGCCTGCCAAATTGTGCTTCGCTTAGGGGTTTCTTGTATGAAGCCTTTTGCATCGACACGTTTGATGGTGTCTTTGGCAGGAACAGCAACAATGGCGGCGCCATGATCCCTTGCTTCGGTGCAGCATAATTCTACTAAGGAAGTTGTGATGAAGGGCCTGACTGCATCATGCACGGCTACCATATTCACATGATCATCGAGTGACTGAAGCGCATGATGTATAGAAAATTGTCGTTCTGACCCGCCTTCAACCACATCTACCGTGATAGTGTCACTTTTAAAAGATGAAGCAATACTTTGTGCTTGGGACATCCATTGATTGGAGGTGGCAATAACAATTTGAACTAAGCCGTCTACCCTTAAAAAATTACGAATGGTATGCTCTAAAATAGTCACCCCTTTTAGCCGAAGATAAGGCTTTGGAGTTTCCGTTCTCATGCGACTACCTGTTCCGGCGGCTGGTAATATAACGGCTAGTTTTATCATACATCTACCTTGTTAAATGACCATCACGGCATCGCCGAAGGAAAATAACCTATAGTTATTTTCTTTAGCTTCTTCGTAAGCTTTCATAAGCAAATCGTAGCCTGCAAAAGCGGCACCCAACATTAGTAGGGTGGATTCTGGACGATGGAAATTGGTAATAAGAGATTCAGTTATCTTGAACTGATAAGGAGGATAAATGAATTTATCGGTCCAACCCGTACCCTGCTTACTCATTCCACTGGCCATGACACTCGTTTCAATCGCACGAACTACACTAGTACCCATGGCAATTACTTTATGTTTTTTACTTTTAAGAGCCACGTTTATTTGGTCAGATGTATCCTGTGAAATAAAATAGTTTTCAGAATCCATGCGGTGTTTTGTTAGATCTTCCACCTCGACATTTCGGAATGTACCCCAACCAATGTGAAGTGTGATAGGCAGTAAATGTACTCCTTTGGCTTTTATTTTCTCTAGTAGATCCTCGGTAAAGTGCATACCCGCCGTAGGAGCGGCTACTGCGCCACGTTCGGAAGCGAATACCGTCTGATATCGCTCTTTATCTTCGTCAACTGGCTCACGCTCGATGTATGGTGGCAAAGGCATTTTACCCAAAGAATCCAATCGTTCATACAATTCATGATTGGGTCCATCAAATAGAAACCGAATCGTTCTCCCTCGGGAAGTGGTGTTATCCACCACTTCGGCCATCAATTCATCTTCCCCTTCTCCAAAATATAACTTGTTTCCAATTCTAATTTTACGAGCAGGTTCTACGAGCACATCCCACAACATATTCTCAGGCTGTAGCTCTCTTAGCAGAAAAACCTCTATATCAGCTTCGGTTTTTTCTTTCTTACCATTCAAGCGAGCAGGAAATACTTTTGTGTTATTGTACACTAACACATCGCCTTCATTCAAATATTCATGTATATCTGAAAAATTTCGGTGTTCAATGGTTTGTTCAGCCCTGTTAAGAACCAATAATTTCGCACTATCTCTTTCTTTAAGTGGTGCGTCTGGGATATTTAAACCTTCTATTTCGTATCTAAAATCGGTAAGTTTCATTCCTTGATTTTTACTTCTTGAGCCTTAATATTGTTCAATGCCTCTCCCTTTTAAGCTGCTGGAATAGGGAATACAAATGAAGCACTATTTCATCATTCAAAAGAGAGAAAATATACTATTTTTGAGGTCTAGAAGCAATTTCAAATAACCATAGTTTAGGTTTATTATTTAGAGACTATTCATTATAATGTGTAGAGAATTATATTCGTTCGGGTATACTGTTAAAAGACCTATTAGCAATATTATGAAACCACTTACTTTTTCACTAGCACTAGTTATCATTCTTGGAATATCTTTGGATACTCAAGCACAACTGCGCAAAAACTTACCCACCCGATATGATTATTCAGGACCGATTATCAATCGCACTACCCCAACTGTTCAGCACAGCTTGAATCAATTTTTCCAAAAAATTAATGTGCAAATGTCTCACTCGTATGAAATGAGTTTTGCAGCGCATGGCGGAGGAGTTCAAAATATCAATGCATATACAAATACTCTCCAATTTGCGTTTAGTCCTAAGCTACAAGGTAAAGTGGATGTATCTTTCTTACATTCACCTTTTGGCAGAAACACCCCTGGCTTTGGTTCGAATAACAATGGAATTCAACAAGGTTTCAGCCCACAAGTGATGATCCGGAATGCGGAACTAAATTACCAGATTTCTGATAAAGCTTTTTTAAAAGTACAGTATCAACAGTTACCTAATATAATGGGGTACAACCCCTATTCTGGATTTAACCCGTATCGATCGTATGGGATGTGGTACTAGAAAAATTACATGAGTCAGACGCCCAGAGAATCCTCTTCTAATACTCTTTATTTGCATGCGGCTATTGGCTTTTTAAGTCTTCTACTAGTCATTTTGTTACTAGCCGTATTCACCAGAGTACTGTTCCCAAGAATCCAAAATGAGAGAACAGAGCAAAGTGCTCAACTTATCAGTGATATCATACAAATTGAAGTGCTTAATGGGTGTGGAGTATCTGGTATTGCTAATGCCTATACCTCGGTGCTTAGAAAAAATGGATTCGATGTCGTTGAAACCGGTAACTTTGACCATTTTGACGTAAAAAATACCATGATTATATCCCGTAGCCGAGTCATGGCAAATGCTTATCGCGTGGCTGATGCTTTAGGTGTAGATCCCCTCCATGTAATTCAAGAGGAATCTACAGATTTCTTTCTAGACGTTACCGTTGTAATTGGCCAAGATTACGAATCGCTGAACACAGATTAACTATGACAAAAATAGAAAAACCCGCTAACAACCAATTTATCGAGGCAACTCCAGATTCCAACACCCTAGTAACCCACATTATTGAGGGTATGGAAAGTAAAAAAGCCAAAGATATTACGGTATTAGACATATCAGCTCAAACTACCCTAGCGGATTTCTTTGTGATTTGCACAGGTAATTCTGATACCCAAATTAAAGCCATTGCTGACGCTGTAGAGGCTGAAGTACAAGAAAAAATAGACGCTAAGGCATGGAAAAAAGAAGGCCTACAAGCTCGATCTTGGATTATCCTAGATTTTATCCACACAGTGGTTCACATTATGACAGAGGAAAAGAGAAGTTTCTATAATTTAGAACTCATGTGGAACGACGCTAAAGCAACCTATATCAAATCCGAAGGGTAAAAAAATGGGATTCCGAATCTTAGTTACGGAACCTATCCAGGCGTCAAATATACATTTTCTCCAGACCGTGGGTGAAGTTACTGTGGGTGAACAAGGACAATTTCTGACCGAGGAGTCATTGCTCGAAGTAATTGGACATTATGATGCCTTACTATGCATGCTATCTACCCCGGTTACATCTAGGGTATTGGAAGCAGCGCATCAGTTAAAAATTGTGGCAAATTTTGCTGTAGGCTACAACAATATTGATGTTCAAGCCGCCCACCGCTGTAATATACATGTAGCTAATACACCTGATGTATTGACTGAATCGTGTGCAGATTTTACAATGGGTCTATTATTGGCGACCACCCGTCGATTTAACAAAGCCGAGCAATACCTTAGGGATGGGCTCTTTACCCAATGGGAACCATTGGGATTTTTAGGTATGGAACTCTCGGGCAAAAAACTTGGCATTATAGGAATGGGACGCATAGGTCAATCTTTTTCAAAAAGAGCGCAGGCATTCGGGATGGAGATTTACTATCATAACCGCACCAAGGTTGCTCCCTCCGTTGAACAGACTCTTCAAGCAAGTTATGTAGAAGATCTAGATACTCTACTAAGCAGATCGGACGTCGTTAGTCTGCATTGTCCCCTTCATGAAAGTACACATCATCTCATCGACGCCCAACGCCTTAGCTTAATGCAAGAACATTCCATTCTTTTAAATATTTCCAGAGGACCTGTTATAGATGAACAGGCGTTAGCACAAGCACTGCATCAGGGGCAGATTGGCGGGGCAGGTATTGATGTGTATGAATTTGAGCCAACCGTTCATCCCGATTTACTCACCGCACCTAATTGCACACTGCTTCCCCATATTGCAAGTGCTACGCACGAAACGCGAACAGCTATTGGGGAATTAGCTGCTAGCGCTATCGCTGGTGTGCTTTATCAGAAAGACCTGAGTGAAATCCCCAACCTAATCTCCGCTTTTTAAGAATATTACCCATGTCCTTTACAATTAGTTCGGTACAAAAAGAAGCGGGTATGCTTGGCAAAATTGGTGGGCCTGTTGTAGGAACTCAACTACTCGGTATGGGTTTAAATGTTACCGATACTATCATGGCCGGTCAACTTAGCGCTGCGGACCTAGCTGGTGTAGCAGTAGGGAATGCTCTTTATCTGCCGGTACTCATGTTTGGAATCGGAACACTTGTAGCTATAAATCCAGTAGTTTCACATCATATAGGGGCTAAACGATTCGATGAAATAGGGAAAAGTGCCCGACAGATGTTATGGTTAGTGGCATTGATTGCCGTACCTTCTTTTTTTCTTGTTCGTTGGCTTCCTCAGTTAATGCCAGCTGTAGGGGTAGATCCAGAAATCATCCCCCTAGCAACTGACTTCATGTTGGCCGCTTCTTGGGGAATCCCCGCCTATTTCTTGTTTTCAGGCTTTCGTTATTTCAGTGAAGGATTAGCCTATACGAGGCCAGCTATGTTTGTGGCTTTAGGCATGCTTGTTGTCAATATTCCAGCGGACTACATATTAATGTATGGGGCCTTCGGACTCCCTCAATTGGGTGCTGAAGGTACAGGATACGCCACATCGCTCGTGCAATGGTCCGGTGGACTTGCAATGATACTGTTTACTGCGAAGTTCAAAACCTACCGCCGTTTTAATATTTTTGTCCGAACTAAAGGACCCGATTGGGGTCGCATTGCTGAATTGTTAAAAATTGGCATACCAAATGCCATGAGTACTACAATGGAAGTACTTCTATTTGCTGCTGTCAGCGTTCTTATGGGTACCCTAAGTGTTCAAGCTTCTGCTGCCCACCAGGTTGCCATTAATATTGCTGCTACCGTATTCATGATTCCTTTAGGATTATCTCTAGCCATTTCTCAGCGAGTTGGTGTTTCTATGGGTAAAGGACTTTTGGAAGAGGCACGCTTTAGAGGGTTTACTGGAACCGCTGTTTGTACTGGAGTTACTAGTATTACTGCTGCAGTACTCTTCATTTTTCCAGAAACCATCGTAAGTGTGTACACTCATGATGTAGAAGTCATTAACCTAGCGGTGAGTTTGGTCTTTTTTGCGGCCGTTTTTCAACTCTCCGATGGTTTACAAGTGGGTGCTTTTGGAGCCCTTCGAGGGTTAAAAGATACTCGTATGCCTATGATATTCAACTTGATTTCCTACTGGTTTATTGGTTTTACTATGGGTTATTATCTGAGTTTTAATGTAGGATACGGTCCTCAAGGATTATGGATAGGACTTATTGCAGGCTTAAGTACCGCTGCTGTGTTACACAACACACGGTTCCATCTTTTAACCCGAAATAAAAACTAACTAAGAAGCCGAACCAATAGCTAAGCTTTATTGTAGTAGTACTATGTCTAGTTATATTCACTATATAGAAACATCCATCCCTGCATCTCGGGGTAATCAACGCGAACTGTTAGATCGACTAAAGAATTTGCATCAGGATAACCGAAAAACTCAGGCAATCCTGCATAGGATTTATATTCAATCAGGAATAGAACATCGGCATACCGTGTTGGAAGACTATTTCTCTGAAGACCCTAACAGCTTTTTTCATCGCTCTTTTGATCCAGCACAAATACCCAGCACTGGTGAGCGAAATAAAAAATATAAGTCTGCTGCAAAGAAGCTTTTTTTAGAAACTGCTAGTGCATTAAATGAGAAGCACAAAAAATCTGGCCTTCCGGCAATAAGTCATGTAATAACGGTTTCATGTACGGGTTTTTTTGCTCCCGGTCCTGATTACGAAATCGTTAAAGAGCTAGGTTTAGCTTCAAGTGTTGAACGCTACCATATAGGCTTTATGGGATGTTATGCCGCTTTTCCAGCACTTCGTATGGCACAGGCTTTTTGTGATCAAGATTCTAAGGCTGTGGTACTCATTGTTGCTACTGAACTTTGCTCCTTGCACTTTAATCCTAAAACCGACCCCGATACCTTAATAGCTGGTTCCGTTTTCTCGGATGGATCTGCAGGTGTCCTAGTCTCGGCAAAGAAACCAAGTACCTCTGCCTTTCGAATAGAAGCTTTTGCCAATGATTTAGCATATGAAGGAGAACGAGATATGGCTTGGACTATAGGGGATACAGGCTTTGATATGACCTTATCCTCTTATGTACC